>NZ_LDUL01000048.1:0-727 GCF_001043615.1 Burkholderia sp. LK4
GATGTGGTGCTTGATGAGGGTAAGCAGCCACTGACCGTTGTCGGGTCGCTGAGCGACGAAGGCCTGCATGAGAGGGGCTTTCTGCAGGTCGATCCGCAGGCTGTCGGGATCGGTCAGTGCCTTGAGCTGCCGGAGCGGATCGGCGTCGGGCAGCAACATCACTTCATGAACGGGGAGCGAGGCGTGACGGTAGACGACCTGCACGGCCCGCTCGAGACCGTCCCAGCAGATGGCGGTGCGCAGAATGGCATGACGGTCGATGACGGTCTGCAAGGCGCTGAGCAAGGCGTCGAGTCGCTCGCGCGAGTCGAATGCCAGGGTGGTGGGCAAGAGGTAGGTGTCGCCGGTCTGACTGAGCAGGTGGTGGAAGAGGATGCCTTCCTGGAGCGGGACGAGGGGGTAGATGTCCTGGATGTTGGCGGCTCCGCCGGGCACGGTGGCAACGACGCGGTCGATCTCCTCCTGCGAGAGCGAGACGAGGTTGAGCATGGCCGGGGTGATGGCATCGGTGCCGGCGGGGATGAGGTTGGGCGGTACTTCAAAGGTAGGAGCAGCGCTGCGGGTAGCCGCGGCCAGCTCGGCGAGGCTGGGTGAGGCGAACACTTCGCGCACACCGGCACTGATGCCAGCGTCGCGCATGCGTTCGACGAGCTGGACGGCGAGTAGCGAGTGGCCACCGAGATCGAAGAAGTTGTCGTGCCGACCGACTTGCTCGACGTTGAGCAGT
>NZ_LDUL01000049.1:0-55483 GCF_001043615.1 Burkholderia sp. LK4
GAACGGGCAAGGCGGCATTCTCGTTGTCAAGCGCCCGTGGCCCGCGATGATCCGCACGATCTGGGGCGACCCGGAACGTTTCAAGAAGAGCTACTACCCGGAAGAACTCGGCGGCACGCTCTATCTCGCCGGCGACGGCACCGTGCGCGACAAGGACACCGGCTACTTCACGATCATGGGCCGGATCGACGACGTGCTGAACGTGTCGGGCCACCGGCTCGGCACGATGGAGATCGAATCGGCGCTGGTCTCGCACGAGCTGGTGGCCGAGGCGGCCGTGGTCGGCCGTCCTGACGACACGACGGGCGAGGCGGTGGTCGCATTCGTGGTGCTCAAGCGTTCGCGTCCGGAAGGCGAGGAGGCCGCGGCACTTGCCAAGACGCTGCGCGACTGGGTCGGCAAGCAGATCGGGCCGATCGCGAAGCCGAAGGACATCCGCTTCGGCGACAACCTGCCGAAGACGCGCTCGGGCAAGATCATGCGGCGCCTGCTGCGTTCGCTCGCCAAGGGCGAAGCGATCACGCAGGACACGTCCACGCTCGAGAACCCGGCCATCCTCGAGCAGCTCGCCGAAGTGCGCTGACCGTACCGGTTGCGCATCACGCGCACGAGCCCCTGCGCGGCAATCCCGATTGCCCGCGCAGGGGCTTTTTGTTACATAACGGCATGACCGTTCCGACCCGATCCGCGCCTGCCGCGCCACCGCCCGTTCCCGAGCCGCTCGCGCGTGCCCATGCACGCTACTGGCGCTTCAACGTCGCGCTGATCGCGGTGCTGATGGCGATCGGTTTCGCCGTGTCGTTCATCGTGCCGTTCTTCGGGCCCGCGCTCGCGAGCGTGCGCTTCGCCGGGTTCAGCCTGCCGTTCTACGTCGGTGCGCAGGGCGCGATTCTCGTGTATCTCGTGCTGATCGTCGCGTACATCGGGCTGATGCAACGCGCCGACCGCACGCTGCGCCGCGCGTACGACGAGCATGCGGCACGTACCGGCCATCCGAACGGCGGGCGCTGATTCATGCTGACGCATCGACTGATCCGCGCGTATGCGCTCTACACGCTGGGGTTTCTCGGGTTCGTGCTGCTGATGTGGCGGATCGAGCGCGCCACCGGCTCCGGCGTCTGGATCGGCTACGTGTTCCTGTTCGTGCCGATCGCGGTGTACGCGGTGATCGGGCTGCTGTCGCGCACGTCCGATCTCGTTGAATACTACGTGGCCGGGCGGCGCGTGCCGTCCGCGTTCAACGGGATGGCGACGGCGGCCGACTGGCTGTCGGCCGCGTCGTTCATCGGCCTGGCCGGCTCGCTCTATACGACCGGCTACGATGCGCTCGCGTACGTGATGGGCTGGACGGGCGGGTTCTGCCTCGTCGCGTTCCTGCTTGCGCCGTATGTGCGCAAGCTCGCGCGCTACACGATTCCCGATTTTCTCGGTACGCGCTTTTCGAGCACGGCCGTGCGTGCGCTTGCGGCCGGCGCGGCGATCCTGTGTTCGTTCGTGTACCTGGTCGCGCAGATCCAGGGGATCGGCCTGATCGCGACGCGCTTCATCGGCGTCGATTTCGCGATCGGGATCTTCTGCGGGCTCGCGGGCATTCTCGTGTGCTCGTTTCTCGGCGGAATGCGCGCGGTCACCTGGACGCAGGTCGCGCAGTACATCATCCTGATCAGCGCGATCCTGATTCCGGTGTCGCTGATCGCGATGAAGAACGGGCTCGGCCCGGTGCCGCAGTTCAGCTACGGCAAGCTGATGGAGCGCGTCGCGGCCCGCGAGGCGCAGGTGCGCGATGCGTCCGACGAACAGCAGGTGCGCGACGCGTATCGACGACAAGCCGCGGACATCCAGACGCGGCTCGACCGGTTGCCTTCGTCGTATGCGGATGCACGCCGCCATCTCGCCGACCAGCTGGCCGACCTGCGGCGCCACAACGGGCCGCTGCGCGAGATCAGCCAGCGCGAGCGCGAGCTGGCGGACTTTCCGCGCGATCCGGCGGCGGCGCGTGTCGCGTGGACGCAGGCGCGTGACGACCTGCTGGCCCGTGCCGAGCCGCCCGTGCCGATGCACGAACCGTTTCCCGCCGCGAGCGATGACGAGCGCAAGCCGCGCGAGCGGAATTTCCTCGCGCTGCTGCTGTGCCTGTCGCTCGGCACCGCGAGCCTGCCGCACATCCTGACGCGTTACAACACGACCACGTCGGTCGCGTCGGCGCGGCGCTCGGTCGGGTGGACCCTGTTCTTCATCGCGCTGTTCTACCTCAGCGTGCCGGTGCTCGCGGTGCTGATCAAGTACGAGATCCTCGCGAACCTCGTCGGGCGGCCGTTCGCCGAATTGCCGGCGTGGGTCACGCAATGGCATCACTTCGAGCCCGATCTGATCAGCGTCGTCGAGGTGATTCGCGGTGGCATCGTGCACTGGTCGGAAATCCAGATGCAGCCGGACATGGTCGTACTGGCCGCGCCGGAGATTGCCGGGCTGCCGTACGTCGTGTCGGGACTGATCGCGGCCGGTGCGCTTGCCGCGGCGCTGTCGACCGCGGACGGGCTGCTGCTGACGATCGCGAACGCGCTGTCGCACGACGTCTACTACTGCATGGTCGCGCCCGACGCATCGAGCCAGCGGCGCGTGACGATCTCGAAGGTGCTGCTCCTCGGCGTCGCGCTGTTCGCGTCGTATGTCGCGTCGCTCAATACGGGGAAGATCCTGTTTCTCGTCGGCGCCGCGTTCTCGCTGGCGGCCTCGAGCTTCTTTCCGGTGCTGGTGCTCGGCGTGTTCTGGAAGCGCACGACGACGCGCGGTGCGATCGCCGGGATGGTGACCGGGCTCGCGGTGTGCGTGTACTACATCGTGTCGACCTATCCGTACTTCACTCAGCTGACGGGATTCGCGGGGCGCACGTGGTTCGGGATCGAGTCGATCAGTTCGGGAGTATTCGGGGTGCCGGCGGGGTTCGCGGTGGCGATCGTCGTGAGTCTGTTCGATCGAAAGCCGGATGACTATACGCGGGCGCTGGTGGATTACATCCGGCATCCGTGACGCGAGTGTCGTTCGGCATGCTCGCGTGGCGGGGCAGCCGGTATCGGCGCCGTGACGGGCGGGTCAGAGCGCGGCAATGCCGAGCTCGGCGCCCTTGGTCGTCTGCACCCGGCTGAAATCGCAGCTTCCGTCCGTCATCCCCTTGGCGTTCGGTATCGCGACGCACACGTACGCACGGATGCCATGAGGCAGTGCCACGTGGCGAAACTCGCCGACCTTGATCGTCGCGACCCGGTCGACGGCAAAGCGATCGTTGATCGGTGTCGCGCTCGACGGGATCGACATCGTCACTTCCGACGCGGCGTTCCCGGTTTGCGATTTCAGCGTCTGGCTGCTGCCGATCTCTCCGCTGACCGAGAAGCGTATCGCCGCCTGTCCTTCGGACACGCGTTGAACCGTGACCGCAAGCGTCGGCATGGCGATTCCCGCCGCGCATTTGCCGGCAGCGCACTCACGAACGGAAAGCAGCGTGCGAAACGGGGATGCAGGCTGACCGATGACCGACAGGTCGGTAGACGATCCGCCGTCGCGCAGCGTCTTGTCGACCGGCGGGGGAGAGGTCACCGCGACGGTGGTGGTGATCGACGGCGGCGAAAATGCCGTTGCGCAAGCTGACAGCATCGTCGAAGCGACAATCGTCATGGCGAACCCTGGACTGAATCGCATGGATCTGACTCGCGGAGCTGAAACCTCGGATATCGTCAGAAGAATACACATCTTTAGCGAGCGGTGTTCGGGGTTCGATGTGCGATGGGTGCTCGGTCCAGACGACGCAGCGGACCGGACGAGCGGGCGTGCCGGCTACGGTCAGCGTGAGCGCGGCCACGATCTGCTCCGTCGAGCATGGCTTGCGTTTCATCGCCAACCTCCCGTTCCTGACGGGGAAATTGCCGCCGACGCACTAACACTCGTTTGTGTCCAGGATTCCTGGAGCAGATCAGGGTTCACGCCAGCGGCAACGAGTTGACCGAGAAACTTCCGCACGATCTTCCAGACTCAGCGTCAGCTTGCGTCAAATCGGTAAATATTTCTCGGACTTTAGCTACAATTGCGCGAGAGCGACCTTTCGTCGCCGCTGGCTGACCGTCTGTGTGTTGCTTCTCTGACGGTAGCTCGAACCTGAGAGAAGGACGACAAGAAATGGCACTCAGACCACCCGCAATCGGGGACCTGAAGAATCGCGACCTGTACGAGGCCGTTCATCGCGGGTTGTTGCAGCACGACCGGCTGTTGATGCTGGATACACCACTCGGCAAGAACGCGTTGACCCCGCTGCGGGCACGCGGATCGTCCCGGATTGGCGGTGACTACCATTGGACAATCGACGTTGCGTCGCTGCGTGACGATACGGCGCTGCTGTCGCTGATGCATCAGCCCGTCACCCTGTGGATTCAACAGCGTACGGTACTGTATGCAGATTCGGTCTATCGACCAGTGCACGGTTTCGTGCATCAGGTTGGATATTTGGGCGGTGACGGTAGCGTATCAACGTACCAGCTCGAATTTTCATCCGCGCAGATTTTCCTGAGCAAGACCCACAACGATGAAGGGTGGCTCGAAAAGGACGCGCGCGAAATCATTTCCGACGTGTTCAACCGCTATCCGCAGTTGCAGGGGCGGTTCCGGTTCGACCTGACGCGCGAACCTGCGGTGCGCTCATGGTGTCGTCAGAGCGAATCCGATCTTCATTTTGTGTACCGCCTTCTCGAAGATGAAGGCATGTATCTCCGTTGGGTTCACGAACCGACGAAGGAAGGCGAGCCGCCGAAAACGACGCTCGTTATCGTGGACCGCGTATCGTCGCTGCCGGAAGCGAAACCGGCCGAATATTATCGCGGTAACAGTGATCACGAAGCGGACGGGTTCACGCAGTGGGCGGTCATGCAGACCATGCAGAGCCTGCGTTACATGTCGCGTGCGTTCGACTACAAGCGCCCGACATCCCATTTCCAGACGGAAAGCGCTCTGCAATCCACGACCTACGCAACGGACGGCGGGCGGCAGGCGGAATCGCGCAGCATCCCTGCTGCACCGATGACGATCTATCAGCCGACAGCGTACGGCTATCCCGATTCAGACAGCGGCGAAGGCCGTGCCCGTCGTCGTGTTGAAGAGTGGGATTCGCGTGCGCGTCGCTATTTCGGGGTCGGCGGTCTACGATGGCTTGATGCCGGGTCGCGGTTCACGCTGAACAACCATCCCCGTCATCCCGACAGCGATCCCAAGAAGCGGGAATTTCTCGTCATTGAGGCGCGATGGTTCATCGAAAATAACGTGTCGATTGGTCAACTGGCGACGGAATATCCGCGCAGTCTGCGCGCGACGCTGGCCGAGCAGCAGGCGGCACACGGGGCGCGCTTCAAGACGCCGGAACACCCACAAGACGGGACGGCCGGGTTTTTCGTCATCGAGATTGAGGCACAAGAAGCGAGCGTTGAATATCGCAGCCCGCTCGCGCATCCCAAGCCGAACATGGCTATCGAGCATGCGATCGTTGTGACGCAGCAGGGATCGGAAGCATGGACGAACGAGCGGAACCAGGTACGTGTGCATTTCGCATGGGACCGCAAGAACCCGGACGGTACCTTCGCATCGTCGCCGCTACTATCGACCATGCAGGCCGATACGGGCAACGGCTACGGCTCGGTGCACGTGCCACGGGCCGGTGAATGGGTTTTGGTCGCCTATTGGGCAAACGATTGCGACAAACCGTTCATTTTGGGGCGCGTCAACGGCGGCGCGACACCTTCTCCGTGGCATTCGAATGTGCTGCTGTCGGGATTTCAGTCGCAAGGGTTCGGTGGCACGGGCGCGTTTAACGCGTTCGTCCACGACGACGCCACGAACCAAGGCGGCACGCGGCTCGTTAGTTACACGGGCAGCAGCTACGCATCGATCGCGCAGGGATATCTGATTCAGCAGAGCGGAAACACGCGGGGGCGATATCTCGGTTCGGGATTGCTGTTGCACGCCGACCATTACGCATCGGTACGCGGTGGCCGTGGCGTGTCGATCAGTGCGCACCCTGTTTCGCGCGACAGCGATCAGCTTGATGTTGACGAAGCACGCGAGCAGCTTACGCGCTCAAAAGACCTGCTCGGCAGCATCTCGGATGCGAGCGAACAGCATCAGGCCGAGAGCCTGAAACCCGGCGTTGAGGCGCTGACGGCGTTCACCGATGCAACGAAGCAGTCTGCATCCGGCGAAGCTACCGGCGGACGTACGGCGGGCGGCGGCACGGGTAACGCCAATGCGTTCGCTGCGCCGCTGCTGCTGCTCGGCAGTCCGGCCGGTATCGGCCTGTCCACACATCAATCGCTTCACGCGAGTGCCGACCAACAGGCGAACTGGATCAGCGGACAAGATTCATATTTCGCGGCGGGCGGATCGATGCACGCGGCTACGGTAAATCATCTGAGCCTGTTCGCACGTAATCAAGGCATCAAGGCTGTTGCGGGTAACGGCAAGGTTGAGATACAGGCGCAAGCAGGCGATCTCGAAATGACTGCGCAGCAGCTTGTGAAATTGCTATCGGTAGCCGGACGGATGGAAATTGCAGCCGATCAGGAGCTAGTCCTGTACTGCGGCGGCGCAACGATCCGCATCAAGGGCGGGAACGTCTCGATACACGCACCCGGCAACGTTGACTTCAAGGGCGCGTCGTTTAGCTTCGCAGGGCCGGTCAGTGAGTCGTACACGATGCCGCAGTTCAAACCGTCGTATCAGGCGCAATACGTCTTGAAGAACGAAGCAGATGGCACGCCGATGATTCGACATGCGTACGAACTGAAGCTGCCATCAGGGCGGACCGTGCTCGGCCATACGAACGATCTTGGCGAGACAGTACCGGTCTTTACGCCGAATGCACAGAGCGTGAGCCTCAAGGCGTTCAAGCAGGAAAAGCAGGACGTGGAGCCGTGGAAGTATGCCGGTGGTGGGGAACCCGACATTTGGGCCGATTACCTGAAGGTTGACCCTGACGAGCGCACGTGAGCGCCAACGATACTAGGAGAACACAATGGGCGGATCACTTCAACCGGCAGGCGCGTGCGAGACGATCAAAGAGCGCGTACCTGAGTACGCATATTTACCGCCGGGAACCAAGGGATATTTGCGGGAAAAGGTCGAGAAAGCGCTGAAAACGGCGAAATACATTCCCGTCAGGTTGCGCGATGGCTCGATCGTCTACCGGCTGCTCATGCAGTCAGCGATGAGTGTGCCAATGATGGTCGAGGAAGAGTTCGAGTGGAAGTGGCTATTCAAGTACAAGGCTGAAGTGAGCTTCGACATGATGCCGTTCTTCGCGACAGGCGGCGTTGCCGCTCCGATTCCCTTCTTGAGTAATGAAAAACCCCACGGGACAGAGCGTCGTCGAAGCCGGAACCCGTTTCCGCCCGGAGCGAAGGTAGGTGCTCTTCGGCGACCCGATGTGATCATTGTGGAAAGCGAGGCGATTCTCTGGCCCGGGCGTGGAACTGTCGATCGCGAAGGCGGGCATCATGCCAACAATATGTTGCGATTGGTCGAAGTCAAATTCCCGGGTGACAACTGGGGACCGGGGCAAGAGGAAGCTTACCGGGCGATTTCCGGCGACTTCAAAAATCGCATGACCGTGATCGATGTGACTGATTGCAATGGGGACTTGCAGAAAATCCCTAAGCCTGCACCTATTCCCGCGCCGAAAACCAACGATGAGAAGGACCGGCAGACAGTGCCCATTCGTAGCGTCCCCGCTGTCCCGCACCATGTCTGGTATGAGGACTGGTGGCAAAAGGCGCACACGTTCGGCGAAGAGGTTGAACATGCGGTTGCCCCTGTTTGGGATGCCGTTCATCGTGGATATTCATACGTGTCTGCTGAAACCAGTGCGTTCCTGCATCAGCACGCAGCGTGGATGTTTACGGCGGGTCAGTGGGTCGCTGACAAGGCGCATAGCGCTTGGGTATGGGTTGACGAGAAGGGGCACGAAATATTCCGCTACACGGCTGCGCAACTCAAGGCCGGATGGGAGGCAATTGTGCAAATGACCGATATGACGTGGGACGTGCTCACTCATATCGATTGGGCTCAGGTCGGCGTGACTCTGCTGAAAGGAGCCGCGATAGCGGTCGCCATCGTCGTCGGCGTCGCGATCGTGATCCTGTTGCTGCCTGAGTTGATCGCGATTTTCGCTGCGCTGTGTGCGATTATCGCGGCTGGTGCGGAGGCCGCTGCGGCACTGGCTGCGACCCTTGGTGTAGTCGTCGGGGGTGGGAGTGCGGTCGCAGCGCTGTCCGCAAGTTGACTGAATTCATGTGCGACTGATCAATTGACGATCCGATTATGACTTTGAGTGATTCGAAACCCGTCTTGACGCCGTTGCAGGCGCTTTCCCGCTATCAGGAAGATTTGAGCGTACGCCTTGCCGACAATTCGATGGGCGTGTTGCCGGGTGTCATCGGTACGGTTTTCTTTGAGCGTGGCTCGCAACCTGAGGTGCGAAAGGCGATCCTTGACTGCTTTGACCGCTTTGATGAAATGTTCGGCGAGCATCTGAAGGGAGGCAAGGATGCTGACCTTGGAAAATTCACGGCGCGAAATGCCAAAGGTGTTGAGAAGATTCGCCGTGCAATTTCCGATACACCGTCATATATGCAAGTCAGTGTGTTGCGTTCCAGTGCAACCGACCAAGATACAGCGGCGGAATACAATATCGGGGTGTTAACCGGGACGGCACTTCAAGAGGACTATGTTTCGCCCACCGGACGATTGAGAGTGCCTAAGGGACGGGAGACGGGTTTATCGTATTTGAAATTCAATGTGCCGATGAACTTGGTCACTACCGCTGAAGGAGTCGCGAAGTACGAGGAATTTCTGCGTTATGTGTGTAACAAGCTCGTAGTGCGTGGTGGCTATGGTGGGCTTGCGCCTGTTCTTGCGTATAGCTATCACCGATATATGCCGCAAGAATGGGCACTTGCGGAACGTTTCAGCGGGTTAGACATTGACAGTACCGCGCACCTGCAGAAACAAGAGTACGACCCGGTGTCCTACGAAGGTGAATCCAAAGACGATCTAACCGCCTCCTATGATCATCTGCATCCCGGTGCGAAGGTCGGGCGGTGGGGCTTCATCAAGGGTGTGAACTGGTTCACGATCCTAGGCGAACTGTTCATCGAGCGTTTGGGTGGCGAGGCGGTAATCCGAGAAAAACTTGATCGTCCCGATATTCACATCGAGCGCGCCAATGCATGCTTGATGATCCGTGCGGGCGACTTCCCGCGCCTTGGCGCTCCTGAAGAGGGTTTGCCCGAGCCGTACGTGTTCGTGAACAGTGTCCTGCGCATCCTGCGCGATCCGAAACCCGACGCACTGCATACCTACATTCCCGACCTTCCGAGCGCGGATGTGAAGAACGCGCGCAAGTGGGTAGCACGCTTCGATTTGCCCGATGCCCCGCCGATTCCTGAGCCGCCGACGATAGTTCCGCCGCCCGCAAATCGCGAACCGGCCCGCCAAAGTGTGCGGGGCGGCAGTGCATGCCCGGAAGCGGGTTGGTGGCATACGCCAGCAAAGGTTGGGAGCCGTCGTTACTTCGAAGCTGGCGAAATCATGCCGGTGATCGAAGGCAGTTCGTGGGGTACAACGAACTGGCACTGGTCGCCGACTGAGAAGCAAGGCGGATAAAACCAGCCATGACGAGATACCTGATTCTCGACGGCGATCACACGACAGTGGCGGGAACGGTGCAAGCCAAGGCTACGCCGTTCGCGCTCGACGGCAGGCACATCGCGCATGAGGATGACGATGTGTTCTGCCCGGTGTGCAAGACGATCGGCAAGATCAAATGTGTCGGCCCGCGAATTCCGATGACCGGGCCAGATGGTCGCCGCGTAGCGCTCAGTGACGATCTGTGCGTTTGCAAGTGCCCGGTGCCGCCGTTGCTCATCGCATCGCAGCACGTCATGTCGGTCGATGTGTGACGGCGGCGAGGTTCACAAATCAGGCGCGAAGGGGATAACAGGTGCAGTTCGCCATCGTTGAGCAGAAGCGCCGCGAGGCGTTCCCGGGCGGTCAAGGCGTTTGCCCGACATGCGGCGCGGCAACCATCGCGAAATGCGGCCCACGCGTTATGCATCATTGGGCGCACGCCAGCCGTCGCGATTGTGATCCGTGGTGGGAGAACGAAACGCCGTGGCATCGCGAATGGAAAAACCTATTTCCTGCCGAATGCCGAGAAATTTCGCACGTAGCGTCTGACGGTGAAATCCATCGGGCGGACATCAAGACCCCGACAGGCATCGTTGTTGAAGTGCAGCATTCTGCTATGACCGACACCGAGCGTATTTCCCGTGAAGCGTTCTACGGCAACCTCGTATGGGTCATCGATGGGCACGGATTCCGGCAGAACTTCGACATTTACCACGCGCTGCCCGACCCGGTGTCGGAGCTGGCGCGCGATCTGATTTGGGTCAAGGCAAAGCGTGAGTTGCGAGGCGCGGCGGCGGGAATCTTCTTCCGGTTGTCTGAATGCGTGAAGGACTATCCCGACGCGACGAAGGCGAACCCGCGAGGCGGTTGGTACCACTTCATGCACGAAATCGAAGAGCAGGTGCAGCGCGCGTGCACCGGCCACTACCAATACGATTGGGTCCGGCCGCGCCGCACGTGGCTTGACGCCACGTGCCCGGTCTACATTGATTTCGGCGAGGACTGGCTTGCACAACTCATGACGTACGATGAATCGGGCCTGCGCTGTATGCGGTACGTTGCAAAGAGGAAATTTGTCCACGATGTCGTGGTCGAGACGGATGCCCGCGCTATCGCAACGCGTTTCTATCCGATCCGTTAGATGCTCGCAGGCCGGATATGTCGAGCGACGCATGTTGACGGCTGCGCAACGCGCGGAAATTAAAGCCAAGCTGACGGTGGGCGGACTTGCGAAGCAATTCAGCGTGCCGCACCGGACGATCAGCAAGGCCGCCGCTGCTGCGTGATCTAGCTCTAAGCTATGTGGGCGGGGATGCGGATGCAGCGGCAAGCGCTTCGATATCGAGGATGATCGTGTTTGCCATTTCGATAATTGTCCGTGCCTGAGCTAGATCGGGTTCGACATCGTTGTGGGCGAATCGATTGCGATACACGCCGTAGAAGCCGCTGATCAAGTTCCGCATCGCTTGCTTCTGCGAGTCATCAAGTGCAACCGGTATCTTTCCACCTTTTCCGAAAACCACGTTGACCAAATCCTCTCCGTCAATGCTTTCGGTTACGCCGAACGCACGCCGAAGCCGGTCCGTCATCACAACAAAAACCTTGCGGACAGCGGAGTCGTAGTGTCCGCCAGCCATCAACGGCGCAACAGCGTCGCGCAATCGAGGATCAACGTGTGTGTCGTCTGTCGATCGGGCTGCAAGATTGCGCAGCGCTGTTGGCAGGTCATAGAAAACGATGTCTTGCGCATCCTGTGCGCAACTGGCCTTGTCGCCGACCCTGAGGTAGCGAAGCAGGAAACTCAAGTGGCGACCGAGATTTCCGCAGGAACCCCAATCCAGCCCAGAGACGTTGAGAAAATTCTTTGCTTCTTCGGCAAGCGCTTCGTGTATGCGCAGCAATTCTGGTGCGTCAGCATCATCAAATAACGTGTGAAGCTGAATCGCCTTGTCGTAGGTTTTCTGATACTGCTGTAAGGCGGTAGCAAGCGACGGGGACGACGGCATTTGGGCACCTGTAGGGAGTGGCTGATCGATGTACCGTGTAGGACGCGAAAACCCATAAGAAACTTTATCAAAAGCAATTACCCATCGGTCAGTGCGTGGACACCCCGCTGCTTTGCCGCATTTCTTGGACCACAGGGTGCGCCGTTAGGGGCTGAGTATGGTCGCAGGCGGTCGATCATGATCTGTTCAACCTACGAGGACAAAGCTAAGCTTACGCAGTTGTTCTCGCGTTCCGGGCGTTGACCCGCTTGAACATCGTGCGTTATGGGTTTTGAGGAAGCGATACTATGCAAATAGCCCCAGCCTCCGCGCTTATCGAAATGTCAAAGCGTGTTGAGGGTCATCGATCACGCCGTGATGCCAGCTGGTACTGGTACGAAGAAGAGGGCCTTGGCGGCGCAATACCATTTGCTGTCTCGAAACTCTATCGAGGGCAGAACGCGCACCACACGCCCATGCTTCCGTCGATCGGTCGGGGCTTGCAGTCCACCGACATTGGAAAAATACACGAAGGCTCTATAGCCGATCAGGCGAAGATCATTCTTCGGGTAGCTCAGGCGTGGTGGTTTTCCCGTGAACTGACGCATCACCCCATTTCACACCATGCTGCAGGTCAGCGCCTCGATTTCGACCCCATCGCGCTCGCTCAGCACTACGGTATTCCGACCGGATACCTCGACCTCTCGGACGATTTTAACGTCAGCGCTTTCTTTGCGACTTGCCATGAAACAAAGGATGGATGGAAGCCGGTCGATGAAGGTGTGGGAGTGATGTATCGGGTTCATCTTCGAAAATTGACGTCCCCCTTCGACAACTACATAGCGCTTGGGCCGCAGCCGCTTCCTCGACCGAGTGAGCAGTGTGCATGGGTTACCGCACTTCCTTTTTGTCACTCGTTCGAGGGATGGCCGGGTGTCGAGCTATTGCCGTTCCAGCATGATCGGCATGTTGGTCAACACTTCTTGGAAATGTTCGAAGGTGGCGAGCGGTTGTTTCCGCCGGACCCTCTGGCCGACGTTGCCGCTGAGATTCTAGCTTGCAGAGAAATCCCGATCGACATCGTTGAGGCTGCTCTGGAGTCGTACGCCAATGACCCCTGCGGGATTGTTTCCGAGCATCTACCTGTTCTGCGCAAGGAGATTTCAACGCTGGCAAATCTCGTGAACTACAGAAGGCTACTGACAGATCAACAGATTGCACCTCTTCTTGCGGACCCAAAGTGGGTCGAGCAGACGCTCGGAGTGGTGACAGCCAAGGCCGTTGCGGTTAGCCGCGTATATATTCCGTCGCCGGGTGTAGGCCCTGAATCTGATTCGGCCACTTGATGTCCAGAGCCTATAGGCCATCATCATGTTCAAAAAATCGATGCGGCGAACTGCCGCGACTATTGGTGCGGCGGCGACGGCATATTCCGCTGTCATGTGGCACGTATCTGCGCAGGCGGGGATCGCGGCTTCGTCCTTGCCGTCAACCGCAGATAAGGCGATCAAGTCGCTTCAAACCCTTTCGTCGCAAGAGAATCTTTGGGCTGCACAGGGGGCGGTTGTTGCTGGCATTCTGTTCGCCATAGCCCTCTTGCTTGAGGATGAGTGAGTCGATTGAGAACCACATCGGCGGCTAGTACGGCGCAGCCCAAATTCACGCATCTGCAATCGGCGACAGTTTCTCGTTCGCCACAAATTGAGCCAGGCGGACATGGGCCGTTGCGATCACGTGGGCCGGGACGCTCGTCAACTGCTCGTCGTGCATCAACAGGAGGTGCTCGACAGCGGTACGGCCTTCTGCCGAAATCTCGAAAATGCCTGTTCTCTTCCCGGCCACTGCGCAGTCAACCACATCAGCTTCGGCAGTACGGAACTGATCTAGGTCCCGACGACCGACCGTCGCCTCATGCACGAAGTACGCGAGATAGATCGTTTGGAATACCTTGCTGACGGCATCGGTGGTTCCGTTGCTGCTCTGCAATGAGGCCAGCGCAAGGTGATGTTCCAATGACCTTTTTCGAGCGGCCGCCGCTGGCAAGGGCAACAACATGTCCTTGGTCATTGGTGCCTTGCTTCGGCGGGCTGAGGATTTCGCGCGGGGCTTCACCTGTCGGTGAATCGTACTTTATCGCGTGGGCGTGCCGGGAACGGTACGCCTTCGCGGGGTGTCGATGTCACCGGCAATTCGTGACGACAGGGAGACGCAGCGAAATTCTGCGACGCCCGCGAATTTCTGCTTGATGATGGGTTGTATGATGGAGTGAAAAATAAAAAGCCCCACAGATCATTGATTCTGCGGGGCTTTTTCGGTATTTCTGGCGGAGAGAGGGGGATTCGAACCCCCGATAGGCGATTAACCTATACACGCTTTCCAGGCGTGCGACTTAAACCACTCATCCATCTCTCCGGAAGACCGAGAGTATAGCAAACTCTGGCGGCAGCCCGCCACTCCCTTCGGCGATCGTCAGAAATCCGTCGTCATCGACAGCCATACCGACCGCGGCTCGCCTTGTATCAGGTGCCCACCGGTCGTCGGCGGTCAGTACGACTTGTTCGTGACATTGCGTACGATTGCTCGCAACGCCGTCTTCCTGCCGAACAGCGCCGTCGCACAACTCGCACCGAGATCGTGGCGGTCCCACGCCGGGATCGACGCCACGCGACCGCCGAGCGGACCTCGGGGCGAACATGCGATCATGAGCCGTTCGAATGCGTCGCCATTGTTCGCGCACGCCGGCAGCGGCCCGCGCGGCCGAAGACGACGACGCCATCCCGTTCGCAAGCTCCCTTCAGAAGGAACGCCACGCCATGTCGCTGTCCGCCTTGCTCGCCTTTGCCCTGATCCTCTCCGTCGGCGTCGCGACACCCGGCCCGACGGTGTTGCTCGCGATGAGCAACGGCTCACGGTACGGATTGCGTCACGCACTGGTCGGCATGCTCGGCGCCGTTACCGCCGATGTCGTGATGGTCGCGCTGGTCGGGTTCGGTCTCGGGATGCTGCTCGAAGCATCGGAAACGGCGTTCGTCACGCTGAAGCTGGCCGGTGCCGCGTGGCTCGCCTATGTCGGTGTGCGGATGCTCTCGTCCGGCGGTCGTGCTGCCGCGCAGGCAGTCGATCAGGCGATGCCCGATCGCCGGACCGCGTTCCTGAAGAGCTTTTTCGTCGCCATGAGCAACCCGAAGTATTACCTGTTCATGTCCGCGCTGCTGCCGCAGTTCGTCGACCGGTCGCACGCGATCGCGCCGCAGTACGCGATCCTCGCAGCCACGATCGTCGCGATCGACGTCGCCGGGATGACCGGCTACGCGCTGCTCGGCGTGCACTCGGTGCGCGTGTGGAAAGCGGCCGGCGAGAAGTGGCTGAACCGCGTCAGCGGGTCGCTGCTGCTGATTCTCGCGGGATATGTCGCGTTGTACCGCAAGGCCGCGAACTGACGCGACGATGCTTCCGGCGCACGATCTCGGCCAACCGGTCCGGCGATGAAGCCGATCGAACGCTTCGCGCTCGAAACGCACGACGGTCCGTACGAAACGTGGCCGCCGCGTGCCGCCGTGCTCGTGAACGGCGAGCGCTCGGGCCTCACGGTTTCCGGTTACGTGCTGCTTCGCCAGTTCGAGACGCCGGCCGCTTATCTGCTCGTCACCGACTACGACTGCCTGTTCGAGGAGGCCGTCACGTTCATGCTCGTGTCGAAGGATCCATTGACGGAAATCGCGCGGCGTACGGTCGGCGCGATGTATGCATCCTGCCATCTGGACGACCTCGCGTGGGCCGACGACCGGCATTTCAGCGCGACGTTCGTGGACATCGACGGACGATGGGATTTTACGATTCGTGACCGATCGGTGCCGTTCATCCTGCCCAGGCTCGGGATGAATCGCGTGCGGGATCGCTAATGCGCGATCGGTGTCCGCGAGGGCCTTGGCCCCGTGAGTGCGCCGTCTGAAACCCGTTCAAACAGGCGGTTTCATTTCTCTTTCGCATTGATCCGACATGTAAGTTTCGGCGTGTCCGAATCTCGCGTGGCCAGCCCGCATCGCGGCAGGAGCGGGGCACCCGGGCATGACGTCCGTTCATCACCTTACAAAATGAATGGAAATTGAAAGAATTCCTTCCCTTGACGCAAGGCGCTCGGGCCATTTATTGTCCGTCTGCCGCCCGTGAGAGAGCACGGCGGTTATCGCGGATGCGCGCCACGCGCGCACGACAACACGCAGCAGAAAGCAGAAAAGGAAACGTGGTAGCCACATGAAGCCGCTATTCGATGACAAGAACTCCGATGCGGTCAGCGATCGTCCTTCCACCCCGTCTTCGTCACCCGTCGCCGTGCCTGCCGCCGCCGTCACCGTGCCGGCCGCGCGCCCGACGGAGAATGTCCGCCTGATCACCGTCGACGAGATCGACCAGCTCGGCGCGACGCAGGGCACGCGAATCGCCGCTTTTTCCCAGCAGATTCTCGCGAGCGTCCGCGCGTCGGATGCCGACCAGTTCGGTGACAAGCTCAACGAACTGATCGCGACCGCGAAGGGGCTCGATCCGCGCGGTGCCGACAAGGGCGGGCTGCTCACGCAGGTCACGCGGCTGTTTCGCTCGACCAAGGAGAAGCTGCTGTCGCAATACGAATCGGTGAGCAAGCGGATGGACACGCTCGTCGTCGAGCTCGAGAGCCATGCGCGGCGCCAGAAGGCCGGCATCGACGAGCTCGAGCGGATGTACAACGACAACTACGCGCTGCACCAGGAGCTCGCGCAGTCGAAGGCGCTCGGCGAAACGGCGCTCGCGACGCTGCGTGCGCATCTCGCGGCCGGCCAGCAGCCGGCGGACGACGCGTTCGCCGCACAACGCCTGCTCGACGTGCAGCGCAAGGTCGACGCGCTCGAAAGCAAGCTCGACGACCTCGACCGCGCGATGCTGATGTCGAAGCAGCTCGCGCCGCAGATCCGCATGGAGCAGGACCAGAAACGCACGCTGACGTCGAAGTTCATGACGATCAAGACCGTGCTGATCCCCGCGTGGACCAATGCGTTCGCGCTCTACCTCGAGCAGCTCAGCACGAAGCGCGCGGCGGCGCTCGCGAACGCGACCTACGACGCGGCCGACGAGGCGATCCGCGCGCAGGCCGACCTGAACCGCCAGAACGCGCAGGAAGTCGCGAAGCTCGGCCAGCGCCCGGTGATCTCGACCGACACGTTCGAATACGCGCAGCAGCAGCTGTTCGGCGCATTCGACGACATTACGCAGATCATCGCCGACGGCAAGCGCCAGCGCGAGCAGGACGCGCCGCGCCTGCGCCAGCTCGAACAGGACCTGATCACCCGATTCGCTCCGAAGCACAACTGAGAGAACTGAGAGAACACCGCATGATTACGCTTGAGAAACGCGCGGCGAAGGTCGCGATCGTCCTCGAAAAACGCCAGATCCTGAAGCCGCCCGTCGTGCGCGTCGGCGCGGCGCTCGACATCTCCGGCTCCGCGAAGCCGCTCTACCAGTCGGGCGTGATCCAGGAGACGCACGACCGGATCCTCGGCATCGCACTGAAGTTCGACGACAACGGCGAAGTCGACACGTGGACTTTCACCGAAGGCTACAACCGGCTGCCGACCGCAACGCCGGACAACTATGGTTCGTACATTTCCGACCACGTGCTCGAAGCGCGGATCGACAAATGGGGCGGCACGCAGTACGCGCCGGTGATGAACGACATCGTCGACTTCTTCTTCCGCGCGCCGCAGCCGTCGCCGAAACGCGAAGAGAAGCGCGGCTTCCTGAGCCGGCTGTTCGGCGGCGCGGACGAGACGCCGGCACCGGCGGCCTCCGCGCCGGTGAACGGCCATTTGCCCGCATGGGTACTGTTCGTCACCGACGGGCAGAACCCGAAGAACGATCGCAAGCGCGTGCGCCAGCTGCTGGCCGAGTCGCAGCACTACCCGCTGTACTGGTCGCTCGTCGGCGTCGGCGACCCGAGCGAATTCGGCTTCCTCGCGGAAATCGCGGAAGAGATGCCGAACGTCGGCTTTCTGCATCTCGAATCGCTCGACATCAGCGACGAACAGATCTACGAACAGTTGATCACGCAGGAATTCTGCGACTGGGTGCGCGCGAAGTAAGCGCGGCCCGCACGTCATTTTTTCCCGAAACTCGAAACCCCACATCATGTTGAAAGACTTCAAGATCCCGCTGTCGCTCACGGCGCTCGCACTGGTCGCCGCGTATTTCCTCGGCGGCGTGAAAGACATGCTGATCGTCGCGGTCCTGTGCGTGCTCGAAATCTCGTTGTCGCTCGACAACGCGGTCGTCAACGCCTCCGTGCTCAAGAACTGGTCGGAGAAGTGGCGCAACCGCTTCATGGTGTTCGGCCTGCCGGTCGCCGTGTTCGGCATGCGGCTCGTGTTCCCGCTGCTGATCGTCGCGGTGATCGGCCACATCGGCATGTGGGATGCGCTGACGCTCGCGATCGAGTCGCCGGAGAAGTACGCGGCGATCCTGACTTCCGCGCATCACCAGGTGTCGGCGTTCGGCGGCGCGTTCCTGCTGATGGTGTTCTTCAAGTTCATGCTCGACACCGAGAAGGACGAGCACTGGATCGGCTTCCTCGAAAGCCCGATGCGCCATCTCGGCCGCATCACCGCGCTGGAAGTGGCGCTGACGCTCGCGATCGTGATCGTCGCGTCGTTCTACGTGCCGTCGGCGGAACAGGTCGCCTTCCTGCTGGCGGGCGCGTTCGGCGTGATCAGCTTCGTGATCGCGCACGGCATCGGCGACCTGATCGGCGGCGAGGAAACGGGCACGCGCGTGGTGCGCGAAGGCGTCGCGGGTTTCATGTATCTCGAGGTGCTCGATTCGTCGTTCAGCTTCGACGGCGTGATCGGCGCATTCGCGCTGTCGAACAACATCTTCCTGATTGCGCTCGGCCTCGGCGTCGGCGCGGCCTATATCCGGGAGATGACACTCGTGCTGCTGAAGAAGGGCACGCTCGCGCAGTACCGCTATCTCGAGCACGGTGCGTTCTGGGCGATCGGTGCGCTTGCAACGATCATGTTCCTCGGCGTGAAGTTCGAGGTGCCCGAGGTCATCACGGGCCTGGTCGGCGCGGCGATGATCGCCGCGGCCGTGTGGTCGTCGATCGTCGTGCAGCGCAAGGAAGATCGCACCGCGGTGGCCGGCGAATAAGCGCGCGCCGCACGAAAACCATCAACGAGGGGGCCGCGCAGGGCGGCCCGGCATTGCCGCCGGCGCAACGGCGGTTCCAGCAGAAGAGGTTCAGATGATCAATTTGTCGAAAGGCGGTCGCGTCAACCTGTCGAAGGAAGCGCCCGGCACGCAGAAGTTCCGCATCGGTCTCGGTTGGGACGCGAACGCGACGGACACGGGCACGGATTTCGATCTCGATGTGTCGGTGTTCCTGTGCAAGTACGACGCGCAGAGCAATCCGAAGCTGATCTCGGATCAGCATTTCGTGTTCTACAACAGCGAAGTGCGCACGATGGAGCGCAAGGAAACCTTCATCCAGCCGGGCGACGATTTCCCGAAGCGCGGGATGCCCGCGTCGAAGTGCCTGGGTGTCGTGCATAGCGGCGACAACCGCACGGGCAGCGGCGGCGGCGACGACGAGGTGATCTTCATCGACGTGACGAAGCTCGCCGCGGACATCGAGGAAATCTCGGTGGTCGTGACGATCGACCAGGCCGAAGCGCGCCGCCAGAATTTCGGCCAGGTGCGCAACAGCTACATCCAGATCGCCGACGAGGTGTCGGGCGCGGTGATCGCGAAGTACGCGCTCGAGGAAGACTTCTCGATGGAGACGTCGGTGCAGGTGGGCAGCTTCTATCGCCGCGACGGCCACTTCATGTTCAAGGCGGTCGGCGCCGGCTACAACCGCGGCCTGGGCGACTTCGTGCGCGCGTACGGCGGCGCGGTCTGACTGGCGGCAGTCCGGCCGGCGGGACACCGCCGCGCCGGGCAGGAAGCAGCGATGACGAATCCGTCCGACGAGCCGAAACGGCTCGAGTTCGATACGACGCCCGAGCGCACGCCCGGGCGTCTTGCGTTCGACGCGCCGCCCGCGGCCGCGACGACGCCGGGCACGCGCGCGCCCGAGCGGCCGGCACCGCAGGCGCTCGACTTCGGGCCGGCGCCCGACAGGCCCGTGCGCACCGCGCCGGCCGAGGCGGTCGGCCGCGCGGTGTTCGGCGAGTCGAACCATCCGCAGCTCGAAGCATGCTTCCGCGCCGCGCAGGCCAGCTTCCCGAATCTCTACCCCGACTACGCGCCGCGCATCGAGCGGCACATCCGGCAACTGGTACCGCTGAAGCTCACGACGGTCGCGACGATCGGCGACGGCGCGCTGGAGACGGCGGGCAACCTCGTCGAAGCCGTCGCGGCCACCACGCGCGAATTCAACGAACTCGGCGCGGCCGACATGATGGCCGGCATGCTCGCGCAGGCGACGCGCAAGGCCGGCATGTTCGAACGCTGGTTCGGCGGGTCCGCCGGGCATGTCGATTATCGAGCGGCGCTCGGTGCGCTCAAGCAGTCGCTCGGCTTCTTTCCGCGCCGCACCGAGGAACTCGCCGCGAAGGTTCGCCATGCGGAAGAAAATCTCGTGGTCGTGCTCGCCGCGCTGAGCGCGGTGTCGGACGTCGTGCGCGCACCGGACGATGCGGGCGTCGAGCGCACGTTGTTCGACCGCCGCAACATCGTCGGGCAGGCGGTGCAGCAGATCCGCATGCAACCCGCGCAATTGCGCGGGCTCGACGAGCGCGTGACCGATCTGCTGTCGCGCGCCGATCACCTGATGAACGTCGTGCTGCCGGCGGCGCTGGCGGCGCGGCCGCAGCGCTGAGCGAACGGCGCATAGGGCACGAGGCGCACGAATGCGCGCGCCGTGGCGCGCGCATTCGCTGCGCGGGCCACGTCACGCCATTTCACGTGCACCGGCGCGAGTCTGCTATCTTCCCGGGCATCTCATTGCTTTCCCGCCGATTCTCCATGACCGACCGCATCGTTGCCGCATTCGATTTCGACGGCACCATCACGACGACCGACAGCTTTCGCCATTTCGTCCGCTATGCGGTCGGCACGCCGCGCTTCGCATGGGCCGGGCTGCGTGCACTGCCGTGGATCGTCGCAATGAAGGCCGGGCTGCTGTCGCGTGGCGATGCGAAAGCGAAGTTCGCGTCGTTCGCGTTCGGATCCGTGCGCGAGGACGCGCTCGATGCGCAGGCACGCACGTTCGTCGACACCTACCTGCCGGGCCTCGTGCGTCCGGAAATGCTCGAACGCATTCGCGAGCACCGGGCACGCGGGCATGAAGTCGTGCTGGTGAGCGCGTCGCCGTCGCTGTACCTGGAGAAGTGGGCGAAGACGGCCGGCTTCGATGCGGTGCTCGCGACGCGGCTCGCGTTCGAGCGCGGCACGTTTGCCGGCCGGCTCGACGGCGAAAACTGCTGGGGGCCGCAGAAGGTCGTGCGGCTGCGCGGGTGGTGGGGCAACCGGCCGCCGAAACAGCTGTTCGCGTACGGCGACAGCCGCGGCGACAAGGAAATGGCCGAGCTCGCGAACTGGTCGTGGATCCGCGGGCAAGGGCCGATGCCGCCGATCGGCGGCTGAGCCGGCGCGGCGCCGGTCTTACATCACGCGTCGGCTTGCGCGTGGCGAGCGCGGCGCGACGGTCGATACGGGCCCCAGCGATTTGCACGCGCGAAGGTGCCGACGTCGTTGAAGCGCACGCCGACTTCACGCAGCGCCGCATGCGCGGTGCGCGCGGTCAGCTGGCGAATGTAGAACGGGTCGCGCACCACGAAGTGATGGATCGCATGCGTGCTGCCGAAGTTGAAGCAGAACAGCTGGAACGGCAGCATCCACCACGGGTTGAGCACCTGCGTTTGCTGGATCACGTTGCGTGAATCGATATCGCCGAAGTAATGCATGTTCGAGCTGACGAAGTTGATGCAGAAGCTGCGCACGAAGTTCGGCCCGAGCCACACCACGGCCAGGAAATCGACGGCGCTCATCACGCGCGCGACGATGGCCGGCACCGTCACCGCGTAGCCGAACGCATGCAGCGCGAACAGGCCGGCGTGATAGACGATGAACGCATGCCACAGCACGTAATACACGTGACCGACCGGCATGTACGACGACACCTGCTCGACGCGCAACTGCAAGCGTTCGGACGGGTCCTGCACCGGCTGAGCGGCCACGTACTGCTTGACCTTGCGGCGCATCGCGGCCGGCCGCAGCACGACGGCGAGCATGCCGTCGGCGATCATCAGCAGGCGCTTCACGCTCCAGCGCTCGCCGTTGGTGATGCCGAATTCCTCGAGATCCGATTCGCCGCCCGACACCTTGTGGTGATGCAGGTGCATGCGCCGCCGCGTCCACGGGTTGATCGTGCCGGGCCGCGTGAGCCAGCACAGCGCCATCATCAGGTGATAGGCCCACGGCGTCTTCTTGAAGTACATCAGGTGGATCAGGTCGTGCTCGAGCTCGTGGATCAGCGACGTGACGAACGCGGCGAGCGGCAGCGCGACGTACCACGCGATCGCCCCGCGCGCATACAGCCAGGCGATCGCCAGCATCGCGCTCACCGACACGGCCATCACGGTCGCGCCGACGAGGTTCTGGTTGTCGAGCATTGGAAAGCGCGCGCGGATCGCGTCGCTCGCGGCGTTGACCTCGCGGCGGACGTACGCGACCTTGTCCGCGTCGTGGCGAAAGGCGGTTCGTGCGGGTTGGCTCATCGACCGGATTCCTGCGGAAAGAGTGGGGCGTTATGCCGATGTGACAAGCATAGGCGCGCACCGGGCCGCCCGCGAGGGCCGCGGGTGCCAATGGCGGTGTCATTTCGGGCCACGTTGGCCGGCCGGCGCGGCTAGAGTCTCGCCCCGGTGTCATTGCGGGCCAGCGGCGCTACAATCCGCCGAAACCGCTCCGGAGTCCTCCGCATGGCCCTGTCCGTCCCGGATGCCGCGCGCCAGTTGAACAAGGCGACGGTGTCGTCCGCGTATGCGCTGTTCATGCTGATGCTGGCCGAGGAGCGCGGTATCGACGGCGGACGCATTCTCGCGGGCTCGGGTGTCGAGCGCGACCGGCTCGCGCAGCCCGATGCGCGCATCACGCCGCTGCAACAGGCGGCGATCGTGTTCAACCTGCTCGACGCGACGGGCGATCCGTCGATCGCGATCGAGATCGGCCTGCGCAGCAGCCTGACGAAAGCGGGACTGATCGGCTTCGGGCTGATGAGCTGCGCGACGCTCGGCGAGGCGATCTCGCTCGGCATCCGCTACCTGCCGACGCGCGTGCCGTTCTTCTCGGTGCGGCTCGCGCGGCTCGACGGGACCGTCGACATCGACGTGCTCGAAGCGTTTCCGCTCGGCCGGCTGCGGCAGTTCGCGGTCGAGAACTTCCTGGTCGAGACGGCGATCCTGTTCAATTCGCTGCTGTATCCGATGCCCGGACGCACGTTGCAGTCGCGCGCCGAACTCCATTTCGAATGGCCCGAGCCGCCGTGGTTCGAGCGTTATCGCGCGCGGCTGCCGCGCTGCCATTTCGACGCGAGCGCGAACCGCATCCGTTGCGATGCCGCGCTGCTCGACGAACCGATCGGCACCGCGAACGCGCACACCGCACAGATGATCGTGCAGCAGTGCGAGGCCGAACTCGCGCGGCTCGGTTATGCGGAAAGCATCGTCGAGCGCGTGCGCAACCTGCTGATCTGCGGCGAGGGCGGCTATCCGTCGGTCGACGACGTCGCGCGCGAGCTGCATGTATCGGCGCGTACGCTCAAGCGCAAGCTCGCCGAATACGGTGCGACCTATTCGACGCTGCTCGACGAGATCCGGTTGCGCGACGCGCTGCGGCTGCTCGAGGGAACGCGGCTGCCGGTGGACGAGATCGCCGCGCGCGTCGGTTATACGGATCGCGCGAACTTCACGCGTGCGTTCAAGCGCTGGACGGGTGTCGCGCCGAGCGAGCGGCGCTGAACGCGGGCATGCGCCGGCCCGCTTGGCGGGACTGCCGCTTCATGCTCCACGTATCCCTTCTTCAGACGATCTCGACCCAGTTCGCGCCGCGCCCGCCCGGCACGCGTGCGTGCGGCGACAGCGCGCCGTCGTCCTGCGAGATCGCATATACCGACACGTATTCCGACTGTTCGCCGCACGCGACGAGCCAGCGCCCCGACGGGTCGATCGCGAACCCACGCGGCTGCGTCTCGGTGGCCGTTGCGTGCGCGGGCTCGAACGTGCCGTCAGCGGTGCGGCGATAGCAGAGCAGGTGGCTCGACGTGCGTTCGCTGACGTAGGCGAAACGCCCGTCGGGGCTCAGGTGCAGGTCGGCGGCCCAGACGGAGGGCTCGGCGGGCGCGGGCGGCCGCGCATGGCCCGGCGCGAGTTCGGCGACGGCCGGATGGCGCGCACTCACGTGCACCTCGCCGAGCCGGCCGGTGTCGGGGTCGCACGCGAACGTGGCGAGCGTGGCCTGGAATTCGCTGACGACGACCAGCGTGCGGCCGTCGCGCGCGAACTGCAGGTGGCGCGGGCCGAACCCGGCCGGCACGCGCGTTTCGCCGTGTTCGAGCGCGCGCAGGCCGGCCGCGTCCTCGACCAGCGCGAAGCTGAACACGCGATCCGATCCGAGCGAGCTGACATAGGCGAAACGGTTGTCCGGCGACACGATCACCGAGTGCGCGTTCGCGATGCCGCCCACGACCTGCAGCGGCGTGCCGTCGCCGTCGCGCACGCACGCGGCGTCGTAGAGGCTCAGCGAATTTCCGCCGTACGATGCACCGAGCAGCCAGCGGCCGCCGCGGTCGAGCGATAGGTACGCATGGCTCGCGTCGATCGCGGTCGCGCCGATGCGCACGAGCGCGCCGGTGGCCGGCACGACGCGGAACGCGACGATCGTCGGCTGTTCGCCGCGCGTCGCGACATAGAGCCGCGCGCGGTCGGCCTGCACGGCGATCGGCATCGCGACGTCGGCCGCGGGATAGCGGGCGAGCGGCGCGAGCGCGCCGTCGGCCGCGAGGGAGAACGTGGCGAGGTCGGCGTCGGCGGCGTTCGAGACGACGACGGTCAGGCGGTCAGTGTTCGGCATGGCGGAGCATCGATGCGTTCGTCAGGGCGGTGTCGGCCGGCAGGCCGCGCGGCGGATCGCTGCGCCGGTGCGTGCGCGCGAACAGCGCGGCCACGGCGGCAACGAGCGACGCGATCGCGAGCGCATACAGCCCGCCCGTGATCGAACCCGTATGTTGCTTCAGATAACCGAAGGCCGTCGGCGCGACGAAGCCGCCGAGGTTGCCGACCGAGTTGATCAGCGCGATCACGGCCGCGGCCACGCGCGTGTCGAGATAACCCTGCGGGATCGGCCAGAACAGTGACGCCGCGGCCTTGAAGCCGAGTGCGGCGAAGCAGATCGACGCGAACGACCAGGCCGGATCGTGCGACGTCGACGCGAACAGCCCGCACGCGGCGAGCACGAGCGCGAACGCGAGCCAGCGCTGCGGGTGCTTCCATTTCGACGACAGCACCGCGAAGCCGTACATCGCGCCGATCGCGATCATCCACGGAATCGTGTTGTACAGGCCGACCTGGAAATCGGTGAGGCCGCCCATCTTGCGGATGATCGTCGGCAGCCAGAACGTCGCCGCGTAGATCGTCAGCTGGATCGAGAAATACAGGAAGCAGAACAGCACGATCTGCGGATCGCGCAGCAGCGCGGTGGCGCGCACCGGCACGTTCGAGCGCACGTCGCGCGTCGCGCGTTCTTCGTCGAGCGCGTTCTGCAGCGCCGTGCGTTCCTCGGCCGTGAGCCACGTCGCGTCGCGGATGTGCGATTTCAGCAGCAGCCAGCTCGCGCCGCACAGCGCGACGGAGAACAGCCCTTCGATCAGGAACATCCACTGCCAGCCTTCGAGGCCGAAGCCGCGGATCGACAGCAGCGCACCGGTGACCGGCCCGGACAGCACCGACGCGAACGCGGAGCCGCCGAGGAAGATCGCCATCGCCTTGCCGCGCTCCTGCGGCGGCAGCCATTGCGACAGGTACAGCACGACGCCGGGAAAGAAACCGGCCTCGGCCGCGCCGAGCAGGAAGCGCAGGGCATAGAACGACGTGTCGTTCCACACGAACGCCATCGCGGCCGCGACGATGCCCCACGTCGCCATGATTCGCGCGAGCCACACGCGGGCGCCGTAGCGTTGCATCAGCAGGTTCGACGGCACTTCGAACAGCGCGTAGCCGACGAAGAACAACCCGGCACCGAGGCCGTACGCGGCCGCGCCGATTCCGATCGACGCTTCGAGGTGGCGGTCGACGAAGCCGACGTTCACGCGGTCGATGTAGTTCGCGATGAACATGATCAGCACGAGCGGCAGTACATGCCACTTCACTTTCGAGACGGCGGACGCGAGCGGGTCGCGTCCGGGCAGGGCGGGCGAGGGCGGGTTCAAGCGTGTCTCCGGTCGGGCGGGGCTGTGTAGTATGTCGTCGTATGACATGGTACGCCTGAGTGCCGGTGAAGACGTCGCGGGTTTACCCGGGAATTTCTCAGACATTAGGGAATTTCACGAGATCCGTCGGGTAGTTTTCAATGTCTGATGACATATGACATGAAACGAGTGCGTACCAGTGGCCGGGGTACCCGGTGGCGACCCGCGCGCGTGGTGCACTCCCCGGCAACCCGTTCGGCGGTTACTCTCGCGGCCGCTACGCCATCGACACGACGCTGTTGAGCAGCGTCTTCACGAGCACAGCTTGCCGCGTTGCGCCCGTTTTCGCGAAGATGCCGCGCAGGTGCGCACGCGCGGTGTTCTTCGTGATGCCGGTCGCGGCGGCGGCCTCGTCGAGCGTCAACCCGTCGACGAGCAGCAGCGCGATTTCGGTTTCCATCGGCGTGAGCCGGAACAGCCGGTGCAGCATGTCGCGCGACGTCTGCGGCGACGACACGGGATCGCGCACGAACACCGCGACGGCCGGCCGGTGCCGGCGGTCCTCGGCGCCGCGGTAGGGCGCGAGCGGGCGCAGCAGCACGCTCAACGGCATCGCGCCGCCGGGGCGCGACAGCGTGGTGGCTTCGATGCGGGCGAGCGCGCCCGCGCGGAAATGCTCGAGCGCGGCCTGCAACGCCTTCTGCAGCCGGCGCTCGTCGAGCGGGCACGAGGCGTGGAGCCGCTCGTGGCGCACGCACAGCCCGTCCTGCTGCTCGATCAGCCGCTCGGCGATGCGGTTGCGCTTGATCACGCGGCCGTCCTCATCGACGATCGCGGTGCCGACATCGAGCCGGTCGACGGTGCCCGCGTACAGCGCGCGTTCGGCGTCGAGCACGTCGAACGCCGCGTGCAGTTCGACTGCTCGCTGCAGGTGCGGCAGCAGCGTCGCGACCTGCGCGCGTTCGGCCGCGTCGAAGTCCCGCCCGCCGTGCGCGCGGCTCACGAAGAACGCGCATTCGACGCCGCGTTCGCCGCGCAGGTTCGCGCCGAGGATGTAGCGCAGGTCGAGCGGCTGTAGATACTGCCGGTAGAAATCGTGCGCGCGCCACGCGGTTTCGCCGAACAGCCGGTCGGCCGTGAAGACCTGGCCGGGCGGCTGATCGAGAAACGGGCACAGCGCATAGAACTGCTCGCTGTACGACGGCTCGCCGGGCAGCAGCGGGCCGTGCGCCGACGCGTTGATGATGAGCCCGTGCCGTGCGCCGCCCGGGTTGCGCAGCACCAGTGTCGTGAAGCGCGCGTCGAGCCGCACGCGGACCGCTTCGAGGAAGCCGGCCCACGGGGTCGCTTCCGACGGGCCCTGATAGACGAGCCCGAGCCACGCGCTGAGTTCGCGCGCCGTCCACGCCGCGTCGTCGAAGCCGTCGTGCGCGGCCGGATCGCCGGGTGCCAGCGCGATGGGCATGCTCGTGTTCTCCTGGATCGGGGGTAGGGTTCCCGAGCCAGCATACCGGCCGCCCGGCGGCCCGCGTCGTCCGAACGGAGGAGGCGGCGCGCCCGGGCGGGCAGGCGGGCAACCGCAGGGTTGCCCGCCTGCGGCGCCTACGCCGCGCGCTCGCGCAGCAGGTAAGCGACGATGCGCCCGGCCGCTTCGTCAGGGGACTCGGCGACCGTATCGACGCGCAGTTCGGGCCGCGCGGGCGGCTCGTACGGCGAATCGATGCCCGTGAAATGCTTCAGCCCGCCGCGCCGCGCCTTCTTGTACAGGCCCTTCGGGTCGCGCTCCTCGGCGACCGCGAGCGGCGTGTCGACGAACACCTCGACGAACTCGTCGGGGCCGGCGAGCGCACGCGCCATCTCGCGTTCCGAGCGGAACGGCGAGATGAACGACACGAGCGTGATGAGCCCCGCGTCGAGCATCAGCCGCGCGACTTCGGCGACGCGCCGGATGTTCTCCACGCGATCGGCCTCGGTGAAGCCGAGATCGCGATTGAGCCCGTGCCGCACGTTGTCGCCGTCGAGCAGGTACGTGTGCTTGCCGAGCGCGTGCAGCCGCTTCTCGACGAGGTTCGCGATCGTCGACTTGCCGGCGCCCGACAGCCCCGTCAGCCACACGATGCGCGGCGTCTGCGCCTTCTGCGCGGCACGCGCGGCGCGGTCGACGTCGACGGCCTGCCAGTGCACGTTGTGCGCGCGGCGCAGCGCGAAGTGCAGCATCCCGGCACCGACCGTGTCGTTGGTGAAGCGGTCGATCACGATGAAGCCGCCCGTGTGGCGGTTGCGGTCGTACGGATCGAACGCCACGGGCCGGTCGAAGCTCAGGTTGCACACGCCGATTTCGTTGAGCGCGAGCGTGCGCGCCGCGAGATGCTCGCGCGTGTTCACGTCGACCTTGTACTTCGGCGTCGCGCAGGTCGCGCCGACCGTCTGCGTGCCGAGTTTCACGAGATACGGGCGGCCGGGCAGCAGCGGCGCGTCGTGCATCCACACGAGCGTCGCCTCGAACTGGTCGGCCACCTCGGGCGGCGCATCCGCGCGCGCGATCATGTCGCCGCGGCTGATGTCGATCTCGTCGGCGAGCGTGAGCGTCACTGCGTCGCCGGCGTGCGCGATGTCGCTTTCGCCGCGTTGCGTGATTACCGACGCGACGCGGCTCTCCTTGCCGGACGGCAGCACGCGCACGCGCTCGCCGACGCGGATCTCGCCCGATGCGATGCTGCCCGCGTAGCCGCGGAAATTCAGGTGCGGGCGGTTGACCCACTGCACCGGCAGCCGGAACGGCTCGTCGCGCGTCACGCGCGCGGCGAGCGGCAGCGTGTCGAGATGCTGCATCAGCGTCGGGCCCGCGTACCACGGCATCCGCGCGCCCGGCGCGATCACGTTGTCGCCGCGCAGCGCCGACATCGGGATGCTGACGATCTCCGCCAGCCCGAGCTCGGCCGCGAACGCGCGATAGTCGGCGTCGATGCGCTCGAACACGGCCCGGTCGTAGTCGACCAGGTCCATCTTGTTGATCGCGAGCACCACGCGCCTGATGCCGATCAGTGCGACGAGATGGCTATGACGGCGCGTCTGCGTGAGCACGCCCTTGCGCGCGTCGATCAGGATCACGGCGAGATCGGCGGTCGACGCGCCGGTGATCATGTTGCGCGTGTACTGCTCGTGGCCGGGCGTGTCGGCGACGATGAACTTGCGACGCGCGGTCGCGAAGAAGCGGTACGCGACGTCGATCGTGATTCCTTGTTCGCGCTCGGCCGACAGGCCGTCGACGAGCAGCGCGAAATCGAGCTCGCCGCCCTGCGTGCCGACCTTCTTCGAATCGGCTTCGAGCTGCGTGAGCTGGTCGTCGAACAGCATGTTCGATTCGTAGAGCAGGCGGCCGATCAGCGTGCTCTTGCCGTCGTCGACGCTGCCGCACGTGATGAAGCGCAGCAGGTCCTTCGTCTGCGCATCGTCGGCGTGCATGTTGGGCGTCGCGTGTGCGGGTGCCTCGGGCGCGGTGAGAACGTATGCCATCAGAAATATCCCTCCTGTTTCTTCTTCTCCATCGAGCCGGCCGAATCGCTGTCGATCAGGCGTCCTTGTCGTTCCGACGTGCGCGTCTCGCGCATTTCCCGAAGGATGTCGTCGAGCGAGCTCGCATCGCTGTCGATCGCGCCCGTCAGCGGGTAGCAGCCGAGCGTGCGAAAGCGCACCTTGCGCATCTGCGGCACTTCGCCCTGGCGCAGCGGCAGGCGTTCGTCGTCGACCATGATCAGCGCGCCGTCGCGTTCGACGACGGGCCGTTCCTTCGCGAAGTAGAGCGGCACGATCGGGATGTCGTGAAGCTGGATGTACTGCCAGATGTCGAGCTCGGTCCAGTTCGAGATCGGGAACACGCGCAGGCTTTCGCCCTTGCGCTTGCGCGCGTTGTACAGCGACCAGAGTTCGGGGCGCTGGCGCTTCGGGTCCCAGCGGTGCTGCTCGGAGCGCAGCGACACGATGCGTTCCTTCGCGCGCGATTTCTCCTCGTCGCGGCGCGCGCCGCCGAACGCGGCATCGAAGCCGTAATGATCGAGCGCCTGCTTGAGCCCCTGCGTCTTCCACACGTCGGTGTGCATGGCCGAGCCGTGCGTGAACGGATTGATGTCGTTCGCGAGGCCGTCGGGGTTCACGTGCACGCGCAGGTCGAGGCCGAGGCGCGCGGCCGTCTCGTCGCGAAACGCGATCATCTCGCGGAATTTCCACGTCGTATCGACGTGCAGCAGCGGAAAGGGCGGCTTCGCCGGGTAGAACGCCTTCATCGCGAGATGCAGCATGACCGAGCTGTCCTTGCCGATCGAATACAGCATCACCGGGTTCTCGCTCTCGGCAACCACCTCGCGCATGATGTGGATGCTTTCGGCCTCCAGTCGCTCCAAGTGGGTCAACATCGTTCGTCTCCTTGTTTCATGCCGGCGCCGCGCGACATGTGCGGCGTTTCGTGCATGACGCCAACGGTATCGAGCGAGCGGCATGCCGCTCTTCGTCCGGGTGGACTAAACCGCGGCACGGCGGTGGAGCGGATCTTTCCTTAGTCCACCCGGACGAAGAGGTGCGCGACGCCGGCGCTTAAGGTGAGCGCTCGACCATCGGCGGAGACGACACATGACGGACGACACACGTGCCACGCAATTGCTTTCGGGCCAGACCTGGGCCGATTTCTGCGACACCCTGAAACGCAGCGGCGAGCAGATCCTGCGCGCCGAGGCGCCGGACGATCCGCTGACACGCGCGGAAGGCTTTCGTTACCTGAGCCGGCTGATGCGCATCGCGCTCGAAATGCACGTTGAATTCGCGGACGGCGCGTGGCCCGGCTTTTTCTCGCCGTCGCACGAGACCGCGAAGATCGGCGCCGACAATCCCGACAACCTGTACCAGTACGCGCGGCTCGACGGCCGTTGCGAATACCGCGTGACGGGGCGGCGCGGCACGGTGGCCTACCTGAGCTTCGGCACGCAGAAGGGCGGCTACGAGACCGACGGCAAGATGCTGCAGACGGGCTTTCTCGATGCGAAGCAGCTCGAGATCGCACCGGACGGCAGCTTCGAGATCGTGCTCGGCGAGACACCGCGCGCGGGCAACTGGGTACGCATGGAGCCGGGCACTAATGCGTTGCTGGTGCGACAGACTTTCCTCGACCGGCGCACGGAGACACCCGCGCAACTGAAGATCGAACGCATCGGCGCGCACGACCGCCCGGCGCCGCTCGATCCGCTCGCGTTGCAGGGCGGCCTCACGCGCGCCGCGCAGTTCGTCGAGCAGACGGCGAAGCTGTTCGCCGACTGGGCTGCGAGCTACCGGTCGCACGTGAACGCGCTGCCGCCCGCCGACCAGGCGCTGTGCCAGTCGGTCGGCGGCGACCCGAACATCTACTACTACCACTCGTGCTGGGAACTGGCCGACGACGAGGCGCTCGTGATCGACGTCGACACGGTGCCCGACTGCGATTTCTGGAACGTGCAGCTCAACAACTACTGGATGGAGTCGCTCGATTACCGGCACTTCGATATCTGCGTGAACAAGCACGGCGCACGCCGGAATGCGGACGGTGGCGTGACGGTGGTCGTCGCGGCCGCGCGGCCGGGCGACGCGAACTGGCTCGATACGGCCGGGCATCGCACCGGCACGATCTGCTGGCGCTGGGTCGGCGCCGCGCAGCCGGTGCATCCGCGCACGCGGGTCGTGAAGCTCGCCGCGCTGAAGGAGGCCGCATGAACGCGCCGATCGACCTGGTCCGCTCGCAGCTCGACGCCGACGGACTGATCGCCGAGGCCGTGTCGCGCACGGGCGGGCTCACCGCGTTCGGCGACGGACCGTATCGCGGGGCGCTCGACGTGATGTGCGCGTCGCTGATCGACGAAGCCAGGCTGTCCGAACGCGGCGCGGCGATGATGCGCGAGAAGCTCGTCGGGCAACTCGTGAACCGGCTGGTCGTCGAGGATTACTTCCGGCGTCATCCGGAAATCGCGGACATCGAGATCGACGATCCGCTCGTGATCGTCGGCCTGCCGCGCACGGGCACGACGCTGCTGCAGCGGCTGCTGGCCCTCGATCCGCGCTTTCATGCCGCCGCGTGGTGGGAGACCCGCTACCCGGCGCCGCTCGCGGGCGAGACGCTGGCCGAGCCGGCAGTGCGCATCGCCCGCGCGCAGGCCGAAGTCGCGACGATGATCGACTGCATTCCGCAGATCCTCGCGATTCATCCGCTCGATGCGATGCTTGCCGACGAGGAGTTCATGCTGATGGAGCACTCGTTCGTGTGCGCGATGGACTCGTACGCCAACGTGCCGCGCTATACGGCGTGGCTCGCGCGGCAGGATCTCACGCCGGTCTATACGTACCTGAAGCGGATGCTGCAGTTCCTGCAATGGCAGAAGGCGCGGCGCGGCGTCGCGCCGGCCACGCGCTGGCTGCTGAAGACGCCGCAGCACCTGCATGCGCTCGACGTGCTGTGCCGCGTGTTCCCGCGCGCGCAGGTCGTGCTCACGCACCGCGACCCGGCGCAGACGATTCCGTCGATGGCCAGCATGGCGCACACGCTGTGGCAGATGTATGCGGACGATCCCGATCCGCTTGCCGTCGGCGCGCAGTGGAACGCCGGAATGGCACGCGCGATCGGCGCCGCGATGGCCGCGCGCGATGCGCTGCCGGCCGGCCGCTTCCTCGACGTGCGTTTCGAGGACACGGTGTCGAATCCGCTCGGCGTGGCAGAGGCCGTGTACGCGTTTGCCGGCATGCCGCTCGATGCGCGGCGGCGCACGGCGATGGCCGACTGGATGGCGCGCAACGGCCGCGACAAGCGTGCCGCGCACGACTATTCGATCGCGCGCTTCGGCTTCACCGATGCGCAGCTCGCGCGCGACTTCGCCGCGTATCGCGCGCGGCACCTGCGGGCGGCCGGCTGACGGCCGGGCTCGCAACACCAACGACAACCAGGAGACAAGCCATGTTGCTGAAGGACAAGATCGTCGTGATTTCCGGGATCGGGCCGGGGCTCGGCGTGAAGCTCGCCGTCGAGGCCGCGCGCGAGGGCGCGTGCGGCGTGGTCGTCGCGGCGCGCACGACGGAAAAGCTCGACGACGCCGAAACGCGGATCCGTGCACTCGGCGTCGATTGCGACGTGCTGAAGGTGAAGACCGACATCACCGATCGCGCGCAATGCCGGCAGCTCGCGACGCAGGCCGTCGAGCGCTTCGGCCGGATCGATGCGCTCGTGAACAGCGCATTCGTGCACGGCAGGTTTCCCGAACCGGTGGAGGACGCCGACCTCGACGGCTGGCGCGCGGTGTTCGACACCAACGTGTTCGGCACGATGGCGCTTACGCAGGAAGTCGTGCCGCACATGAAGCGGCACAAGCGCGGCGCGATCGTGATGATCAACACGCAGGCGACCCGCAAGCCGTTTGCAGGGGAAGGCGGCTACGCTGTATCGAAGGGAGCGCTCGTCGTTGCGGCAAAATACCTGGCGCGCGAACTCGGCGTGCACGGCATTCGCGCGAACAGCATCCACATGGGGTGGATGTGGGGCGTGCCGACCCGGACGTATTTCCGGCAGGCGGCGGCCGAATACGGGATGACGGAAGAGCAGGTGATCGCGCCGGTCGCGTCGAACCTCGCGCTCGCGAAGCTGCCGACCGACGACGACTGCGCGCGCGCGGCGCTGTTCCTCGCGTCGGACTACGCGAACGCGGTGACGGGCGCGACGCTCGACGCGAATGGCGGCGATTTCATGCCCTGACGACGGAGCAAAGGATCATGCAGGACAACCACGACGAACGACACTTCCTTGCGTTCAACGGCGACGCGGACGGCCTGTGCGCGCTTCAGCAACTGCGGCTCGCGGAGGGCGTGCGCGGCACGCTCGTGACCGGCGTGAAGCGCGACATCAGGCTGCTCGAGCGGATCGACGCGCGCGCGGGCGACATCGTCACCGTACTCGACGTGTCGCACGACCAGAATCGCGATGCCTGCGCGCGGCTGCTGCGCGACGGCGCGACGGTCCGCTATTTCGACCATCACTTCGCGGGCGAGCTGCCCGACGATCCGCGCTTCGACGCGCATATCGACACGGCGGCCGACGTCTGCACGAGCGCGATCGTGAACCGTTATCTCGGCGGCCGGCACGTGCGCTGGGCGATCGTCGCGGCATTCGGCGACGAGTTGCCGGCGCTCGGCGGCGCGCTCGCGCGCGAGCACGGGATCGACGACGCGGAGCGCGACACGCTCGCCGAACTGGGCCTCTACCTGAACTACAACGCGTACGGCGAGTGTGTCGGCGATCTGCATTTCGACCCGGCGGCACTTGCCGACGCGATGCTGCCGTGCGTCGACCCGCTCGAGTTCGTGCACGAGACCGCCGTGTTTGCCGCGCTGCGCGACGGCTACCGCGACGACATGGCACGGGCGTGCGCACTCGCGCCGCTGCGCGAGGTGCCCGGCGCGACGCTGGTCCGGATGCCCGATCATCCATGGGCGCGGCGCGCGACGGGCATGCTCGCGAACGAGCGGATGCGCAACGCGCCGCATGCGGCGCTCGCGGTGCTGTCGCCGCGCGCGGACGGCGGGCTCGTCGTCAGCGTGCGCGTGCCCGACGGCCGGCCGCTCGGCGCCGACGAGTTCTGTCGCGGTTTTCCGACCGGCGGCGGGCGCAAGCGCGCGGGCGGCATCAATCATCTGCCGGAAACCGAGTTCGACGCGTTCGCCGAGCGGTTCGAGGCGGCGTTCCGGCTCGATTGACGCAACGGCCCGCGACGCGCACGCCGTGCATCCCGCGCACGGTATGCGCGTCGCGGGCGGCGGATCGTGGCCGGCGGGTTGCGGCGCGATCAACCGGTCGCGCCCGCGAGCGCGGCCGGCACGTTGTGGCCGTAGCAGCGCTCCTCGACACGCTCGGCGATGCGCCAGCCGAGCGCGGTACGCGCGAACCGGTCGACGTACCACAGCCCGAGAAACATCACCTGCGTGCCGCCGTCCGGCAGCGCGACTTCCATCGGATTGAAGCAGATCGTGCGGCCGCGCGCGGTGTCGCCGTCGAGCCGGATCGACAGGTTGCCGACCAGGTGCTGGTACTGCGGAAACCGCGGCAGCACGGTGCGCAGCCACGCCTTCACGTCCGGATAACGGCCCGCGATGCCGCCCATCGCGCGATAGTCGATCGCCGCGTCGGGCGTGAACACCGCGTCGAGCGCGTCGAAGTCGCGCGCGTCGATCGCGGTCGAATACGCGACGATCAGTTCGCGGATGTCGTGATGGTCGGACAGCGTTTGCAGATCGGGCATCGGCGGCTCCCGGTCAGGCGCCGTTGCGCCGGCGTGCCGCATGGAGCGCTTCGGCGCGCCGCTTCACGTCGCGCGCGCACTGGTCGAAACCCTGTTTCACCCACGCACCGTGGTTCTGCATGATCGTGTCCGCGTTGATGCCGAGGAACTGGTCGGTCGTGAAATAACGGCAGCGTTCCGCGCCGATCGCGTCGATGTACTGGTCGCGGCGCGCGGCGTCCTTGTTGTCGTCGGTCGGGCGCTGCTCCCACGACAGCAGGCGTTCCGGTTCGCACGCGACGAGGATCTCGTCGACGGGAATCACGGTTTCCGTGCCGGGAATGCGCACCTGCATGTGCACGAAATCGCCGAGCCTGCCGGTCGTTTCGAAGCCGACGCAGAACGTGTTCCATTCGCCGTAGCGCGGGAAGTCGGTCAGCACTTCCCAGACGACGGAGGCCGGTGCGTCGATGTCGACGGTGATCGAGGTGACGAGATTCGAGGGTTTGGTCATGGCGGCGTATCGGGTGAGTAGGGGGTGAATTGGGAGTGAGTATCGGGTGAGGCCGCGCGCCCGGCCGGGCGCCGCAACAGTCGGAAAGGTCCGCGCCGGCATCGGCCGGCGTGCGCGGCAGGGGCGGGACGCGCGGTGCCGGTAGCGACCGGCAGGTGCCGGGCGGCGTACCCGACATCGAGCGTAGGCCGGCGCATGCGGAGAAGAATCGTCGGAATGGACTAAGGCGTTTCACCGGGGGCGGCAGGGGGAGCGCGACGGCCGTGACCGTCATCGATCCGCCGGCGTGCCGAACATCGACACCGCGCGGCACAGCCGCGACAATACGCGTCTCTTCCTGCTTTCGTCATCGAGGTGCCCGTGTCCGCCAAGTCGTCCGTTGCTCCCGCGATCGTCTGGTTCCGCGACGATCTGCGCGTGACCGATCAGCCCGCGCTGACGCGCGCGGTGGCGTCGGGCCGGCCGCTCGTATGCGTATTCGTCGACGACACGGGCGCCGCCGCCGGGCGCGCGCCCGGCGGCGCGGCGCGCTGGTGGCTGCACGGGTCGCTGGCGGGGCTCGACGCGGCGCTTGCGCGTCATGGCGGCCGCCTGCTGCTGTTGCGCGGCGACGCGCCGCGCGAGATCGAACGCGTCGTGCACGACACGGGTGCGCAAGCGGTGTACTGGAACCGTCGTTATGCGCAACCGCAGCGCGACGCCGACGCGGCGCTGAAGGCGTCGCTCAAGGCGCGCGGCGTCACGGTCGAGAGCAGCAACGGCAGCCTGTTGAACGAGCCGTGGGAGGTGCTGACGGGCAGCGGCGGGCCGTACCAGGTGTTCACCGCGTACTGGCGCGCGGCACGCCGCGATCGCGCGGTGGCCGCGCCGCTGCCCGAGCCGGAACGGATCGGGTTTCATCGCTGGCCGAAGGCCCTGAGCGACCGCGCGCTGGCGCTCGATGCGCTGGCGTTGCGTCCGTCGGCGCCGGATTGGGCCGGCGGCCTGCGCGACGCATGGCCCGTGCCCGACGAAGGCGGCGCGCACGCGCAGCTCGACGCGTTTCTGACGACGTCGCTCGCCGATTACGCGGATGCGCGCGACCTTCCCGACCGCCCCGCGACGAGCCGGCTGTCGCCGTTCCTGCGCTTCGGCAACGTCTCGCCGCGACAGGTGTGGCACGCGGTGCAGGGCGCCGCGCAGGCCGGCGGCGCGGCATGCGCGGCGGGTGCCGACAAGTTCCTGAGCGAACTCGGCTGGCGCGAATTCAGCTACACGCTGCTGTACCACTTCCCGGCACTCGCGACCGACAACTTCCGCGCGCAGTTCGATGCGATGCCGTGGCGCGACGATCCCGCCGCGCTGCGCGCGTGGCAGCGCGGGCTGACCGGCTATCCGCTCGTCGATGCGGGCCTGCGCGAGCTGTGGACGACCGGCTGGATGCACAACCGCGTGCGGATGGTCGTCGCGTCGTTCCTGATCAAGCATCTGCTGATCGACTGGCGCGCGGGCGAAGCGTGGTTCTGGGACACGCTGGTCGACGCCGATCCCGCGAACAACGCGGCGAGCTGGCAGTGGGTGGCCGGCTGCGGTGCCGACGCCGCGCCGTATTTCCGCATCTTCAATCCGGTCGCGCAGGGGCGGAAGTTCGACCCGGACGGCGCGTACGTGCGGCGCTGGGTGCCCGAGCTGACCGGCCTCGACGCCGCATCGATCCACGCGCCGTGGGAGGCCTCGCCGCTGGAGCTCGAAGCGGCCGGCGTGCGGCTCGGCGTCGACTATCCGGAGCCGCTCGTCGAGCATGCGGCGGCGCGTGCCCGCGCGCTCGATGCACTGGCCGCATTGCCGAAGCGCCGCTGACCGCTCGCCCCGGGTTGCCGCGTCAATTGCAGAACGCGACGTGTTCGAGCAGCGCGTACGCGACGCCCGAATCGAAGTAGGCCGCGCCGCACCACGCGACGAACGCGAGCGTGCCGGCGGCCAGTGCCGCGCGGATCATGCCCACGCCGCGTTGCCCGCTGCCGGACGCGCGACGCGCGCGTCGTTGATCGGCAGGTGCAGCAGCGCCGCGAGTACGCCGAGCGCGATCGAGCCGATCCACAGCGGCATGTACGAATGCGTCGCGTCGTACACGAGCGCACCGAGCCAGACACCGAAGAAGCTGCCGAGCTGGTGCCCGAAGAACACGAAGCCGAACAGCGTCGCGATGTAGCGCACGCCGAACACCTGCGAGATCACGCCGTTCGTCAGCGGCACGGTGCCGAGCCACGTGAACCCCATGACGGCCGCGAACACGTAGACGCTCGCGGGCGACAGCGGCGCGGCGACGAACACGGCCATCGTGAGCGCACGCACGAGGTAGAGCACCGACAGCACGTACTTGCGCCGCAGCAGCCCGCCGAGATGGCCGCACGCATAGGTGCCGGCCACGTTGGTCAGCGCGATCAGCGCGAGCGCGACGCTCGCGTGGCGTGCCGGCAGCCCGTGATCCAGCAGGTACGCGGGAAGATGCGTCGCGATGAAGGCGAGCTGGAAGCCGCACGCGAAGAAACCCGCGTTCAGCAGCCAGAAGCCGCGATGCGCGAACGCCTCGCGCACGGCTTCGCCGATCGACTGGTCGGGGCCGGCGGCGGCGCCGGCAACCTGCGCGGGCCGGTCGCGCAGCAGCACGGCGAGCGGCGCGAGCACCACCGCGACGAGCGCCAGTGCGATGAACGCATGCCGCCAGCCGATGCCGCCGATCAGTTCCTGCGCGACGGGCACCATGCAGAACTGGCCGAGCCCGCCGATCGCGCCTGCGACGCCGAGCGCCCAGCCGCGCCGGTCGGGGGGAAACAGGCGGCTCAGCGCGCCATAGATCGATGCGAACGCCGAGCCCGACAGCGCGATGCCGATCACGAGCCCGGCACCGACCGTGAACATGCCGGTCGTCGCCGCGTGCGCCATCGTGACGAGCCCGGCCGCATAGAGCAGCATCCCGGCGACGATCACGCGCAGCGACCCGAAACGATCGGCGACCATGCCCGTGAACGGCTGCGCGACGCCCCAGATCAGGTTCTGCAGCGCCAGCGCGAACCCGAACGCTTCGCGCGACCAGCCGTGATCGAGCGACACCGGCGCGAGGAACAGGCCCTGCACGTGGCGGATGCCGAGCGCGGCGCCCATGATCAGGCCGCCGGCCAGTACGGGCAGCCAGCGGCGGCGGACTTCGTGCTCGATCGGGGTCATGCGTGTCTCCGGAAGGGGGCGCGGCAAAACGGCCGCGCTCGATCCGATTAGACGATCGGGCCCGTCGACCCTCAAGCGATCATTCGGTCAGGTTGGCATGCGTGTGGGGAATGTGACGAAGGGCGCGGGGGATCGGGCGGGCGTGCCCGGCCGCGGCCGGCGGCATTCGCTGAATCGGCTCCGGCTTCGGCCTATGCCGACGCCGTATCGTGCGCACGCATCGCGGTATCGCATTCGGCTGCTTCGGCGAGCATCCAGTCGCGGACCTCGGCGACTTCGCGGCGCGGTGCCGGATCGTGCTGGAACAGCCAGTAGCCGTAAGCCTCCGACAGTGCCTGCGTGTGCGGCCCGAGCACCGCGAGCCGCCCGTCCGCGAGCATCGGCGCGACGAGCGCGAGCCGCCCGAGCGCGACGCCCTGGCCTGCGATCGCGGCCTGGATCACCTGGTCGTACTGGTTGAAGCGCAGCACGCCTTTCGGGCGCGCGTCGCCGAGCCCGGCCGCGAGCAGGTGCGTGCGCCATTGCAGTTGCGGCTGCGGCGGCCCGTCGAATTCGAGCAGGACGTGGTCGGCGATCGCGGGCGCGTTCGTGACGGGCCGTGCGGCGAGCGCGGGATGGGCGACCGGCACGACGATCTCGTCGAACAGGTGCAGCGCGCCGGCCGGCGCGCGCTCGCGCGGGCAATAGCGGACGCCGAGGTCGATGCCTTCGGCGCGCAAATCGAGTACCTTGTCGTTCGCGGCGACGCGCAGGTCGATCTCCGGCAGGCGCGCCTGCAGCCGCCCGAGCCGCGGCAGCAACCACAGCGCGGTGACGCCGATGCTCGCGGTGATCGTGACGGGCTGGCGCTCGCGTGCGGCGGCGAGCGACGCGACGGTGTCCTGCAGGCTGTGCAGGGCCGCATCGGCGACACGAAACAGCCGCTCGCCTTCCGGCGTGAACGCGATCTTCCGGTAGCCGCGCTGCAGCAGCGCGACGCCGAGATGCGCTTCGAGCGCGTGCACCTGGCGGCTGACCGCCGATTGCGTGACGCACAGATCCTGCGCGGCGAGCGTGATGCTCATGCGGCGGCCGACGGCGACGAAACCGCGGACGAGGTCGAGCGACGGGAGGCGGACGAGTGGCGTTGACATGCGCGTGACTCATGCGAACGGAGCAGCAAGATTGGTTGAGAACGCGGGGCGCGTCAAGTTCAATGGAGGCTGGCGCGGGGAGTGCGGGGCTGACCGCGAGGCATGGGGTTCGAGTAAGCGCTAAAGCGCTAACTCGGACCGACCGCGAAGCATGGGGTCCGAGTAAGCGCTGAAGCGCTAACTCGGACCGACAGGAGACTCGATGGCGATTTCGAACGAAAGCAGCGGGACGACGCAGGGCAGCCGTGCGGCAGGCGCATTGCTGCCGCCCGAGCCCGTGACGCTGCGCGCGGCCGACGGCTATGAATTGCGCGGCCATGTGTGGCGCCATCGCGGCGGCAGCGCCGCGCGGCCCGTGACGGTCATCAATTGCGCGACATCGGTGCGTTGCGACTACTACTTTCGTTTCGCGGCCTGGTTGTTTTCACAGGGGCGCGACGTGCTCGTCTACGACTATCGCGGCATCGGCGGGTCGCGCCCGGCGCAGCTCGCGAAGCTGCGCGCGAACTGGCTCGACTGGGGGCGGCTCGATTGCGACGCCGCGCTGCAGTACGCGCGCGACGCGTTTCCGGGCCAGCCGATCGACGTGGTCGCGCACAGCATCGGCGGCTTCGCGCTCGGGCTCGCGGCATCGAACGCTCACGTGCGGCACGCGGTGACGGTCGGCGCGCAGTACGCGTACTGGCGCGATTACCTGCCGGCCGAACGGCGGCGCATGTGGTGGAAGTGGCACGTTGCGATGCCGCTGCTCGCGGCCGTGTTCGGCTACGTGCCCGCGAAGCGGCTCGGCTGGATGGAGGACACGCCGCGCGGCGTCGCGTTGTCGTGGGTGCGCTCGCAGGCCCGCTTCGAGGATGGTTATACGCGCGGCCTGCTCGCCGAACCCGTCGCAAGCCGCGCGGCGTTGCCCACCCGCTTCGCGGGACTGTCGGCGCCGATGCTCGCGATCGGCCTCGACGACGACGGGTTCGGCACGGTCGAGGCGATCGAGCGGCTGGTCGGCTACTACACGGGCAGCGACGTCACGCACCTGCGGATCGCGCCGGCCGACATCGGCGTCGATGCGATCGGCCATTTCGCGTTTTTCCACAGCCGCTTCACCGACACGCTGTGGCCGCTCGCGTTGTACTGGCTGCAGCACGGCGTGCTGCCGGCCGATGCGCCGGGCCACGTGCATGCGCTTCACCCGGCGTCGCGCGGGCGAGGGGCGGGCAGCGGCGTGCCGGGCGTCGCCGCGAACGGGTGAGGCGCGGCAGCTGCCCGGCTGCTGCCCGATGCGTCGCGGGCATGGCGTGCCGCCGTGCGCGGCCTTCGCATGCGGCTCATGAAGCCGCTCCGATTCGATGCGGCCGCGGCGAGTCGCACCCGGGCCGGTTCATACGCCGGCGCGATCGATTAACATCGGGCGTTTCCTTTCACGGCACAGGCTGCTGCGCACCGATGTCCATTCCGTCCGATTCCGCCTCTCCGGCCGATACCGCCCGCGCATGGCGCGTGCGCGCGCTCGATGTGCCGCCCGCCGCTGCACGCGCGGGGGTGCGGGTCGCGCGTATCAATTTCGACTGGAGCGTGCCGCTCGCGTCGCCGGCCTATGCGGCGCTGAGCGATGACGAGCGCGCGCGCGCCGCGCGCTTCATGCGTCACGAGGATGCGGTGCGCAGTGCCGCGACGCGTGCCGCGCTGCGCGACGTGCTCGGCGCGGCCCTCGGTGTCGCGCCGCATGCGGTCGCGATCGTCGTCGACGCATCGGGGCGGCCGTCGCCGGCCCCCGCGCATCGGACGTCACTCGATTTCAACGTGTCGCATGCGGGCGATCATGCCTTGCTCGCGTGGGCGCCCGCGGGTCGTGTCGGTGTCGATATCGAGTGCTGCGACCGCGCGGCCGACTGGCGTGCGCTGACACGCGAAGTCTGCGCGCCTGCCGAGGCTGCGTGGCTCGACAGCGTGTCGCCCGCCGCGCGCGCGGCGGCGTTCATGCGCGTGTGGGCGGCGAAGGAAGCGCTGCTCAAGGCGCTCGGCACCGGCATCGTCGGCGGGTTGCGAGCGTTCGCGGTCGTGCCGCCGCGCGATGCCGCGACCCCTGCGACGACGATCGTCGAACCGGCCGCGCCCGCCGCCGGCGTCGCGGCGTTCGACGCGGCGTGGCTCGACGCGGCGCCCGGCTACGCGGCGTGCATCGCGTGGACGCGTGCGTGAGCCGGCGTCAGCGCGCGGCGCTCATTCGAGCGGCGCGTCGTTCGGTGCCGCGTAGCGCGCCTTGATCACGTCGCTCATCGGGAAGTCGAACGCGAGCCCCTTCGGCGGCACCGGCTTCAGGAACCACCTGTCATACAGCGCGTCGATCTCGCCGCGCTTCATCAACTGCACGAGCACGCCGTCCACGAGCGCCTTGAACTGCGGATCGTCCTTGCGCAGCATGAACCCGTAGGCCTCCGACGACTGCGGCGTGCCGACGATCTGCCAGTCGGCCGGCTTCGCGGCGAGCTGGCGCACGCCCGCGAGCAGCACGTCGTCCATCATGTACGCGGCCGCGCGGCCCGATTCGAGCGTGAGGCGCCCTTCGCCGTAGTCCTTCGCGCTGATGATCTGCATGTTCATCTTCTTTTCCTCGTTCATCCTGCGCAGCAGGCGCTCGGACGTCGTGCCCTGGTTCGTCACGACCGTCTTGCCGGCGAGATCGGGGAAGTCGCGGATGCCCGAGCTCGTGCGCGTGAGCAGGCGCGTCGTCGCGACGAAGAAGGTGGTCGAGAACGCGACCTGTGCGTGACGCGCGGCGAGGTTGGTGGTGACGCCGCATTCGAGATCGACGGTGCCGTTCTGCACGAGCGGGATGCGGTTCTGCGACGTGACCGGGATGAAGCGCACCTGCAGGTCGGGCTTGCCGATGCGCGCCTTCACGGCGGCGATCACGCGGTCGCACAGGTCCTGCGAGAAGCCGATGACCTTGCCGTTCGCGTCGACATAGGAGAACGGCACCGACGTTTCGCGGTGGCCGATCGAGATCAGGTTGCTCTGCCGGATCTTCTCGAGCGTGCCCGAGAGCGGCTCCGCCGCGAACGACGCGCCGCATGCGAGTGCGCACGCGGCGAAGAGCAAGGGGCGGCCGAACCGGGCGGCGAATCGTGACGGGAAGGGCATGACGGTCTCCGAGGCGGATGGTGACGAATGGTGATTCGTATGTTGCCAAAGACAAAATAATTGCAACATATGTTAAGCGCCGGATCCCGCCGACCGATCCGGCGGGCCGCACCGGACATCAGGGAAACTCCCGAGTCGAAATCGGTGAAAAACGGGTTGTCTAGACAAGTTCGGGTGGCTACACTTCAAACCACTCCGAACTTGTCTAGACAGGATTGCTCACATGATTACGTTGACCCCCGGCCACCTGACCCTCCCGCAACTGCGCCAGATCGCACGCGAAGCCGTGCAACTGACGCTCGACCCGGCCAGCTTCGCGAAGATCGACGCCGGCGCGAAGGCCGTCGCCGACATCGCCGCGAAGGGCGAGCCGGCCTACGGCATCAACACGGGCTTCGGCCGCCTGGCGAGCACGCATATCCCGCACGACCAGCTCGAACTGCTGCAGAAGAACCTCGTGCTGTCGCACGCGGTCGGCGTCGGCGAGCCGATGGCACGTTCGTCGGTGCGCCTGCTGATGGCACTGAAGCTGTCGAGCCTCGGCCGCGGCCACTCGGGCATCCGCCGCGAAGTGATGGACGCGCTGATCAAGCTGTTCAACGCGGACGTGCTGCCGCTGATCCCGGTGAAGGGTTCGGTCGGCGCATCGGGCGACCTCGCGCCGCTCGCGCACATGTCGGCCGTGCTGCTGGGCGTCGGCGAAGTGTTCATCCGCGGCGAGCGCGCGAGCGCGCTCGACGGCCTGCGCGTCGCGGGCCTCGCGCCGCTGACGCTGCAGGCGAAGGAAGGCCTCGCGCTGCTGAACGGCACGCAGGCATCCACCGCGCTCGCGCTCGACAACATGTTCGCGATCGAAGACCTGTACCGCACCGCGCTCGTCGCGGGCGCGCTGTCGGTCGACGCGGCTGCCGGCTCGGTGAAGCCGTTCGACGCACGCATTCATGAACTGCGCGGCCATCAAGGCCAGATCGACGCGGCAGCGTCGTATCGCGACCTGCTCGAAGGCTCGCCGATCAACCAGTCGCACCGCGATTGCGACAAGGTGCAGGACCCGTACAGCCTGCGCTGCCAGCCGCAGGTGATGGGCGCGTGCCTGGACCAGATGCGTCACGCGGCCGACGTGCTGCTGATCGAAGCGAACGCCGTGTCGGACAACCCGCTGATCTTCCCGGATACCGGCGAAGTGCTGTCGGGCGGCAACTTCCACGCCGAGCCCGTCGCGTTCGCGGCCGACAACCTCGCACTGGCCGCATCGGAAATCGGCGCACTGGCCGAACGCCGCATCGCGCTGCTGATCGACGCGACGCTGTCGGGCCTGCCCCCGTTCCTCGTGCGGGACGGCGGCGTGAACTCGGGCTTCATGATCGCCCACGTGACGGCTGCCGCACTCGCATCGGAAAACAAGACGCTCGCGCACCCGGCGTCGGTCGACTCGCTGCCGACCTCGGCGAACCAGGAAGACCACGTGTCGATGGCGACGTTCGCCGCCCGCAAGCTCGCCGACATCGCGGACAACACGAAGCACATCCTCGCGATCGAACTGCTGGCCGCCGCGCAAGGCGTCGACCTGCGCGCGCCGCACCACACGAGCCCGAAGCTCGCGCCGGTGATGGAAACGATCCGCAGCAAGGTCGCGCACTACGAGCTCGACCACTACTTCGCACCGGACATCGCGGTGATCGCGAAGCTGGTCGGCGAGCGTGCGTTCGCGAAGGTCGCGCCGTTCTCGTTCGCGTCGGAACAGTAAGCCCATGAGCGCGCCGGTCTACCAGGAGATCAAGGATTTCATCCTGGCCCGCATCCACGCAGGCGAGTGGGAGGAGGGCGACCAGGTGCCGTCCGAGAACGAGCTGGCGCGCGAGTTCAAGGTGGCGCGCATGACCGTCAACCGCGCGCTGCGCGAGTTGACGGCCGAGCAGGTGCTCACGCGCATGAAGGGTGCGGGCACCTACGTCGCGCGGCCGAAGTACGAGTCGACGCTGGTGGCGATCCGCAGCATCTCGGAGGAGGTCGGCGCGCGCGGGCATGCGTATCGCGCGAGCGTGCTCGGCCTCGACACGATCCGCGCCGACGAGGTGCTCGCCGACGAGATGCAGGTGGCCGTGCGCACGAAGCTGTTTCATTCGCAGGTGCTGCACTTCGAGAACGACGAGCCGGTGCAGCTCGAAGAGCGGTGGGTGAATCCGGCGGTCGCGCCGGATTACGCCGAGCAGGATTTCACGAACACGACGCCGAACCTGTACCTGATGCGCGCGGCTCCGCTGCAGCGCGTCGAGTACCGGATCGAAGCGGCGGCCCCGGCGCCGGAGCGGCGCGAGCAGCTGCGGATGGACGACGTCGAGCCGTGTCTGGTTTTACATCGGCGCACCTGGTCGCAGGGCGTCGTCGCCTCGGTGGCGAATCTGTGGCATCCCGGCAGCCGTTATCGCTTCACCGGGCATTTCTGATTCCTATTTGATATTCATTTCCCTCGGGAGCAGTCGTCATGAACCATCCGAAACACATCGATCCCCGTCTCGATCCGACGCGCACGATCCGCGCGCCGCGCGGCAGCGAGAAGGTCTGCAAGACCTGGCTGGCCGAAGCGGCCTACCGGATGATCCAGAACAACCTCGACCCGGAAGTCGCCGAGCATCCGCATGCGCTCGTCGTGTACGGCGGCATCGGCCGTGCGGCGCGCAACTGGGAGTGCTACGACCAGATCCTCGCGTCGCTGAAGGATCTCGAGGAAAACGAAACGCTGCTGATCCAGTCGGGCAAGCCGGTCGGTGTGTTCCGCACGCACAAGGATGCGCCGCGCGTGCTGCTGGCGAACTCGAACCTCGTGCCGCACTGGGCGAACTGGGACCACTTCCACGAGCTCGACCGCAAGGGCCTGATGATGTACGGCCAGATGACGGCCGGCAGCTGGATCTACATCGGCAGCCAGGGCATCGTGCAGGGCACCTATGAAACGTTCTTCTCGGTCGCGAACCAGCACTTCAACGGCGATCCGTCGGGCCGCTGGATCCTGACGGGCGGCCTCGGCGGCATGGGCGGCGCGCAGCCGCTGGCCGCGACGATGGCCGGCTTCTCGATGATCGCGGTCGAATGCGACGAGACGCGCATCGACTTCCGCCTGAAGACGCGCTACGTCGACAAGAAGGCGACGACGCTCGACGAGGCGCTCGGCATGATCGAGGAAGCGAAGCGCACCGGCAAGCCGGTGTCGGTCGGCCTGCTCGGCAATGCGGCCGACGTGTTCGCGGAGCTCGTCACGCGCGGCATCACGCCGGATTGCGTGACCGACCAGACGAGCGCGCACGACCCGATCAACGGCTACCTGCCGCAAGGCTGGACCGTCGCGCAATGGCGCGAAGCGCAGAAGGTCGATCCGCAGAGCATCGTGAAGGTCGCGAAGCAGTCGATGGCCGTCCAGGTGCGCGCGATGCTGGCGCTGCAGGAGCGCGGCGCGGCGACGCTCGACTACGGCAACAACATCCGCCAGATGGCGCTGGAAATGGGTGTCGAGAACGCGTTCGACTTCCCGGGCTTCGTGCCGGCCTATATCCGCCCGCTGTTCTGCGAAGGCAAGGGCCCGTTCCGCTGGGTCGCGCTGTCGGGCGATCCGGAAGACATCTACAAGACCGACCAGAAGGTGAAGGAGCTGATCCCCGACGATCCGCACCTGCACAACTGGCTCGACATGGCACGTGAGCGCATCGCGTTCCAGGGCCTGCCGGCGCGGATCTGCTGGGTCGGCGTGAAGGATCGCTATCGCCTCGGTCAGGCGTTCAACGAGATGGTGAAGAACGGCGAACTGAAGGCCCCGATCGTGATCGGCCGCGACCACCTCGACACCGGTTCGGTCGCGAGCCCGAACCGCGAGACGGAATCGATGAAGGACGGTTCGGACGCCGTGAGCGACTGGCCGCTGCTGAACGCGCTGCTGAACACCGCGGGCGGCGCATCGTGGGTGTCGCTGCACCATGGCGGCGGCGTCGGCATGGGCTTCTCGCAGCACTCGGGCGTCGTGATCGTCGCCGACGGTACCGCCGAAGCGCACGAGCGTCTCGGCCGCGTGCTGCTGAACGACCCGGCGACGGGCGTGATGCGCCATGCGGATGCCGGCTACGAACTCGCGCAGCAGACGGCCCGCGAAGCCGGCCTGAAGCTGCCGATGCTCGGCCGCTGAGCATGACGGCGCTCGATCAGGCGCCGGTGAACGCGACGATGATGCGCGCAGCGGATCTCGTCGCGTCGCCATGGAAGAACGGCGGCGGCGTGACGCGCGAAATCGCGGCGTTTTCCCCCAAGGGGACTTCCTTCGGGGTGCCGCCGGGCGCCGCGCTCGACGCGTTCGCGTGGCGCGTGAGCGTCGCGGACGTCGGCACGGACGGCCCGTTCTCGCGTTTCGACGGCGTCGACCGCACGCTCGTGCTGCTGTCCGGCGCAGGCATGACGCTCGCCGAGGAAGGCGGCGCACGCCACGTGCTCGACGCACCGCTGGCCCGAGCGGATTTCGCGGGCGAGGCGGCGATCGACGCGACGCTGCACGACGGCGCGACGCGCGACTTCAACCTGATGACGCGCCGTTCGGCCGCGCGCGGCACGCTCGACGTGTGGCGCGCAGGCGCGCACCGCATCGGGCATGCCGATACCGTGCTGCTGTTTTGCGCGGCCGGCGAGGTCGCCGTTGAAATCGACGGCACGCGCTACACACTGGAAGAAATGGACACGTTGCGGCTCGACGGGCCGCGGCGTGCGTTTGACGTCGTCGTGAGCGGTAGCGGCGCGTTGCTCGCCGTGTCGCTCGCCATCGGCGAACGAGACTGAACGCATGAAACCGACTGTCTGGCATCACCTGAGGCTGTGTCCGCACGGCCATCCCGACGAGACGATCGACGACGCGGCGATCGCCGTCGACGAAACCGGCACGATCGTCTGGCTCGGCGCGATGTCCGCGCTGCCGCACGGTTATGCGCATTGGCGGCGCGAGGACCTGCACGGCGCGTGGGTGACGCCGGGCCTCGTCGACTGCCATACGCACCTCGTGTACGGCGGCACGCGTGCCGACGAATTCGCGCAGCGCCTCGCGGGCGTCAGCTACGAGGAGATCGCGCGGCAGGGCGGCGGGATCGTGTCGACGGTGCGCGCGACGCGCGCGGCCGACGAGACGACGCTGTTCGTGCAGGCCGCCGCGCGACTGCAGCCGCTGCTGGCCGAAGGCGTGACCGCGATCGAGATCAAGTCGGGCTACGGGCTCGACCTCGCGAGCGAACGCAAGATGCTGCGCGTCGCGCGCCAGCTCGGCGAGCGTTTCCCGGTCACGGTCTACACGACCTTTCTCGGCGCGCATGCGCTGCCGCCGGAATACGCGGGCCGCGCGGACGACTACATCGACGAAGTGTGCAACCGGATGCTGCCGGCGCTGGCCGACGAGGGGCTCGTCGACGCGGTCGACGTATTCTGCGAACGCATCGGCTTTTCGCTCGCCCAGACCGAGCGCGTGTTCGAAGCCGCGACGCGGCGCGGGCTGCCCGTGAAGCTGCATGCGGAGCAACTGTCGAACGCGGGTGGCACGGCGCTCGCCGCCCGCTACCGGGCACTGTCCGCCGACCACCTCGAATTCCTCGACGAAGCCGGCATCGAGGCGATGAAGGCGGCCGGCACGGTCGCCGTGCTGCTGCCCGGCGCGTATTACTTCATCCGCGAGACGCAACTGCCGCCGATCGAGCTGCTGCGCAAGCACGACGTGCCGATCGCGCTCGCGACCGATCACAACCCCGGCACGTCACCGCTCGAATCGCTGCTGCTGACGTTGAACATGGGCTGCACGCTGTTCCGCATGACGGTGCCCGAAGTGCTGCAGGGCGTGACGCGCCACGCGGCCGCGGCGCTCGGCCGCGCGGATCGCCACGGCGCGCTCGAGGTCGGTCGCCAGGCCGATTTCGCCGCATGGTCGGTCGGCTCGCTGGCGGAGCTCGCCTACTGGATCGGCCGGCCGCTGTGCGAGCAGGTCGTACGCGGCGGCACGACCGTGTTTCGCCGGATGAATGGATAGATAGCCTTATGACCGACTCCCTGTTGTTCGCCGACCATGCATACCTGCCCGACGGCTGGCGCCGTAACGTGCTGCTGCGCTGGGACGCGGCCGGCACGCTGACCGGCGTGACGCCCGACACCGATGCCCCGGCAGGCGTCGCGCATGCGGCCGGGCCGGTGCTGCCCGGCATGCCGAACCTGCATTCGCACGCGTTCCAGCGCGCGATGGCGGGGCTCACCGAATACCGCGCGAATCCGGCCGACAGCTTCTGGAGCTGGCGCGACCTGATGTACCGCTTCGCGCTGAAGATCACGCCCGACGCACTCGCCGCGATCGCGCGCTGGCTGTACGTCGAGATGCTCAAATGCGGTTATACGTCGGTTTGCGAATTCCACTACGTGCATCACGCGCAGGACGGCTCGCGTTATCCGCAGATCGCGGAACTCGGCACGCGCGTGGTCGACGCCGCGCGCTCGGCCGGCATCGGCATCACGATGCTGCCCGTGTCGTACCAGTTCGCCGGCTTCGGCAACAAGCCGCCGCGCGACGACCAGCGCCGCTTCATCAATACGCCCGACGGCCTGCTCGAGCTGCTCGACGCGATGCGTCGCGCGGCGCCGGAGCACGGCGGGCTGCGCTACGGCGTCGCGCCGCACTCGCTGCGCGCGGTGTCCGAGAACGGGTTGCGCGTGCTGCTCGACGGGCTGCCCGACGACGCGCCCGTGCATATCCATATCGCCGAGCAGACGGCCGAAGTCGACGACTGCGTGCGTGCCTACGGCGCGCGCCCCGTGCAATGGCTGCTCGATCGCTTCGATGTCGACGCACGCTGGTGTCTCGTGCACGCGACGCACGTCGACGCGGCCGAAACGGCCGCGCTCGCGCAGCGTCGCGCGGTCGCCGGCCTGTGCCTGACGACCGAGGCGAACCTCGGCGACGGCGTGTTCCCGGCCGTCGACTATCTCGCGCAAGGCGGCGTGATCGGCGTCGGCTCGGACAGCCACGCGTCGGTCGACTGGCGTGCCGAGCTGCGCCTGCTCGAATACGGGCAACGGCTCGTGCACCGCGCGCGCAACGTGCTGGCGAGCGACACGCAGGCGCATGTCGCCGACCGCCTGTTCGACGCGTCGCTCGCGGGCGGCGCGCAGGCCAGCGGGCGGCGCGTCGGCGCGCTGCGCGAAGGGTGCCGCGCCGACTGGCTCGTGCTCGATCCCGATCATCCGGCGATCGCCGAACACGACAGCACGTCGTGGTTGTCGGGTATCGTGTTCGCGGAGCACGGCGAGACGCCGGTGCTCGACGTCTACACGGGCGGCGAGCGCGTCGTGAGCGGCCGCCGCCATCGCGACGAAACCGTCGCGTACGCCGACTACCGCGCCGCGCTGGCGCAACTGCTGCGCTGACGCGCGGCAACCGGCGCACGCCGCCTGCGTGCGCCGGCAGACCTTCAACGGTGATGCGACATGACTGAACAACCGGCTGTATTCACGCTGAAGCAGGGCACGCTGCCGCTGCTGATCTCGATTCCGCACGCAGGCACGCACATCCCCGACGACATCGCCGCGACGATGACGGCCGACGCGCGTTTCGTCGACGATTGCGACTGGCATCTCGAACGGCTGTACGGCTTCGCGGCCGGCCTCGGCGCATCGATCCTCGTCCCGTCGCATGCGCGCTACGTCGTCGACCTGAACCGTCCGCCCGACAACGAGAACCTGTACCCGGGGCAGGACACGACGGGGCTCGTGCCGGTCGATACGTTCGACAAGGCGCCGCTGTATCCGGCGAATGCGCTGCCCGGCAACGACGAGATCATGCGCCGCCGCGATCGCTACTGGCTGCCGTACCACGACGCGCTGCAACGCGAGGTCGCACGCCTGAAGCGCGAGCACGGCCGCGTGCTCGTGTGGGAAGCGCATTCGATCCGCTCGCACGTGCCGCGCTTCTTCGACGGCCGCCTGCCGGACTTCAACTTCGGCACGTCGAGCGGTGCAAGTGCCGCGCCGGGCTTGGCGGAGGCGCTCGCCGCGCGCGTGCTCGAACATGGCGGCTATACGGCCGTCGCGAACGGGCGCTTCAAGGGCGGCTACATCACGCGCCACTACGGCGTGCCCGAAACCGGCGTCGAGGCCGTGCAGCTCGAGCTCTCGCAGATCACCTACATGGAAGAGACGCGCCCTTACGCGTACGACGAAACGCGTGCGGCGCGGATTGTGCCGCTATTGCAGACGCTCGTCGAAACCGCGCTCGCGTATCGCTGAACCCGGGCCGCACGGATGCGGCAGCGCGGCGGAGCAGGTGCGTGACGGCTCGCCGGCCCGCCGGCACGCAGCGTGACGCACCGATGCACTGCACAATACGGCATCGATCCACGAGATCGGTGCCGTTTTTTTCGTCCGGGTTTCGTCTGATCGATGTCGTCATCCGCACCTGAAAATTTGACGCAATTTTTGGGTGATATAAGCTGAATGTCAGGAAGTCGTCACGCGCGCACCGGCGGCGGGCCATCGATCGTGGCCGCATCGCACCGGAATGCGCGGCGAGACACCTTGCCGACGTGTCGCCGCGCGGCATTGCCGCATGCGCTTCATCGCGACACGTGTCCTGCATTCGTCAGTCGAGTACGATCGTGAAAGCCGCCAGCCCTTCGATACGCCGGACGCGAAGTCCGTCGGCGGGCGCGCCGCCTCAGGCCGGGCCGATCCGGCATGCTGATCGCGGCACGCGTGCCGCCTCTTTGCGCGAACCTCGTTTCTTCGCCATTTCCCGTCGCGGCCTGCGCCGCTTCAATCTCGTGGCTGCCCGCGTGTTCAGCGCGGTGCAGTGCGACGGCAGCGCATCGTTGTTGCCCTAGCGTCCCTTTTCACGTCCGTTCCGGGCCGCACCGCCTGTTGCCGCATCGTCCGCGCGGCACGATCGCGTTTGGGCATGCGGCGCATCGTGGTGCGCGCGTGCGGTGCCGGCGCGAACCTTCATCGTCCCGCGTGCGAACGTGTCGCGCGCGATTGCCGGAGAGACACCCATGCATGCGCGACCGATCGTAGCCGTGACCGCCGACCGCATCCTGCGCGGTGCGCATCCGAACCACACGGCGGGGGAGAAGTACCTGGCCGCGCTCGTCGACGGCGCGGGCGCGCTTGCCTTCGTGCTGCCCGCGCTCGGCGCGCGCCAGCCGGCCGATGCGATCGTCGCGGCGGTCGACGGGTTGCTGTTGACCGGCAGTTATTCGAACGTCGAGCCGCATCATTACGGCGGTGCCGCGAGCGCGCCCGACACGCTGCACGATCCCGCGCGCGATGCGACCGCGCTGCCGCTGATCCGCGCGGCGATCGACGCGGGTGTGCCCGTACTCGCGATCTGTCGCGGCATGCAGGAGCTGAACGTTGCCTACGGCGGCACGCTGCATCAGCGGCTGCACGCGACGACCGGCTTCGACGATCACCGCGAGCGGCCGGCCGATCCGCTCGAACGGCAGTACGGCCCCGCGCACGTCGTGCAGTTCGCGCCGGGCGGCCTGCTGCAGCGGATCGCGCACGGCGCACCTGAAGCGACGGTCAATTCGCTGCACGACCAGGGCATCGCGCAGCTCGGCGCGGGGCTCGTCGTCGAAGCCAGCGCGCCCGACGGGCTGGTCGAGGCCGTCAGCGTGCGCGGCGCGCGTGCGTTCGCGCTCGGCGTGCAGTGGCATCCCGAATGGCGCTACGCGGAACAGCCGCTGTCGCGCGACATCTTCGCGGCATTCGGCGCGGCGTGCCGCGCGCGCATGACCCATCGCATTCATGCGGCAGGCGGCGCGATGCCGTCGCCGGCCGCATCCGACGTCGACTGATAGAGGCCGATCATGCAACCCGAACTGAGCGAATTCCTGCGACAGCACCGCATCACCGAGGTCGAGGCGATCATTCCCGACATGGCCGGCATCGCGCGCGGCAAGATCATTCCGCGCAACAAGTTCGAATCCGGCGAATCGATGCGCCTGCCGCAGGCCGTGATGGTGCAGACCGTCACCGGCGACTATCCGGAGGACGGCACGCTGACCGGCGTGACCGATCCCGACATGGTGTGCGTGCCGGATCCGTCGACGATCTGCCTGATCCCGTGGGCGGTCGATCCGACCGCGCAGGTGATCCACGATTGCGTGCACTTCGACGGTTCGCCGGTCGAGATCTCGCCGCGCTACGTGCTGCGCCGTGTGCTCGACCTGTACAAGGCGAAGGGCTGGAAGCCGGTCGTCGCGCCCGAGCTCGAGTTCTACCTGGTCGACATGAACGCCGATCCGGATCTGCCGCTGCGTCCGCCGGTCGGCCGCACGGGCCGCCCGGAAACGGGCCGCCAGTCGTATTCGATCGAGGCCGTCAACGAGTTCGACCCGCTGTTCGAGGACATCTACGAATACTGCGAGATGCAGAACCTCGACATCGACACGCTGATCCACGAAGTCGGCGCCGCGCAGATGGAGATCAACTTCATGCACGGCGATGCGCTGTCGCTGGCCGACCAGGTGTTCCTGTTCAAGCGCACGGTGCGCGAGGCCGCGTTGCGCCACAACATGTACGCGACCTTCATGGCCAAGCCGATGCAGGACGAGCCCGGCTCGGCGATGCACATCCACCAGAGCCTGGCCGACGCGCGCACGGGGCGCAACCTGTTCTCGGGCGAAGACGGCGCCGTGTCGCCGATGTTCCACAGCTATCTCGCGGGGCTGCAGAAGTACACGCCCGCGCTGATGCCGATCTTCGCGCCGTACATCAACTCGTATCGCCGCCTGTCGCGCTTCATGGCCGCGCCGATCAACGTGCAGTGGGGCTACGACAACCGCACGGTCGGCTTCCGCATCCCGCAGTCGGGCGCATCGGCGCGCCGCATCGAGAACCGGATTCCGGGTGTCGACTGCAATCCTTACCTCGCGTTCGCGGCGACGCTCGCCGCCGGCTATCTCGGCCTGTCGCAGCAGCTCGCGCCGACCGAGCCGATCGCGTCGGACGGCTACAACCTGCCGTACCAGCTGCCGCGCAATCTCGAGGAGGGGATCTCGCTGATGGCGGCGTGCACGCCGCTCGCCGGCATTCTCGGCGACAAGTTCGTGAAGGCCTACCTGGCGCTGAAGGACACCGAATACGAAGCGTTCTTCCGCGTGATCAGCTCGTGGGAACGCAGGCACCTGCTGCTGCACGTCTGAGCGTGCGGCAGCGTTATCCGGAGGAAACATGACCGATCGAAACGAAGCCTTCTCACCGCATTCGACCGCCGAATACCGCGCGCTCGACGCCGCGCACCACATCCACCCGTTCTCGGACATGGGCGCGCTGAACCGCGCGGGCAGCCGCGTGATCGTGAAGGCCGACGGCGTCTACCTGTGGGACTCGGACGGCAACAAGGTCATCGACGGGATGGCCGGCCTCTGGTGCGTGAACGTCGGCTACGGCCGCAAGGAACTCGCCGACGCCGCGTATCGCCAGATCCAGGAACTGCCGTTCTACAACACCTTCTTCAAGACCACGCACCCGCCGGTGATCGAACTCTCCGCGATGCTCGCGGAAGTCACGCCGGCCGGCTTCAACCACTTCTTCTATTGCAACAGCGGCTCGGAAGGCAACGACACCGTGCTACGCCTCGTGCACCAGTACTGGCGCGTGCAGGGCCAGCCGCAGAAGAAGTTCGTGATCTCGCGCAAGAACGGTTACCACGGCTCGACGATCGCCGGCGGCACGCTCGGCGGGATGGGCTACATGCACGAGCAGATGCCGTCGAAGGTCGAGAACATCGTGCACATCGACCAGCCGTATTTCTTCGGCGAGGCGGCGGCCGGCGAAACGCCGGAAGCGTTCGGCCTGGCCCGCGCGCAGCAGCTCGAGGCGAAGATCCTCGAACTCGGCGCGGAAAACGTCGCGGCGTTCATCGGCGAGCCGTTCCAGGGCGCGGGCGGCGTGATCTTCCCGCCGTCGACGTACTGGCCGGAAATCCAGCGGATCTGCCGCAAGTACGACATCCTGCTGGTGGCCGACGAAGTGATCGGCGGCTTCGGCCGTACCGGCGAATGGTTCGCGCA
>NZ_LDUL01000005.1:0-22604 GCF_001043615.1 Burkholderia sp. LK4
TTAGTGTGAGACTCTTGATACTTTCGCTATCTGATCCGAGGATCAGCTCGCTTCCATCAAGCGCCCACACTTATCGGCTGTTAATTTTTAAAGAGCAATCTGCGAGGAACTTCGTGTTTCTCAGCAGCGCTGCGTTTTCAGCAGCAGAGAAGTGAGATTATGAACCGTGTTTCGCAGTTCGTCAACAACTTTTTACACTACATCGTTGCGACTGCGGGGTTCAACTTCCAGGCCAGCTGCGCGCCCATCACTGCAGCACACCACCAGCTTCGCTTCCCCTTCCGCGCTGCGTTTCCGTTAGCGCGAAAGAGGCGTGATTCTAAGCACCCGCCCTCATCCACGCAAGCCTTTTGTGAAAATTTTTTGAAAAGCCCCCGTGCGCTGGCGCGCACGGGGGCCGGGGCTCAGTGGGCCGGGTTCGACAACCGATACCAGCCAGGCACTGGCCACTTACCTCGGGCGCCTCAATCAGCGGTGCTTGAACACCGGCTTCCGCTTTTCAACGAATGCCGCCATCCCCTCCTTCTGGTCTTCGGTCGCGAACAGCGAATGGAACAGCCGGCGCTCGAAGTGAACGCCCTCGGCCAGCGTCGTCTCGTACGCACGGTTCACCGACTCCTTGACCATCATGACCGCCGGCAGCGAAAACTCGGCGATCGTCGCCGCGGCGGCAATCGCCTCGTCGAGCAGCGTGTCGGCCGGCAGCACACGCGACACGAGCCCCGCACGCTCCGCTTCGGCTGCATCCATGAAGCGGGCCGTCAGGCACATGTCCATCGCCTTAGCCTTCGACACCGCGCGCGGCAGACGCTGCGTACCGCCCGCCCCCGGCATGACGCCCAGCTTGATTTCCGGCTGGCCGAACTTGGCCGTGTCCGCCGCGAAGATGATGTCGCACATCATGGCCAGCTCGCAGCCGCCACCCAGCGCAAAGCCCGACACCGCCGCAATGATCGGCTTGCGAATTTCGCGAACCGTCTCCCAGTTACGTGTGATGTAGTCGCCCCGGTAGGCATCCATATAGGAATAGGTCGCCATCATGCCGATGTCCGCGCCAGCCGCGAACGCCTTCTCGCTCCCGGTCACGACGATCGCGCCGATGCCATCGTCCGCATCGAATGCCTTCAGCGCATCACCCAGTTCATCCATCAGCGCATCGTTCAGCGCATTCAGCGCCTTCGGACGGTTCAGCGTAACCAGCCCGACACGCCCCCGGGTCTCCACCAGGATGTTCTCGTAAGCCATCTATTTCTCCTCGATCAATGAAATGAGAAACGCCTCGCACATGCGAATAGTTTGATGCTACCATTCTCCGACCAACCGGTCGGTTAATTAATCGATCCAACCCCTCTCATCGTCCATCAGGCTGCCGCCATGACCCATGCACTGTTCACGAAGCACGAAGACACGCTGAAGCACGCACTCGCCGCCATCGAGAGCCGCGGGTACTGGAGCCCGTTCGCCGAAATGCCGAGCCCCAAAGTGTACGGGGAAAGCGCGAACGCAGATGGCGAGGCCGCGTTCAAGTCCTACCTCGACAAGACGTTCGCGCTCGACCAACCGGCGTCCGGAGAAACGGTCGGCGCGGAACGGTCGCCGTACGGCATCGCATTGGGCATCCGGTATCCGAAGTCGACGCCCGACGAACTGATCGCCGCCGCTGCCGCCGCGCAGCGTTCATGGCGTGAAGCCGGCCCGAGCGCCTGGATCGGCGTAAGCCTCGAAATCCTCGCGCGCCTGAATCGTACGAGCTTCGAGATCGCCTACAGCGTGATGCACACCACGGGGCAGGCATTCATGATGGCGTTCCAGGCCGGCGGCCCGCACGCGCAGGATCGCGCGCTCGAGGCAGTTGCCTATGCGTGGGACGAACTGCGCCGCATTCCGGCCGATGCGCACTGGGAAAAGCCGCAAGGCAAGAACCCGCCGCTCGCGATGCACAAGCGCTACACGATCGTCCCGCGCGGCACCGGCCTCGTACTCGGCTGCTGCACGTTCCCGACCTGGAACGGCTACCCGGGATTGTTCGCCGATCTGGCCACCGGCAACACCGTGATCGTCAAACCGCATCCGGGCGCGATCCTGCCTCTCGCGATCACGGTCCGGATCGCTCGCGACGTGCTGCGCGAAGCCGGCTTCGATCCGAACGTCGTCACGCTCCTCGCGACCGAACCCAACGACGGCGCACTCGTTCAGGATCTCGCGCTGCGCCCCGAGATCAAGCTGATCGACTTCACCGGCAGCACGCAAAACGGCACGTGGCTCGAGCGCCATGCCCACCAGGCACAGGTCTATACGGAGAAGGCAGGCGTCAACCAGATCGTGATCGACTCGACCGACGACCTGAAGGCCACCGCCAAGAACATCGCGTTCTCGCTGGCGCTGTACTCCGGCCAGATGTGCACGGCACCGCAGAACATCTACGTGCCGCGCGACGGCATCCGGACGGCGGACGGCCATGCGAGCTTCGACGAAGTCGCACAGGCAATCGCCGTTGCGGTACAAAAACTCACCGGCGATCCGGCCCGCTCGGTCGAACTGATCGGCGCGATCCAGAACGAAGGCGTGACCGCACGCATCGACGACGCCCGCCAGCTCGGCCGCGTGCTCGCCGACAGCCTGACCCTCCAGCACCCCGCGTTCCCCGATGCCCGCGTGCGCACACCGCTCGTGCTGCAACTCGACGTGACCGATCGCGAAAAATTCACGCAGGAGTGGTTCGGCCCGATCTCGTTCGTGATCGCAACCGACTCGACCGCGCAGTCGCTCGATCTCGCCGGTGAAATCGCAGCAGAACATGGCGCGCTGACGCTCTCCGTCTACAGTACCGACGAAGCCATCGTCGACGCCGCACACGACGCGGCGGTGCGCGGCGGCGTCGCGCTGTCGATCAACCTGACCGGCGGCGTGTTCGTGAACCAGTCGGCAGCGTTCTCGGATTTCCACGGCACGGGCGCGAACCCGGCAGCCAACGCGGCGCTGGCGGACCCGGCATTCGTCGCCAACCGGTTCCGCGTCGTGCAAAGCCGTGTCCATGTTGCGCCGAAAGCGGCACCCGCGGAAGCCGGTCAACCTGCATAACCCGAATGGTCGACGTGCAAACGCCGCCACGTTCTTTACCATGAACGAATCCGCCACCCGGCGGGTTCGTTGCTCATCGATACGCCCATGACAGACGCCTATATCTGCGACGCGATTCGCACCCCCATCGGCCGCTACGGCGGCGCCCTGAAAGATGTCCGCGCCGACGACCTCGGTGCGGTACCGCTCAAGGCGCTCGTGGAGCGCAACCGCGACGTCGACTGGACGGCGATCGACGACGTGATCTACGGCTGCGCGAACCAGGCCGGTGAGGACAACCGCAACGTCGCGCGCATGTCCGCGCTGCTCGCGGGGCTGCCGACCGACGTGCCCGGCACGACGCTGAACCGCCTGTGCGGCTCCGGGATGGACGCGGTCGGCACTGCTGCGCGCGCGATCAAGGCCGGGGAGGCGCGCCTGATGATCGCGGGCGGCGTCGAGAGCATGACGCGCGCGCCGTTCGTGATGGGCAAGGCCGCGAGCGCATTCGCGCGCCAGGCCGACATCTACGATACGACGATCGGCTGGCGCTTCGTCAATCCGTTGATGAAACAGCTGTATGGCGTCGATTCGATGCCGGAGACGGCCGAGAACGTCGCGGTCGACTACAACATCAGCCGTGCCGACCAGGACCTGTTCGCGCTGCGCAGCCAGCAGAAGGCCGCGCGTGCGCAGCAGGACGGCACGCTCGCCGAGGAAATCGTCGCGGTCACGATTCAGCAGAAGAAAGGCGATCCGGTGGTCGTCTCGCGCGACGAGCATCCGCGCGAAACGTCGCTCGAAGCGCTCGCGAAACTGAAAGGCGTCGTGCGCCCGGACGGTTCGGTAACGGCCGGCAACGCATCGGGCGTCAACGACGGTGCGTGCGCGCTGCTGCTCGCCAATGCACAGGCAGCGGACCAGTACGGCCTGCGCCGCCGCGCACGGGTCGTCGGAATGGCGACGGCCGGCGTCGCGCCGCGCGTGATGGGCATCGGGCCCGCACCGGCCACGCAGAAACTGCTGCGCCAGCTCGGCATGACCATCGACCAGTTCGACGTGATCGAGCTGAACGAGGCGTTTGCGTCGCAAGGTCTGGCGGTGCTGCGCATGCTCGGCGTCGCCGACGACGATCCGCGCGTGAACCCGAACGGCGGCGCAATCGCACTGGGCCATCCGCTCGGCGCATCGGGCGCCCGGCTCGTGACCACGGCCCTCCACCAACTCGAGCGTACGGGCGGCCGCTTTGCGCTCTGTACGATGTGCATCGGCGTCGGCCAGGGTATCGCGATCGCGATCGAACGCGTGTAACCCACGCACCGCGCGCCTATAACGAAGTCATGAAGGAGACACTGCATGTCCTATCAGGCGATTCAGCTGGATATCGATCGCGCCTCGAACGTGGCCACGATTACCCTCAACCGCCCCGACAAGCTGAACAGCTTTACGCGGGCGATGCATCGCGAACTGCAGTCGGCACTCGATGATGTCGAGGCGGCCGGTGCGCGCGCGCTGATCCTGACTGGCGCGGGGCGCGGCTTCTGCGCGGGCCAGGACCTGGCCGATCTCGACTTCACGCCGGGCGCGTCCACCGACCTCGGCGCGCTGATCGACGAGCACTTCAATCCGCTGATCCGCCGCCTGCAGCGTCTGCCGATTCCGGTCATCGCCGCCGTCAACGGCACCGCGGCCGGCGCCGGCGCGAACCTCGCGCTCGCGTGCGATCTCGTGTTCGCCGCCCGATCGAGCAGTTTCATCCAGGCCTTTGTCAAGATCGGGCTCGTACCCGACTCGGGCGGCACATGGTTCCTGCCGCAACGCGTCGGTATGGCACGCGCGCTGGGGCTCGCGCTGACCGGCGACAAGCTCGGCGCCGAACAGGCCGAGCAATGGGGCTTGATCTGGCGCGCGGTCGACGACGACACCCTCGCTGCGTCAGTCCGCCAGCTCGCCACCCAGCTTGCGCAACAGCCGACGCTCGCGATCGCATCGATCAAGCGATCGATGCGCGACAGCGTCACGAACACGCTCGACCAGCAACTCGACCAGGAACGCGACCTGCAGCGCAAGCTCGGTCAGTCGTACGACTATGCGGAAGGCGTGAAGGCGTTCATCGAGAAGCGCGCACCGCGCTTCGAGGGGCGTTGACATGACGGACGCCACTGCCACGCTCGACCCCGACTCGCTCGCCCGTGCCGCCGCGCGAGCCATGTACGACGCCGACGCATGCAGCCGCGCGTTCGGGATGGAAATCGCCGAAGTACGCGCCGGCTACGCGCGCCTGCAAATGCGCGTGCGGCCCGAATTCCTGAACGGGCATCAGACCTGCCATGGCGGGATCATCTTCACGCTGGCCGATTCGACGTTCGCGTTCGCATGCAACTCGTACAACGTGAACGCAGTCGCGGCCGGCTGCTCGATCGAATTCCTGCGCCCCGTGCACGGCGACGACGTGCTGACGGCCGAGGCGATCGAGCAGGCACGCGCCGGCCGCCAAGGGATCTACGACATCCGCGTCACGAACCAGGCCGGAGAAACCGTCGCGATGTTTCGCGGCAAATCCGCCCAGATCAAGGGTACGGTCATCCCGGAAGACCGCTGACGTCGACGGCTCGCACATAACAAACACTGGAGACATGCATGACTACCCCGCTACCGCTCGAGCCGATCGAGACCGCCTCACGCGACGAGCTGACCGCACTGCAGCTCGAACGCCTCAAGTGGTCGCTCCGGCATGCGTATGACCACTCTCCCGTCTATCGTCGCAAGTTCGACGACGCGGGCGTCCATCCGGACGACCTGAAGACGCTCGCCGACCTGTCGCGCTTCCCGTTCACGACGAAGAGCGACCTGCGCGACAGTTACCCGTTCGGGATGTTCGCGGTGCCGCAAGACCAGATCTCGCGCATTCATGCGTCGTCGGGCACGACCGGCAAGCCGACGGTCGTCGGCTATACGGCCGGCGACATCGACACATGGGCGAATCTCGTCGCGCGCTCGATCCGCGCCGCCGGTGCACGCCGCGGCGACAAGGTGCACGTGAGCTACGGCTACGGCCTGTTCACAGGCGGGCTCGGTGCGCACTACGGCGCCGAACGCGCAGGGCTGACCGTGATCCCGTTCGGCGGCGGCCAGACCGAAAAGCAGGTGCAGCTGATCCAGGATTTCCAGCCCGACATCATCATGGTGACGCCGAGCTACATGCTGTCGATCGCCGATGAAATCGAGCGCCAGGGTCTCGATCCCGTGCAGAGTTCGCTTCGCATCGGCATCTTCGGCGCGGAACCGTGGACCAACGACATGCGCGTCGCGATCGAGCAGCGGATGGGCATCGACGCGGTCGACATCTACGGGCTTTCCGAAGTGATGGGCCCCGGCGTCGCGTCCGAATGCGTCGAGACCAAGGACGGCCCGACCATCTGGGAAGACCACTTCTATCCGGAAATCATCGACCCTGAAACCGGCGAAGTGCTTCCGGATGGCGAACTCGGCGAGCTCGTGTTCACGTCGCTGACGAAGGAGGCACTGCCGATCGTCCGCTACCGCACCCGCGACCTCACGCGGCTGCTGCCTGGCACTGCCCGCACGATGCGCCGGATGGAGAAGATCACGGGGCGTTCGGACGACATGATGATCGTGCGCGGTGTCAACGTGTTCCCGACGCAAATCGAGGAGCAGTTGCTCAAGCAGCGCGCGCTCGCACCGCACTATCAGATCGTACTGACGAAGGAAGGCCCGCTCGACGTGCTGACGCTCAATGTCGAGCCCTGTCCGGAGACTGCGCCCGATACGACGGCGATTCATGCGGCCAAACAGGCGCTCGCACACGACATCAAGTCGCTGATCGGCGTGACGGCCGTAATCAACGTGCTGCCCGTGAACGGGATCGAGCGTTCGGTCGGCAAGGCGCGACGCGTCGTCGACAAGCGCAAGGGCTGACGGCAATCCCCGCGCGTGCACGACGTGCGGTGAATCCGCGGCTGCAAATGAAACAGCCCGATCGGCCAACGCCGATCGGGCTGTTTCATTCCGGGCCGCCTCTGGGGCACCCGTCGAGGCGAAAGGCGCGTCACGAAAACTCACGCCGCACGTGGCGCCCTCGCAATCAGCGCGACACGCCCCGCACACTCCATCGCGCCCACGAGTGCACCCTCCGATGCATCGGCAGCGGCGGCCCGGACAACCCGGGCCGCCTCAAGTCACGAGTTCGGGAACAGCAGCCACATCCGGCCGACCTGCTTCATCCGGCCGGCCTGATCGCCTGCGTCGTCGCCGAGCCCCCAGAAATAGTCGGCCCGCACGCCGCCCTTGATCGCGGAGCCCGTATCCTGCGCGAACACGAGCCGGTTCATCGGCGTATTCGTCAGCGGGCGCGTGGTCTGCAGGAACACCGGCGTGCCGAGCGGGATCGACGACGGGTCGACCGCGATCGAGCGTTCCGGCGTCAACGGCACGCCGAGCGCGCCGATCGGGCCGTCCGCGCCGCCGTGCGGCGCATCCTCCTTGGTCGGCATGTCGCGGAAGAACACGAACCGCGGGTTCGTGTCGAGCAACGCGTCGACGCGATTCGGGTTCGCCTTCGCCCACGCCTTGATGCCCTGCATCGTCGCCTGGGCGGGTGTCAGTTCGCCGCGATCGAGCAGCCACTTGCCGATCGAACGGTACGGCTGGTTGTTGGTGCCGCCGAAGCCGACCCGCATCACCGAACCGTCGTCGAGCAACACGCGCCCCGAGCCCTGCACCTGCAGGAAGAACGCCTCGATCGGGTCGTCGACCCACACGAGTTCGTTGCCGTTCAGGATGCCGGCGCGTTCGAGCTGCGCGCGTGCCGGCAGCGCGGCGCCCGCGCGATAACCGGCCGGCCAGCGGTACAGCGCGTACTGATACGGGCCACGACGCACGCGCGAACCATGCAGCAGCGGCTCGTAATAGCCGGTCACCAGCCCGTCGAGCGTACCGTCGGTGTTCGCGAACTGGAACGGCGTGAAATACGTTTCGAAGAATGCCCGCGCACTGCTGACGTCAAGCTCGTCGAGCCGGTCGGCAGCCGCACACGCACGCTGCCAGGCCGGCTGGCGCGCGAGCCGCACGCAGTTCTGCCGCAACGCGGCCGTCGCGCCGATCAGCGAATCATCCTGCCAACCCGGCACCTGCTGCCACGCGACCGGCGTGAGTCGCTTCGCGGCGACCTGCCCCGGCATGATCGCCGCGCCGGTCGGCGGCTTCAGCGACGAAGTCCGCGTCGGCGTGCCGCCGCACGCCGCGAGCAGCGCCGCCGCCGCGACCGCTGCCGCCCACCCGGCCAACCGGGGCCCAAACCACATACAATGTCCGTTCTTGATGGAAACCGCCATGTCAGATTTTCTCGACCAATATCCGATGCTCATCTTTGCGCTCGAAGCCTTCGTAGCGCTTGCCCTGCTGATCTTCATCGTCGTGTGGACGTCGTCGGGCAGAAAGAAGCACGCCCGCGGCAACAACGACCGCCAGCCGCGCTGACGCGCTTCGCACGCTCAATGCAGCGTGCGCGGCATGTGGAGTGCGAACTCGTCGACCGGCGCCTCGAAACGCTCGCCGTCTTCCGCCACGCAGAAGTACGCGCCCCGCATCGTGCCGACCGGCGTCGCGATCACGGCCCAGCTCGTGTATTCGAAGTGCTCGCCCGGCTGCAGCAGCGGCTGGTGCCCGACGACGCCGAGCCCCTTCACTTCCTGCACGTGGTTCTCGCTGTCCGTGATGATCCAGTGACGCGCGATCAGCTGCGCCGCGACTTGTCCCGTGTTGCGGATCGTCAGCGTGTACGCGAATGCGTATTGACGGCGATCGGGGTCGGATTGTTCCGGCAAGTAGCTGGTTTTCACCGAAACGGTGAACTGATACTGACTCATGATGTTTCCGGTGGAAGGTGACTGTCCGTGCCGGCATGGGCAACGGGGCCGCGGGCGCGCCGCATTGGTTCGGCATTCTATGCGCAATCGGGCCTCGGCCGCACGGCCCGCCGCCGCGCACCGGGTCGCCGGACGGTAGAATGACGGTTTTGCGCCGCAACGTCCCCGCTCCCCTGCCATGACCCAATTCCGTATCGCTCCCAGCATCCTGTCGGCCGATTTCGCACGGCTCGGCGAAGAAGTCCGCAACGTCGTCGCTGCCGGCGCCGACTGGATCCACTTCGACGTGATGGACAACCATTATGTGCCGAACCTGACGATCGGCCCGCTCGTGTGCGAAGCGATCCGCCCGCACGTGCAGGTGCCGATCGACGTGCACCTGATGGTGCGCCCGGTCGACCGGATCGTGCCCGATTTTGCGAAGGCCGGCGCCAACCTGATCAGCTTCCACCCGGAAGGCTCCGATCACATCGACCGCACGCTGTCGCTGATCCGTGACCACGGCTGCAAGGCCGGTCTCGTGTTCAATCCGGCGACGCCGCTGAACTACCTCGATCACGTGATGGATCGCCTCGACTTCGTGCTGCTGATGTCGGTCAACCCGGGCTTCGGCGGCCAGTCGTTCATCCCGGAAACGCTGAACAAGCTGCGCGAAGCACGCGCACGCATCGACGCGTACACCGAGCGCACCGGCCGCGAGATCCTGCTCGAAGTCGACGGCGGCGTAAAAGCCGACAACATCGCGGAAATCGCGGCGGCCGGGGCCGACACCTTCGTCGCGGGTTCGGCGATCTTCGGCAAGCCCGACTACCGCAAGGTGATCGACGAGATGCGCGCCGCGCTCGCTACCGTCGAGCGGAGCTGACGCCGTGGCCGATTCGTCGCTCGCCGGCCATGCGCCGGCCGGGGCCGCAGCTGAAGCCGCCCCGATCCGCTTCGCCGCGCCGCGCATCGACGCGGCGCTGATCGATCTCGACGGCACGATGGTCGACACGGCCGACGATTTCACGGCCGGCCTGAACGGGATGCTCGCGCAGCTCGGCGCGCCGGCCACGTCGCGTGACGAGGTGATCGGCTACGTCGGCAAGGGCTCCGAACACCTGGTCCAGAGCGTGCTGAAACCACGCTTCCCGGCCGACGAAGCGCACGCGCGCTTCGACGATGCACTGGCGATCTACCAGACCGAATACGCGAAGATCAACGGCCGCCACACGCGCCTTTATCCGGACGTAGCCGCCGGCCTCGACGCGTTGCGTGCGGCCGGCATCCGGCTCGCGTGCGTGACGAACAAGCCGCATCGCTTCGCCGTCGAACTGCTCGAGCAATACGGGCTGGCCGATTGCTTCGGCGTCGTGCTCGGCGGCGACAGCGTCGCGCGCAAGAAGCCCGATCCGCTGCCGATGCTGACGGCCTGCAGCGCGCTCGGCGTCGCTCCGGATGCGGCAGTCGCGATCGGCGACTCGGAAAACGATGCGCTGGCCGGCCGCGCGGCCGGGATGGCGACGCTGACTGTGCCGTACGGCTACAACCACGGCAAAGCTATACAAACGATAAATTCGGATGGTATAGTCGATTCGTTGCTGGTCGCAGCTCGCGCAATTACCGCGCACAACACCGGCCGGCCAACCATCTGATTATTTCTTCCATCTGCATGTTTCTGAATAAAAAACGGAGTCTGAGCAGCATCGACCGGGGAGCCTGGCCCTGGCGTCGCTGGTCGCGCTAACCTCTTCGATGAGGTACGCTGAAGCACGTCTTCAGCGCCGTTTTTTATCTCGCTGCGCATCCGCGCGCCGACCGTCGCACCACCTCGAGTTCCACCGCGTCCGAACGCTTGCGTTCAGGATCGGCCGCAGGCTCGCGACGTTCACGCCCGGAGTGCCGGCCGGCAACAGGCACTTCTCGATCGACCGCCCTTTCGCCGACGGCAACCCGCGCAGCGTCAAGTGATCCCTGGCGCACGCGCCGCTCGTCCCGAACAGGACCGGAACATGACCGAACTCGAATTCCAATCGCTCGCGAACGAAGGCTACAACCGCATCCCGCTGATCGCGGAAGCCCTCGCCGATCTCGAAACGCCGCTGTCCCTCTACCTGAAGCTGGCCCAGCCCGAACGCGCGGGCGCCAACTCGTTCCTGCTGGAATCGGTGGTCGGCGGCGAACGCTTCGGCCGCTACTCGTTCATCGGCCTGCCGGCCCGCACGCTCGTCCGCACCCGTAACGGCGTGTCGGAAGTCGTGCGCGACGGCCAGGTCGTCGAGACGCATGACGGTGACCCGTTCCAGTTCATCGAATCGTTCCAGGCGCGCTTCAAGGTGGCTCAGCGCCCGGGCCTGCCGCGCTTCTGCGGCGGTCTCGCCGGTTATTTCGGCTACGACGCGGTGCGCTACATCGAGAAGAAGCTCGCGAACACCGCGCCGCGCGACGATCTCGGCCTGCCAGACATCCAGTTGCTGCTGACCGAGGAAGTCGCGGTCATCGACAACCTCGCCGGCAAGCTGTACCTGATCATCTACGCGGACCCGAGCCAGGCCGAAGCCTATACGAAGGCGAAACAGCGCCTGCGCGAACTGAAACAGCGCCTGCGCACGACCGTGCAGCCGCCCGTCACGTCAGCGAGCGTGCGCACCGAAACCTTCCGCGAGTTCAAGAAAGACGACTATCTGGCCGCCGTGCGCCAGGCGAAGGAATACATCGCGGCCGGCGAGCTGATGCAGATCCAGGTCGGCCAGCGGCTGACGAAGCCGTACCGCGACAATCCGCTGTCGCTGTATCGTGCGCTGCGTTCGCTGAACCCGTCGCCGTACATGTACTACTACAACTTCGGCGATTTCCACGTGGTCGGCGCGTCGCCGGAAATCCTCGTGCGCCAGGAGAAGCGCGGCGAAGACCAGATCGTCACGATCCGTCCGCTCGCCGGCACGCGCCCGCGCGGCAACACGCCCGAGCGCGATGCGGAACTCGCGACCGAACTGCTCAACGATCCGAAGGAAATCGCCGAGCACGTGATGCTGATCGACCTCGCGCGCAACGACGTCGGCCGCATCGCGGAGATCGGCTCGGTGCAGGTGACCGACAAGATGGTCATCGAGAAATACTCGCACGTGCAGCACATCGTCAGCTCGGTCGAAGGCAAGCTGAAACCCGAGATGACGAACTACGACGTGCTGCGCGCGACGTTCCCGGCGGGCACGTTGTCCGGCGCGCCGAAGGTGCGCGCGATGGAACTGATCGACGAGCTCGAGCCGGTCAAGCGCGGGTTGTACGGCGGCGCCGTCGGCTACCTGTCGTTCTCGGGCGAGATGGATCTCGCGATCGCGATCCGCACGGGCCTGATCCACAACGGCAACCTGTACGTGCAAGCGGCGGCCGGCGTCGTCGCGGATTCGGTGCCCGAATCCGAATGGCAAGAGACCGAGAACAAGGCGCGCGCAGTGCTGCGTGCGGCCGAACAGGTCCAGGACGGCCTCGATAGCGACTTCTGACCGGAGACTGACCATGCTGCTCATGATCGACAACTACGATTCGTTTACCTACAACCTGGTCCAGTACTTCGGCGAACTCGGCGAGGACGTGCGCACCTACCGCAACGACGAAATCACGCTCGACGACATCGCGCGCCTGAACCCCGACACCATCTGCCTGTCGCCCGGGCCGAGCAATCCGCAGCACGCGGGCATCACGCTCGACGTGCTGCGCGAATTCGCGGGCAAAAAGCCGATCCTCGGCGTCTGCCTCGGCCATCAGGCGATCGGCGAAGCGTTCGGCGGTCGCGTCGTGCGCGCGAAGACCATCATGCACGGCAAGGTAAGCAAGATCGAAACCGACTGCCGCGGCGTGTTCGCCGACCTGCCGAAGCATTTCGACGTCACCCGCTACCACTCGCTCGCGATCGAGCGCGAATCGCTGCCCGACTGCCTCGAGGTGTCCGCGTGGACCGACGACGGCGAGATCATGGGCGTGCGCCACAAGACGCTGCCGGTCGAAGGCGTGCAGTTCCATCCGGAATCGATCCTGTCCGAGCATGGCCATGCACTGCTCGAGAATTTCCTGAAACAGGCACGCGCCGCAGCCGCGCAAGCCGCCTGACGGGAGCCTCACGATGACGATTACCCCGCAGGAAGCGCTGCAGCGCACGATCGAACACCGCGAAATCTTCCACGACGAGATGCTGCACCTGATGCGGCTCATCATGCGCGGCGACATGTCGCCCGTGATGGCGGCCGCGATCATCACCGGGCTGCGCGTGAAGAAGGAGACGATCGGCGAGATCGCCGCCGCCGCGACCGTGATGCGCGAATTCGCGAATCACGTCGAGGTGCAGGACAACTCGAACTTCGTCGACATCGTCGGCACCGGCGGCGACGGCTCGCACACGTTCAACATCTCGACCGCGTCGATGTTCGTCACGGCCGCGGCCGGCGCGAAGGTCGCGAAGCACGGCAACCGCGGCGTGTCGAGCAAGTCCGGCAGCGCCGACGTGCTCGAGGCGCTCGGCGTGAACATCGACCTGCAGTCGGAGCAGGTCGCCGCGTCGATCGCCGAGACGGGCATGGGCTTCATGTTCGCGCCGAACCATCACCCGGCGATGAAGAACATCGCGGCCGTGCGCCGCGAGCTCGGCGTGCGCACGATCTTCAACATCCTCGGCCCGCTGACCAATCCGGCCGGCGCGCCGAACCAGCTGATGGGCGTGTTCCACCCCGACCTCGTCGGCATCCAGGTGCGCGTGATGCAGCGTCTCGGCGCGCAGCACGTGCTCGTCGTGTACGGCAAGGACGGGATGGACGAGGTTTCGCTCGGCGCTGCGACGCTCGTCGGCGAACTGCGCGACGGCAACGTGCACGAATACGAGATCCATCCGGAAGATTTCGGCCTGCAGATGGTGTCGAACCGCACGCTGAAGGTGGAAAATGCCGACGAATCGCGCACGATGCTGCTCGGCGCGCTGGACAACCAGCCGGGCGTCGCGCGCGAGATCGTCACGCTGAACGCGGGCACCGCACTCTATGCGGCGAACGTCGCCGAATCGATCGCGGACGGCATCCAGCTCGCCCGCGAAGCGATCGCGAGCGGCAAGGCCCGCGCGAAAGTCGACGAACTCGTGCGCTTCACGCAGCAGTTCAAGCGCTGACTCCCATTACGAATCAAGCAGGAACCCACATGAGCGACATTCTCGACCGAATCATCGCCGTCAAGCGCGAAGAAGTCGCGGCGGCCATGCGCAGCGCGCCGCTCGAGGCACTGAAACTGGAAGCCTCCGCGCGCGACCTGCGCGACTTCGTCGGCGCACTGCGCGCGAAGCACGCAGCCGGCCACGCGGCCGTGATTTCCGAAATCAAGAAGGCCAGCCCGTCGAAGGGCGTGCTGCGCGAGCATTTCGTGCCGGCCGACATCGCCCGTTCGTATGCGGAGCACGGCGCCGCGTGCCTGTCGGTGCTGACCGACGAGCAGTTCTTCCAGGGCAGCGTCCGCTATCTCGAGGAAGCACGCGCGGCCTGCACGCTGCCGGTGCTGCGCAAGGACTTCATCGTCGACGCGTACCAGATCGTGGAAGCGCGCGCGATGGGCGCGGACGCGATCCTGCTGATCGCCGCCGCGCTCGACACGCCGCTGATGCAGGATCTCGAAGCGTATGCTCACTCGCTCGGCCTCGCGGTGCTGGTCGAAGTGCACGACCGCAACGAGATGGAACAGGCGCTGACGCTCAAGACGCCGCTGCTCGGCATCAACAACCGCAACCTGCGCACGTTCGAGACGTCGATCCAGACCACGCTCGACATGCTCGACATGATTCCGGCGGACCGCATCGTCGTGACCGAGTCGGGGATCCTGTCGCGCACCGATGTCGACACGATGCGCGCGGCGAACGTGAACACGTTCCTCGTCGGAGAAGCGTTCATGCGTGCCGACCAGCCGGGCGAGGAACTCGCACGGATGTTCTTCTGATGGCGATCGAAAAGGAAATCAAGCTCGCGCTGCCGGCCGGCCAGGCCGAGGCCGCGCGACGCTTCTTCGAGACGCTGACCGGCGAACCCGGCCACGACATCACGCTCGCGAACGTCTACTACGACACACCCGATCTCGCGCTGGCCCGCTCGAAGAGCGCGGTGCGCGTGCGCCGCGCGCCGCAGGGCTGGCTGCAGACGTTCAAGACGGTCGGCAGCGCGGAAGGCGGCCTGCACCGCCGCCACGAATGGGAGCTGCCGGTCGCCGGCGACGCGCTCGAGATCGATGCGCTCGTCGCGGCCTGCGACGTGCCGGAGGCCGCCGCCGCGCTGAATGACGCTGCCGGCGCGCTGCGTGCGCTGTTCCGCACGGATTTTTCGCGTACGCTGTGGCGCATCGCAATCGGCGGCGCAACCGTCGAAGCCGCGGTGGACATCGGCGAGATCGTCGTCCAGGCGGAACACGAAACGCGCCGCGAACCGATCAGCGAAATCGAACTCGAACTGATCGACGGCCCGGAAGCGGCGCTCGCAACGCTCGCCGCCGAACTGCAGCAGGCGCTGCCGGGCCTCGCTCCCGAAAACATCAGCAAGGCGCAGCGCGGCTACCGGCTGCGCGCGCAATAACACGCATCACGCATGGCAACCCGCAAGACTTCCCGCGCGCCGCAACAGGCGTCGCTGTTCGACGATCCCGTGCCGGAAACGGCACCGGCCGATCTTCCGTCCCCGCCTTCCGAGCCGCCCGCGGCCGGGCGCAAGCCTGCCAAGAAAACCGCTGCATCGGCTGCGGCACCGGCGGCCCCGCAGCCTGCCGCCGCCAACGTTCCGCACCTCGCCGCGCAATTCGACGCGCTGCCTGCCGTCTGGCGCGACGTGCTGAAGCCCTTTACCGACAGCGACGCGTATGCGCCGCTGTGCCGCTTCGTCGACGACGAGCGCGCGGCCGGCAAGACCGTCTACCCGACCGACGTGTTCCGCGCGCTGCGCCTGACGAGCCCGGACGACGTGAAAGTCGTGATCCTCGGCCAGGATCCGTATCACGGCGACGATCGCGGCACGCCGCAGGCGCACGGGCTCGCGTTCTCGGTGCCGCCCGCCGTGCGCACGCCGCCGTCGCTGCGCAACATCTTCAAGGAAATCGCCGCGAACTTCGGTCATGACACGCCGCGCCACGGCTGCCTCGACACCTGGGCGCGCCAGGGCGTGCTGCTGCTCAACACGGTGCTGACGGTCGAGCGCGGCGCGGCCGCGAGCCATGCGAAGCGCGGCTGGGAGCAGTGCACGGACACGCTGATCCGCGAACTCGCCGGCCGCCATCGCGGGCTCGTGTTCATGCTGTGGGGCGCACACGCGCAGGCGAAGCGCGCACTGTTCGACGCAAGCGCGCATTGCGTGCTCGAGGCGCCGCATCCGTCGCCGCTGTCCGCGCACCGCGGTTTCCTCGGTTGCCGCCATTTCGCGCTCGCGAACGATTATCTGGTCGACGCCGGCCGCGAGCCGATCGACTGGCGCCTGCCGGAAGTGGCCGAAACGCTTGCGTAACGCGCTGCCGGTTCCTTCGAGCCGGCAAGCATGCAAAAACGCCGCGTCCCTTTCGGGAACGCGGCGTTTTTTATCGGGCGATGCAGCAGGTGCGTCGCACCCGCTTCGGCCTTCCTTACGCGGCGGCGATCGCTTCGCGTGCGCTGGCGAGCGCGGCGCTCTGCGCGTCCGGCCCGAGGTTCAGGCCTTCAGCGTGAATGAAGTTCACGTCGGTCAGGCCGATGAAGCCGAGGAACGAGCGCAGGTACGGCGTCTGGCTGTCGTTCGGCGTACCCAGGTACTTGCCGCCGCGGGCCGTCACCACGTGAACCTTCTTGCCCTTGATCAGGCCTTCCGGACCGTTCTCGGTGTAGCGGAACGTGACGCCTGCACGGGCGATCCAGTCGAAATACGCCTTCAGTTGCGACGACACGCCGAAGTTGTACATCGGTGCGCCGATCACGATGATGTCGGCCGCTTGCAGTTCGGCGATCAGTGCATCGCTCTTCGCGACGATCGCATTCTGTTCCGCGGTGCGCTTGTCGGCCGGCGTGAAGAACGCGCCGAGCACCGATTCGTCGAGGTGCGGCAGCGCATCGGCGAGCAGGTCGCGAACCACGACGTTCGCGCCGGGGTTCGATTGTTGCAGCTTTGCCGTCAGTTCGTTGGCCAGCAGCGTGGATTGCGCACCTTGCGAACGCGCCGCGGAATTGATTTGCAGAATGGTCGTCATGTCAGGCTCCAGTAGGGTTGCGCTTCGGTAGCGCGAGTGACGCCATTGTGCGTGGCCGCATGACCGCGAAAAAGCGGGTTCAGGGCGACGGATTGTTGCAACAACAGAACAATCCTCGATCGCGCCCCGATACCCGCCTTCGTAGGATCAGCCCTTCAGCCAGGCTTCCCGGGCCTTCGATGCCGCCGCCGGCTTCGCGGCCGCCGTCAGCCGGTAGCGCGTGACTTCGGGGCCGTCGAGCTTCAGTTTCGCGGTGCGCAGCTCGTCGCGACGGAATGCGTGAACCTCGACCTTGTCGCCCGGCCGGTAGCGCGCGAGCAGCGCGTCGAGGTTGGTGCCCGTGACGCGCAGCCCGTCGACCGCGATCAGCGTGTCGCCGGCCGACAGCCCCGCGCGATGCGCGGCGCCGCCTTCGTAGACCGCCGCGAACGTGCAGTCCGCGCCGCCGCGCAGGCGTGCGCCGATCGTCGGTTTCGCGGCCGCGCCGTTCGCGACATCCGGCGTGAGCGTCACGCCGAACGGTGCGAGCAGCTCGGCGAGCGGCAGGTCGCGCGTGCCGTGCACGGCATCGGTGAACAGGCGGCCGAGCGCGACGCCCGTCGCTTCCTCGATCAGCGTCTCGACTTCGTTCTCCTCGACACCCGCCTGCTTGCCGCGGTAGAAATCGCGGCCGTAGCGCTGCCACAGCAGGCGCATCACGTCGTCGAGCGACTTCCGGTTGCGCGTCTGCGCGCGGATCGCGAGATCGAACGCGAGCGCGACCAGCGAACCCTTCGTGTAATAGCTGACGATCGCGTTGGTCGCGTTCTCGTCCTGGCGGTAGTACTTGATCCAAGCGTCGAACGAGCTTTCCGCGACGCTTTGCTTGAGCCGGCCCGTGCCGCGCAGCACGCCGCCGACCGTGCGGCCGAGCGCCGCGAAATATTCGTCCTGCGACATCAGCCCGCTGCGCACCAGCATCAGGTCGTCGTAATACGACGTGAAGCCTTCGAACAGCCACAGCAGCGACGTGTAATTCTCGCGCGTCAGGTCGTACGGCACGAACGCCGCCGGCTTGATGCGCTTCACGTTCCAGGTATGGAAGTACTCGTGACTGCAGAGACCGAGGTACGTGCGATAGCCTTCCGTCGTTTCGGGCCGCCCCTTCACCGGCAGGTCGGTGCGGTTGCAGATCAGCGCGGTCGACGCGCGATGCTCGAGGCCGCCGTAACCGTCGCTGACCGCAAGCGTCATGAACACGTAGCGGTCCATCGGCGCCTTCTTCGATTTCGGCTCGAACAGCGCGATCTGTGCTTCGCACACGCGCTTCAGGTCGGTGCGCAGGCGCTCCATGTCGAGCTGCGCCACTCGCCCCGCGATCACGATGTCGTGCGGCACGCCGTGCGCGTCGAACGTCGCCAGCGCGAATTCGCCGATCGTCACCGGATGATCGGAAAGCTCGTCGTAGTTCGACGCGCGGTACGCGCCGAACCCGTAGCGCTTCGTGCCGCGCGCCTCGGGCAACGCGGTGCCGACACGCCACGCGCGGAACGCCGCGCCGGCCGGCTTCCCGATGTCGACTTCACACGGCGCGTCCTCGCGGCCGGCAACGCTCAGGAACACGGCCGTCGCGTTGAAGAAGCCGCCCGATTCGTCGAGATACGCGGAGCGCACCGACAGGTCCCACGCGTACACGTCGTAACGCAGCGTCAGCGTGCCGTTCACGGGTGCGGCCTGCCACGTGTGCTTGTCGGTCTTTGCGATCCGCACCTTGCGGCCCGCGTCGTTGAATGCGCCGAGCGTCACGATGTTGCGCGCGAACTCGCGCACGAGGTAGCTGCCCGGAATCCACACCGGCAGCGAAAAGCGCTGGCCTTCGGGGTCGGGATCGGTGACCGTCACCGACACTTCGAACAGGTGCGCGGCAAGATCTTTCGGGACAATCGAATAGCGGATCGGCTGGGTCATCGTGGCAATCGGACGGTCGAATACGGCGGCGGAAACGAAGAGAGGCGCCGGCAGGTCACGCGGGCGCCCCTCGCTGGCCGGGCCATGCGGCCCGGCGGATGGTCGGTTACTTGCTCGACGCGAGCGCCTGGTTGAGCTGGTCGGCAGATACGGCGCCCGGCAGGCGGCGGCCGTCCGGCAGGAAGATCGTCGGTGTACCCGTGACGTTCATCCCGCGGCCGAGCGCGAGGTTCTTGTCGAGTGCGGCGGTATCGCAGGTACCGGCGCCGGTCGGTGCGCGATGGTCGAGCATCCAGCTCTCCCACGTTTTCGCGCGATCGGTCGCACACCAGATCGCCTTCGACTTCGCGGTCGAATCCGGCGACAGCACCGGGTACAGGAACGTGTAGACCGTTACGTTGTCGACCGACTGCAGCGTCGTCTCGAGCTTCTTGCAGTACGGGCAGTTCGGATCGGAGAACACCGCGATCTTGCGGGCGCCGTTGCCCTTGACGACCTTGATCGCATTCGCGAACGGCAGGCTCGCGAAGTCGATCTTGTTGATTTCGGACAGGCGGGCGTCGGTCAGGTTCTTGTGCGTCTTGGTGTCGACGAGATCGCCGAGCAGCACGTAGTCGCCCGCCGCATCGCTATAGATGATCTGCGAGCCGAGGTTCACTTCGTACAGGCCCGCGACCGGCGATTTCGACACGCTCTTGATCGGCGCATCGTTGCCGAGGCGGGCCTGCAGCGTGGCTTTCAGCTTGTCGGTGGTCTGGTCGGCCTGCGCGGTGCAGCCAAGCGTCGCCATCGTGACGGCCAGCGCCAGCGACGCGATGCGGATCGTTTTTTTCATCGAAATCTTCCTTCAGCTCAATCGGTGTTCACGGCACAGTGTACGCCGTAACGGAACCGTGTCCGACCGGCGAAGCGGCCGAAGGTTCGATCAGCCGAGCGCGGCCGACACGAGCCAGCGCTTCACGAGCGGCTGCGCACCGACGAAGGCCATGCCCGCATTGCGCACGGCCTTCGCGAGCGAGCCCGGCACCGCGAACAGCCGCTGCAGGCCGTCGGTTGCGACCATCAGCGCGCGGATGTCCTCGCGGCGCGAACGCTCGTAGCGGCGCAGCAGCACCGTATCGCCGAGGTTGCGGAAGCTTTCCTTGCCGGCGATCGCATCGGCAAGCGCCGCCACATCGCGCAGGCCGAGGTTCATCCCCTGCCCCGCGAGCGGGTGGATCAGGTGCGCGGCATCGCCGACGAGCGCGACGCGCGGCGCGATCAGCTTGTCGACCGTCTGCAGCGCCAGCGGGAAGCCGGCGGCCGGTGTCACGCAGTCGAGCGTGCCGACCTGGCCATGAGACACGCGCTCGACCTCGGCCGCGAGCTGCGCCGGATCGAGTGCGAGCAATTCATCCGCATGTGCGGTGTGCGCGGACCAGACGAGCGACACATGGCCGTCCGGCAGCGGCAGAAGCGCGACGATCTCGCCTTCGTGGAACCACTGGTAGGCCGTCTCGCGATGCGGCAGCGACGCCTTGAAGTTCGCGACGACCCCGGTTTGCCGGTAGTCGCGCCGTTCGACTTTGGCCCCCATTTGCGAGCGCACCCACGAATGCGCGCCGTCCGCGCCGACGACGAGATCCGCTTCCAGCACCTGCCCCGACGACAGCGTGAGCACGGCTGCGTCGTCGTGTACGTCGAAGCCCTGCGCGCGCGCCTCGAACCAAGTGAGGTTCGGCTGAAACCGCAGCGCGGCGTCGAGCGACGCCTCGACCAGCGACGATTCGGCGATCCACGCGAGCTGCGGCACGGATGCCTGGTACGCGGAAAAATGCAGTTCCGCGTGCGCATCGCCGTACACGCGCATGTCGTAGACCGGTGCGAGGCGGCCATGGTCGAGCGCCTGCCAGACCCGCAGCCGCTCGAGCAACGCCTGCGAACTGGAAGACAGCGCGTAGACGCGCGTGTCGAATACGAGATCGGCGGGGCGCGGCGCGGCCGGCTGGGCGAGCAAGGCAGTCTTGTAGCCGGACTGGGTCAGCGCGAGCGCGGCAGTCTTGCCGACGAGCCCGCCGCCGACCACGGCGACGTCGAAGGAGTGGTGGGCAGTCATGGCGGGCATTATAGCCGCGGGGCCAAACCCTTACGCGGCCGGACTTTGCGGGAAATCAGCAGAATCGCAGGCGGCCGATGCAGCGCGGCGGCCCGCCGCATCGGCCGTGCTGCGCCGGCTCGCAATCCGGGGGCGCCGGCACGGTACAATAGCGTCTTTGACCGTCGGCCCGCCGCGCCCCAAGCGCCGGCCGCCCTTTTTTCCCGCGCCGCCGTGCCCTGTCCGGCCGCGCCGCCTTACCCGTCCGAAGGATTCCATGAGTCTCAAATGCGGCATCGTCGGCTTGCCCAACGTCGGCAAGTCCACCCTGTTCAATGCGCTGACCAAGGCCGGCATCGCCGCCGAGAACTACCCGTTCTGCACGATCGAGCCGAACGTCGGCATCGTCGAAGTGCCCGATACGCGCCTGAAGGCACTCTCCGAGATCGTCAAGCCGGAGCGTGTCGTGCCGGCCGTCGTCGAGTTCGTCGACATCGCGGGCCTCGTCGCAGGCGCGAGCAAGGGTGAAGGCCTCGGCAACCAGTTCCTCGCCAACATTCGCGAAACCGATGCAATCACGCACGTCGTGCGCTGCTTCGAGGACGAGAACGTCATTCACGTCGCCGGCAAGGTCAGCCCGATCGACGACATCGAAGTGATCAATACCGAACTCGCGCTCGCCGACCTCGGCACCGTCGAGAAGGCGCTCACGCGCTATTCGAAGGCCGCGAAGTCGGGCAACGACAAGGAAGCGGCGAAGCTCGTCGCCGTGCTCGAGAAGGTGCGCGCGCAGCTCGACCAGGGCAAGGCCGTGCGCGGCCTCGCGCTGTCGGACGACGAAGAGGCGCTGCTCAAGCCGTTCTGCCTGATCACCGCGAAGCCGGCCATGTACGTGGCCAACGTGAAGGACGACGGTTTCGAGAACAACGCGCACCTGGATGCCGTGCGCAAGTACGCGGAAAGCGAAAATGCGCCGGTGGTCGCCGTGTGCGCGGCGATCGAGGCGGAAATCGCCGATCTCGACGATGCCGACAAGGAAGCATTCCTCGCCGACATGGGCATGGAAGAGCCGGGCCTCGACCGCGTGATCCGCGCGGGCTTCAAGCTGCTCGGCCTGCAGACCTACTTCACCGCGGGCGTGAAGGAAGTGCGCGCGTGGACGATCCATATCGGCGATACGGCGCCGCAGGCGGCCGGCGTGATCCACACCGACTTCGAGCGCGGCTTCATCCGCGCGCAGACGATCGCGTTCGACGACTTCATCACGTACAAGGGTGAACAGGGCGCGAAGGAAGCCGGCAAGATGCGCGCGGAAGGAAAGGAATATGTCGTGCACGACGGCGACGTGATGAACTTCCTGTTCAACGTCTGAGCGTTACATCGAGATCTCAATGAAAGGCCCGCTGCAGCGGTAATGCCGTTCAGTTAAG
>NZ_LDUL01000050.1:0-77280 GCF_001043615.1 Burkholderia sp. LK4
CAAAGAGACCGTGGGGCGCGACGAACAAGTCACGATTGGTCAGGATCGCCGACATGACATTGGAGAGGACGGTTTTCTGACGATCGGTCGCAACCACACCATCACGACGGGCAAGGACCACGCCGAAGAGGTGGGTAACCACCGGCGTGACAAGACCGCAGCCAATCATACGGTTGATATCGGCGGGCACTATGAACAGCGCGTGCAGGGGCGTGCCGACCTGGAGGCGGGGCAAGCCATTCGGCATCGCACCAAGGTGTACGAAATGCACGCAGCCGAAGCCGTTGTCGTCAAGGGGCCGGGTGGTACCGTGCGCATTGACAGCAGCGGCATCACGCTGGATGCCGTGGCAATCCGTGTGAAGGGGCCGATGACCCAGCAGGGGGGCGGAGATGGAAACAATCTATCCCTGGGTAGCCAGATTCTGGAAGGTCAACAGGCCGATTGCCTGGAGCGCGCCAGATGACAGCGAGCGCCGTTCACGCGTTTGCCAGCAGCGAGCGCACCCAAACCGACTATCTCTACCTGCTCTTGGACCCGATGGCCGAATGCACGCCGGAAGATCCGCTGAGTATCGTGTCCCTGATGCAGGCGTTAGGTGAACAGGCGATCACGCGTGTCTTGCGCCCGGACCTCGCTCATACGGTTGAAGCGTGTCCGGCGTTGATTCAACTGGCAACGCCCGGGGAGGCTCCGGCTATGGCCCTGTTAGAGTCGAGCGAACGGTATGCGCTTGAAGATGCGAGTTATAAGAAACGCTACGTCTGCGGATGGCTGTTGAGCGAGTGCTCACCCGAGACGCTGGCCGAACACCTGGCCGTGCGCTGCCTGGACGTTGCGCCGGCGGCAACGCAGAGCGTATCGGCGTGGTTCGAACCTCTTCGGCTTGAACTATTGGCCGCGTCCGTGGGAAACACCTTTCCCGATCTGTTATGGCCTACCCGGAGCTGGCTTTGCCCGACCAGTTGGGGCACCTATGCCTTGTTTCGCGGTGCGCCCACCGGGACCGGGATGGATATCCCAGCGTTAGCTCGCCAGACACAACGGCTCGCGCCCCTTGTCGGCGACTTCCTTGACGCCTGGCGTCTCGCTCTCAGGTTTCCGATGACTTATGCCCCCAAGCACTGGCGTGGCGACACGCTGTTGCCACCGCAAGCGGCGGCTCATGCTTTCCGGCTTGTCCGTGACGCCCGTAACCGTGGGCTGCGCCTGAGCGCCGACATCATCGATCTGTGCATGCATCGCGTGTTCATCCATCCGGATTTGCCACAGCACCCTCGCGTACAGGCCGACATTGCGCGTGCGTTAGCCGGCACGTCCACGTTACAGGCGCGTTTTGAGACCTACGACGATTCGGCTTGGATACGCGTCGTCGCGTCGTTACCAGCAGCAGCGAGCTATTCATGAGCACGAGCCAAACTCTCACCCGAGCAGGACGCCAGGCAGTGCCTAATCCTACCGGCGATTGCAGTGCATGCCAGCGCACGGGTGTACCGATCCTGCCGTTGCGGCTCGCCGTCATGCCGGTTACCCAGGGGCTCAAGCGGCACGGCACGCTGCATCACGCGTCGATACAGACCGCGTTGCGTGTACTGCGACAGGGCTACGTCTATGTGCTACTGGATGAAAAAATCTGGCACGGCTATCAGGTGACTCCAGAAGGCTACCTGCGTCAATGCAATCCCTTTGCCATGCCGCGTGCGAAACCCGAGCCGCTCTCGAAGGCGTGCGTGGATGCCGGGCATGATCTTCGCGCTGCGTTTATCAATATCGACACGACAGCGTACAAGCAGGCCTGGATCGCGTTCGCGCAGGACCCTTGGCCCAAGGCCACGCTCGATGCGTACAGGACGGGCAAGCACGCTAACGGCAAGCCGCTGCCGGCAGGCTATCGCCAGCGATTCAAGGTGATCAGTCTCGCCGTCCTGAAGGCCGATCCCGAAGCGAACAACCAGGCGCTCGCCCTGGAGCACGGCGATGCACTTCACGAGCACGTAGCGGAATACGCGGCGAACACACGTGACTTCGGTAGTGTCCACACGTGGCATCCTCGCCACCCACGCGCGCAAGCGATGCGTGCGCAATTGCGCATCCTCGAAAAGCAGCATGGGCTCGCGAATGGTGTAGCGGGTCTCATCTTGCCTGATCCGGTGGGCATGGCAGCGGAACTCAACAGCTTGCGGCTCTCTGTCGGTACGCTGCTCCAGCACTGGCGCGAGGAGCCGGCGCGACGGTACGCCTACCTTACATCGCAATGCTTGCTGGGTATCAGGGCCTACATTGCCCAACTCGTGGATGCTGAAACACCGCCTCCTGCCGATGATTTCTGGATGCCCAGCGAGGCCGGCGTCCCACCGGTGTTCCAGGACCCGGTGAAAGAGCGCGCCACCACGGTCAAGCACAAGACCCAAAGTCGAATCGAACGACTCAAAGAGCGCTACTGGGAAACCGGCCCGAAAGGGCGCAAAACTTTCCAGGACGCCTACGACAAGACGGTCGACGATTTCCAGAAGCAGATCGATGCCTATGCGACCGACTGGGGTACGCAGGTGGGCGGCGCCGACTGGAACCGCATCATGACGCTCGACTATGCCGACGCGGATGTTCGTTCATGGCAATGTCGTCTCGTTACCGTCGCTGACTGTCTTGCCGGTGGTGTCACCGATGCACCATCGTCGCCGGCCCCGTCGGGCGAAAAACCCAAGCCCCAAGTACTTGGCCCCAGTGGCAAGGCATGGCAGCAGTTGCTGAAAGACCCCAACAGCCCGGCCTACCTCGCCTTGAATGGACAACATACCGACCTGCAGCAAGCGTTTGAGCCGCAGTTCGCAGCCGGTGCCATGCCCAACGATGCGGGCAAGAAATACTATGACGTGGTCAAACTCATCGCGACCAGCAAGGACGGTGATGATTGGCGCAGAGGCGTCATCGCCGGTGCGGCCGACCAGTTGCTGGCCGCGATGCATGACGCGGCCAATCGACTGGACAGTGCCCTGAGCGTGGGTGCCAAGGCGGCGCTGGACAATCTCCATGTGGGCGCGGCGTGGCTCTACGGAAAAACCAAGCTCACGCAGGTCACGATCCAACTCACCGTAGGCGAATGCTTCGATCTGCTGTCGGAGGAGATACGCGGCCACGCCAAGGAGGCGCATAAGGCTGCCGGAAAGGGGGCACGCGCGATGTTGTTGGGGAGCTTGATCACTATCCCGAACGTCAACGTTCGCAACATGCTTATCGACGTCACGCTATGGGTTCATGGTTCAGCCGAAGAGGTCAAGCAACGGCTCGTGCAGTTTGGTCAGGATGCCAAGGAGCGGGCGAGCGACATCAAGCAGGCCGGCGGTGTGTGGGGGCAGGACGCGAATCGCGAGGCCAAGGCGGCGCTGCGCCAGATCAAGGCCGGCCTCAAGAACCTGGAGCCGGCCGCGGCCAAGCTGCTTAACGGTTTGCAGATCGGTGCCGCCGCTGCGCATCGTTTTGCTGGCAGCAGCTTTGCTGGCCTCAAGAGCTTGTCTGTCGGCAGCGTGGATGGGGGCTTGTCGTTCGTTGGCCTGTACTTTCTGCAGGACAGTTTGAAGAGCACGCTGGCCGATCTGGATGCGAAGGTGGGTGCGCGTCATCCGGAAGCGGTGGCCGCGTTTTACAGTGTGTCGATTGGTTTGATGGGGGCGGGAGTTGAGGCGGCTGGCCTGGCGATCAAAATTCCGGCGGAGGCTGCGAAGGCGTTCGTGCGGCACTGGGGAGTCGAGCAAACGCCGGTGCTTGGTCGGGTTGTGGGGCTGGGGAGCCTAATGGTGAAGGTCGGTGGGGCAATAGCGGCCCTGGCAGGAATTGCAGATGGGAAGGCAAGTATCATGGCCGCCGTGCGTGTGGCGAAAGTGGGAGACACGGGCGCTGCGATCACCTATGGAATAGCCGCCACGCTGTCTATCGTCGGCGCAGGCTTCACTTTTTGGGGAGCAGCGGGTTCGCTCGTTCTATTCGGTCCCTTGGGCGCTGGTATCGCGTTCGGACTTCTCGCCTTTGCGGCAGTTCAAGTTGCCAAGAGTCTCGAATCCGATGCTTTGGAACAATGGGCGCGGCGCTGCTACTTCGGCCAAGCACAAGACAAGCAGCGTTGGGGCGATCCAGAGAAAGACATGGATCGTGCTATCGCGGCACTCAATGCCGCGGTACTCGGTATGGACGTGACACTCCGTTTCGAGAGTGGATCTCGCGCTAGATCAGCCGACGAACTTATCGCTGAAGACGTCGAGGTGCTGAAAAATGGTGGTGCAGTGGAGAGCGGAACGGTGTTGGCCTATGGCGCGGTCTTACCGGGATTTGATGCTCAACGATCACGCTATCGCTTTACACTCGCTACCGAACGCTTTGGTTTGACGCGCACTGGTAAGCGCCTGCCCATTCTATCCTCCCATGTCATGGCATCGGGTCAATTCAACGACACGGCAACGCTCAAGCCAGTCTCAGTGCCGAATCGCCCGGATTACTCCCTCGAAAGCGAGACGAAGCCCACTTCGAAGCGGCCGGTGCTGAGCGGCCGGTATTGGTTAGATCCGGTGAACAAGATCAAGTCGGCAACATTAGTCGTAACCTTCTGGCCTGATAAGAGCGATAGCTCTGGATTCGCAGCCATCGAAATCACCGAGGATTCCTGATGGCGAAACCTAGGCTCAATCCTCCTTGCCCAGGATGGCAGCGTGATCTACCAAGTCCGGATGAAGCCGTCGAAGAGAGCCCGTTCCTCCGGTGGCTGGCGCCTACTCATATTGATGCGACATACGCTGAGTTTGCGCGAAACAAATCAATGCTGCGCGGCGCTTTGCTTTGCTTTTGTATCATAGTGGCTTTAGTGACTTGCGATTATGTGATATTTGCAACAAGAGACATTGTCGAGTCAAAAATACAAGATTTGGCTTCGGCCTTTGAGATGGTTGGCATTGTCTTGATGCATATGAGTGTCATTGTATTGTGCATATGGAGTGCATGCAGTTTTTATCGGGCAGGCGTCTCCCCACCTCGCGACCTTCCTCTCCGCTTCAATCGGCTACGCCGCAAAGTATATGTTTATGATTTCCACTCGGTATGGTGGAATCCATTCACTCGCTGGTATGTCACTACGGCGAGTTATGACTGGGATGATTTGCGCGCCGAGAAATGGAAGGTGCGCGGAGCAACCGCAGGTGGTGCGCCTATTATCAAAGAAGGCGTCTCCATTGCTGTCGTGAAGCCCGGTACCGATGACGTCATTACACGCTTCGCCCTTAGTAGCACCTCCTCCAACACAACCAATCTTTGGGCCTATGTGTGCTCGTACATGCAAAACGGCATCGAGGGTCTTGTTCCCGATCATGCCAGGCCGCGCGATCCCAACGACGTCGCTCCGTACAACTTGGCGTTGCGCTTGGCTCCCAAGGTGGAATGGCCTACCGATATGGATCACGAGTCGCGGACAGCACCGTGAATGCTTATGTCTGACAGGAGCGATGGCTCTGGCTTCGCAGCTATCGAAATCACCGAGGATGCCTCATGGCGAAACCTAAGCTCAATCCTCCTTGCCCGGGATGGCAGCGTGATCTACCAGGACCGAACGAACCTATCGATGAAAGTCCGACGATTATGCGGCAGTCGCCAACGCATCTCGATTCGATCTACATGGATATTCCGAGAAATGTATCGACTGTGCGCGGGCTAGTATTTTGTTGTGCAGTAATCGCGGCACTGACGACCGCCTGGTATATATTTTTTACCGGGTGGCTCATTTTTATTTTAAGGGCGTTTGATACTTGGACGACGCTGGCGCGCATCGGCGTCACTTTGCTGGATATAGTCACTGTTGTATTTGGTGTCTGGGGGACATGTGTTCTTTATCGCGCGGACGTGTCTCCACCACGTGATCTGCCTCTACGCTTCAACCGCGTGCGCCGCAAAGTGTACGTGTACGGTTTTCACTCGGTCTGGTGGAATCCGTTCACACGCTGGTACGTCACTACGGCGAGCTATGACTGGGACGATCTTCGCGCCGAGAAATGGAAGGTGCGAGGTGCGACTGCCGGCGGTGCACCCATCATCAAAGAGGGTGTTTCCATTGCCGTCGTGAAGTCCGGTACCAACGAGGTCATCACGCGCTTCGATTTCAGTACCGCTGCCACCAACACGACTAATCTTTGGGCCTACGTGTGCTCGTACATGCAACACGGAACCAAGCGTCTTGATCCCGGCCATGCCGAGTCGCGTGATCCCAATGACGTCGCTCCGTACAACTTGGCGCTGCGTTTGGCTCCCAAGGTGGAGTGGCCGGCCAAGATGGACGCTGAGTCGAGAACCGCACCCTGAACTCGCATGTCACGGGGCATCCTGATTTTGCACCGGGGCGACAGAAGTTCGGGCACGGATCGCCCGGAATCTTCCGGTATGCGTCGGCCACCGTCATAGTTCTCCGCTCCACGGCGAGGACTCAGTGACTCGCGGGGCCGATCCCTTCGACATCGACAGTCGAGCCGTAGCGTGGATCGGCGATCCATATCAGTTGCGCGGCCGAGATCAAAGCCGGTCCACCTGACAGCGCCATCGATAGCAGGCCCGTCGCCTGCTTGGGCGATATCACCAGCCATGGCGACACCGTGGTCGATGGTGAAACTGGATGGCTGTCGATCAGTGGGACGGGGCGGTTTACGAGTCAGTTCAGTTCGGCAGTGTGCTGCGCTTGCCGAACCACGACGGCACGAGCGCGAGCGCATCGTCGAGCGAGGCGAGCACGTGCAGGCTCAGCGCGATGATCTCGGGCGTCGGCGCCTTCAGGTCGGGCACGGTGACGACCGCGGCGCCCGCGCCGGCGGCCGACTGCGCACCGAAATCGCTGTCCTCGAACGCGACGCATGCGTGTGCCGGCACGCCGAGGCGTTCGGCCGCGAGCCGGTAGACGGCCGGGTCGGGCTTGCCGCGTGCGACTTCGTCGCCGCCCGCGATCGCGCGGAAGAACGGCAGCACGCCGACCGCGTCGAGCCGCGCGCGGATCACCTCGCTCGCGGACGACGACGCGACCGCGCACGGAATGCCGGCTTGCGCGAGCGTGTCGAGCAGCGCGAACGCGCCGGGTTTCAGCGGAAACTTCGGATGCGGTTCGGGCGCCGCGAGCTGCTCGCGCACGCGGGTGCGCACCGCGTCGAACGTGTCGGGGTTGCCGATCAGCCGCGCCAGGATCACCTGGCCTTCGGCGAACGAGCGGCCGACGATCTGCAGGTAGTCGGCGGTGGTCAGCGTGACACCGTGCGCAGTCGACACGTCGATCCACGTGTTCATGATGGTCCGCTCGGAATCGACGAGCAGGCCGTCCATGTCGAAGAGCGCGGCGGAAAAGGTCATCGGCGGCATTCGGGAAGCGGGGAAGGCGATGGGCGGCGCGACGGCCGCCCGAATGAAAAACGGACGCCGATGGCGTCCGTCCGGAACAGCGGGCTTACTGGCCGAGCGCGGCGCGGGCTGCCTTGACCGCCGCACGCACCTGGTCGGGCGCGGTGCCGCCAGGGTGATTGCGGCTGGCGACCGAACCTTCGAGCGTCAGGTAGCCGAACACGTCTTCGCCGATCAGGTGCGCGACGTTCGGCAGTTCCTGCTTCATCTCGTCGAGCGTCAGGTCGGCCAGGTCGATGCCACGGTCGTCGCAGATCTTCACGGCGTGCGCGACGGCTTCGTGCGCATCGCGGAACGGCAGGCCGCGCTTCACCAGGTAGTCGGCGAGGTCGGTGGCGGTCGAGAAGCCCTGCAGGGCGGCCGCGCGCATCGCGTCCGGCTTCACGGTGATGCCGGCCACCATCTCGGCGAAGATCCGCAGCGTGTCGGCGACGGTGTCGACCGTGTCGAACAGCGGTTCCTTGTCTTCCTGGTTGTCCTTGTTGTACGCGAGCGGCTGGCCTTTCATCAGCGTCAGCAGCGCCATCAGGTGGCCGTTCACGCGGCCCGTCTTGCCGCGCGCGAGCTCGGGCACGTCCGGGTTCTTCTTCTGCGGCATGATCGAGCTGCCGGTGCAGAAGCGGTCGGCGATGTCGATGAAGCCGACGCGCGGGCTCATCCACAGCACGAGTTCTTCGGAGAAGCGCGACACGTGCGTCATCACGAGCGCGGACGCCGCCGTGAATTCGATCGCGAAGTCGCGATCCGACACCGCGTCGAGCGAGTTCGCGCAGATGCCGTCGAAGCCGAGCGTCTTCGCCACGGCGTGACGGTCGATCGGGTAGCTGGTGCCGGCGAGCGCGGCCGCGCCGAGCGGCAGACGGTTCACGCGGGTGCGGCAGTCGCGCATGCGCTCCGCGTCGCGCGAGAACATCTCGACGTACGCGAGCAGGTGGTGGCCGAACGTGACCGGCTGTGCGACCTGCAGGTGCGTGAAGCCCGGCATGATCGTGTCGGCGTTCTGTTCCGCGAGGTCGAGCAGCGCGCCGCGCAGGTCGTTCAGCAGGCCGCCGATGCGGTCGATCTCGCCGCGCAGCCACAGGCGGATGTCGGTGGCGACCTGGTCGTTGCGCGAGCGGCCCGTGTGCAGGCGCTTGCCGGCATCGCCGATCAGCGCGGTCAGGCGCGCCTCGATGTTCAGGTGGACGTCTTCCAGGTCGAGCTGCCATTCGAATTCGCCGCGCTCGATTTCTCCCTTGATCTGCGCCATCCCGCGTTCGATCGCGGCCAGGTCGTCGGCGCTGATGATCTTCTGCGCGGCGAGCATGTTCGCGTGCGCGAGCGAGCCGGCGATGTCGACGAGCGCGAGGCGCTTGTCGAAAAACACCGACGACGTGTAGCGCTTGACCAGCTCCGACATCGGTTCCGAGAAGCGGGCCGACCAGGCCTCGCCCTTTTTGTGCAGTTGGGACGTCATGGCGATTCTTCGAAGGGGATGTTGGGCGGCGTGCGCCGCCGAGGGAATCCCGCGATTCTAACATTCGCGGGCCTGCCCGCCGCGGCGCGCAGCCGTTCGCGGCGGCCCGCCGGCCGTGGCCCGCGCGGGCCGGGCCGTTCAGTCGCGCACGAGCACGACCAGCTTCAGGTCTTCGCGGTGCGCGGGCTTCAGCGTGATCTGCTGGTACACGAGGCGGCCGTCGGCCGGATGGTCGAATTCGCGCAGGCCGCCTTCGCGTTCGAACACGTCCTGCGATGCCCAGTACTGCGCGAAGGCATCGCTGCCGGCGGTCAGTGCGTCGATCAGCGCACGCGTGGGCGCGTCGGTCAGGTGCCGGATCGAATCGGCGCGGAATTCGGCCGCGAGCCGCCGCGCGCGGGTTTCCCAGTCGACGATCAGCGTGCGCGCGGCCGCCGACATGAAGGTGAAGCGCAGCAGGTTGCGGTCGTGCTCGCCGTCGAGCCAGCCGGAAAAGAGCGCGGCGGCCGGTGCGTTCCACGCGAGTGCGTTCCATTGCCGGTCGAGCACGTAGGCCGGTGTCGCGATGGCCGCGACGGTCGCGGCGAGCGTCGGCGGCAGGTCGCCGCCCGCGACGTCGGGCTCGGCCGGGTCGCGCTGCGCGGCCAGCTCGAACAGGTACGCGCGCTCGGCCTTCGACAGTTGCAGCGCGACGGCGATCCGCGCGAGTGCGTCGGCCGACGCGGACACGGGGCGGCCCTGTTCGATCCACGTGTACCAGGTGGGGCTGACGCCGCAGAGCTGCGCGACTTCCTCACGCCGCAGCCCCGGCGTGCGGCGGCGCGGGCCGGGCGGCAGGCCGACGGCCTGCGGCGACAGCCGCTCGCGGTGGGCGCGGATGAATTCGCCGAGCGCACGGGCGGGCGTGGCGTCGAGCGGCGGGACGGGGACGGAGGACGGCTGGTTCATGCGGAAACGGCGAAGTGGAAGCGGGGATGCGGCAACGATCAGACAGGTGTATCGAATACCAGAATAACTGCTTAACTTGTACTGGTACAAGCGCAGGCCTATTGTAGCGGCTCGCGCGCTGCCAGGGGAGCGGGCGTCCCACAAAACGTGCTGCATGGGGCCGGAAAGTGCACGGACGCATCCGCGCCGGCCGATTGCGCAAGAGAAAGGAGAGAACGATGAAACACCACGACCAGGTCGCCGACGCATTCGGCACGACGGCCGCCGCCTACCTGACGAGCACGGTCCACGCGACGGGCGCCGACCTGCAGACGCTCGCCGACGCGGTGCGTGCGACGCCCGATGCCGCGGTGCTCGATCTCGGCTGCGGCGCCGGCCACGCGAGCTTCGCGGTCGCGCCGCACGTGCGCGACGTGGTTGCCTACGATCTCGCCGCGCAGATGCTCGCGACGGTCGACGCCGCGGCGCGCGAGCGCGGGCTCGCGAACATCCGTACGCAGCAGGGCCCGGCCGAGAAGCTGCCGTTCGAGGCGGCGACGTTCGACTGGGTCGTGAGCCGGATGAGCGCGCACCACTGGCACGACATGCGCGCGGCGCTCGCCGAAGTGCGCCGCGTGCTGAAACCGGGCGGCCGCGTGCTGATGATCGACATCGCCGGCAACGACCATCCGCTCCTCGATACGTACCTGCAGGCCGCGGAAGTGCTGCGCGACGCGTCGCACGTGCGCGACTACCGCGCGGACGAATGGCTCGCAATGTTCCGCGATGCCGGCTTCGACGCGCACGTGCACAGCCGCTGGCGGCTGCCGATCGATTTCGATACGTGGGTCGCGCGCATCCGCACGCCGGCCGACAGCGTCACCGGCATTCGCGCGCTGTGGGCGCATGCGCCCGACGAGGTGCGCAGCTACTACGCGGTGCAGCCCGACGGATCGTTCGAGCACGACGCGCTGCTGATCGACGCGCACTGAGCGTGCGGTGCGCCGGCACGGTTTCGTCGACGCCCGCGAGCATGAAAAAAGCCGCGATACGCCACCGTGCATACGGTGGGTATCGCGGCTTTCATGCCGCCGGCCGGCGCGGCATCGCGCCGCGCCGCATGCGGATCAGCCCGTGTTGCGCAGGCCGGCCGCGATCCCGTTGATCGTCAGGTGAATCCCGCGGCGCAGCCGCGCGTTCGTGTCGCCCGCGCGGTGGCGCTTGATCAGTTCGACCTGCAGGTGGTTCAGCGGATCGAGATACGGGAAGCGGTTCTTGATCGAGCGCGCGAGCAGCGGGTTGGTCGCGAGGCGGCCTTCGTGCCCGGTGATTTCCGCCAGCGCCTGCGACGTGCGCTCCCATTCCGCGACGATCCGCTCGAACACGTGCTTGCGCAGCTTGCGGTCGGAGACGAGCTGCGCGTAGCGCGATGCGACCGCAAGGTCGGTCTTCGCCAGCACCATGTCCATGTTCGACATCAGGTTCGAGAAGAACGGCCAGGTCTTGTTCATCTTCTTCAGCAGCGCGACGCGCTTCGTGCGCTCGACTTCATCCTGCGCGCCGTCGAGATATGCGCTCACCGCGCTGCCGAAGCCGTACCAGCCCGTCAGCAGCAGCCGGCACTGGCCCCACGAGAAGCCCCACGGAATCGCGCGCAGGTCCTCGATCTTGCGCTGCTTCGGATCCTGCAGCTTGCGCGAGGCAGGGCGGCTGCCGATGTTCAGCTCGGCGATCTCGGTGATCGGCGTCGACGAGAAGAAATAGTCGGTGAAGCCCGGGGTTTCGTAGACGAGCGCGCGATACGCGGCCATCGCCGAATCGGACAGCGTCTGCATCGCGGCCTCGAACGCCGGCAGCTGCGCGGGCGCGTTGTTCTGCGGCAGGAGCGTCGCCTCGAGCGTTGCAGCGACGACCGTCTCGAGGTTCCGGCGGCCGATCTCCGGGTTCGCGAACTTGCTCGCGATCACCTCGCCCTGTTCGGTCAGGCGGATCTGGCCGTTCACGGTGCCCGGCGGCTGCGACAGGATCGCCTGGTAGGTCGGGCCGCCGCCGCGGCCGACCGTGCCGCCGCGGCCGTGGAACAGGCGCAGCGTGATCTTGCGGTCGCGGAACAGGTCGACGAGCGCGAGTTCCGCGCGATACAGCTCCCAGTTCGACGTGAGGAAGCCGCCGTCCTTGTTGCTGTCCGAATAGCCGAGCATCACTTCCTGCTCGGCGCCCTGGTGCGCGACCAGCGCGTCGATGCCTGGCAGTGCGAAGTATTCGCGCATGATGCGCGCGGCGTCGCGCAGGTCGGGAATCGTCTCGAACAGCGGGATCACCATCAGGCTGTTGCGCGGGTTGCCGCCGGGCACGCCGAGCGCGCCTTCGAGCAGGCCCGTTTCCTTCTGGAGCAGCAGCACCTCGACGAGGTCGCTGACGGTTTCCGTGTGCGAAATGATGTAGTTGCGCACCGCGCGCGCGCCGAATTGGGCGCGCACGTCGCGCGCCTTCTCGAACACGCCGAGTTCGCTCTGGGCGAGCGCGGAGTATTCGAGGTACGGCGAGCGCAGCGGACGCGGATCGGCGAGCGCGGCGAGCAGCACGCGCAGCTTGTCTTCCTCGGCGAGCGCCGCGTAGTCGGCCTCGACGCCCGCGCGCGCGAACAGCTCGGCGACCACGGCTTCGTGGATGTCGGAGCTCTGGCGCAGGTCGATGCTCGCGAGGTGGAAGCCGAACACTTCGGCCGCGCGCACGAGCGGCGCGAGGCGCGGCGCGGCGAGCGACGTGCCGTGGTGTTCGTCGAGCGACGCGGTCAGCACCTTCAGGTCGGCGACGAACGCTTCGGAATCCGCATACGGGATCGCGCGCACGGGCGGCGCGCCGCGGCCCGCGCTGCGCACGGGCACCGTGCCTTCGCCGAGACGCACGCGCGCGCTTGCGGCGAGCCGCGTGTAGATGCCGATCAGCGCGCGACGATACGGCTCGTCGACGCGGTGCGGCGACTGGTCGGGCGACGCGGCCGCGAGCGCCTTCACGGCGTCGTTCGCGCCGACGAGCAGGTTCGACACGGACAGTTCGGCGCCGAGCTTGTGCACCTGTTCCAGATAGTGCTCGAGGATCACCGCGGCCTGGCGGTTGATCGCTTCGTCGAGCGTCGACGCGGTCACGTTCGGGTTGCCGTCGCGGTCGCCGCCGATCCAGCTGCCCATCTGGAAGAACGCGGGTACGCGCGCGGACAGGCCGTGCTCGGCGAGCGCGGCCTCGATGTCGCCGTACAGCGCCGGCAGTTCGTCGAGGAACGTCGCGCGGTAGTACGACAGCGCGTTCTCGATTTCGTCGCCGACCGTCAGGCGCGCGTCGCGCAGCATGCGCGTCTGCCACAGCGTGGTGACGCGTGCGCGCAGCATCGATTCGTTGTACTGGCGCTCGCGGCTGGTCAGCTCCTGGTCGCGCTCGGCGAGCAGGCGTGCGATGTCGTGCTGCGCATCGAGGATGCTCTTGCGCTGCACTTCGGTCGGGTGCGCGGTCAGCACCGGCACGATCAGCGCATCGTCGAAGAAGCGCTGCAGCAGTCGCTTCGACGCATTGCCGGTCGTTTTCAGTTGCTCGAGTGCGTACGCGACCGTGCCGGGCTGCGACGCGGAGCCGGCCAGCGCGTGGATGCGGCGGCGGCGGTTGTGGTGGCGGTCTTCCGCGATGTTCGCGAGGTGCGAGAAATAGCTGAACGCGCGCACGACGCTCACCGTCTGCTCCGGCGTCAGCTTGCGCAGCTTCTTCTCGAGCGTCTGCGCGGCTTCGCTGTCGTCCTCGCGGCGGAACTTGACGGCGGTCTGGCGGATCGTCTCGACGACGTCGAACACGGTGTCGCCTTCCTGCTCGCGCACGACGTCGCCGAGCAGGCGGCCGAGAAAGCGGATGTCGTCGAACAGCGGGCCGTCCTTGTCGTCGCGCGTGCGGGTGCCGGCCTTCGTCGCACCGGCCGTGCGGGCGGCCGGGCCGGCGGTCTTCGCCGTGCGTTTTGTCTGACGTATCGGGTCTTTCGGTTTCGTTGCCGTTTTCGCACGGCCGTTCGCGGCGGTGGCGACGGTGTCCGTCGAGGCGTCGGAGGAGGACAGGGCAGCATTGCGGCGCGCCGTACGCGCCGATCCGGAAGACTTCACGATGGGTTTCCTTGGGAAAGCTCGAGTCAAAAGGAACTGCGGAAACTGCGAAACTGCGGTCAAGCAACCAGCTACGTGCGGCACATCCGCACATCGGCGCCGCGACCCGCCCGGCGGCAGGCCGGACGCAGGCTCCGGGCCCGGGCGGGCAGGGGCGTGCGTGCTACCATTGTTCGGTCTTCAATCCCGTCCTTCGATGTTCCAGCAATGAATTCCGAGACTCCTGCGGCAGGGCCGCAACAGGCACAGCCGCCCGCGACGTTGACGATTGCTTCGCGCGAGAGCCGCCTGGCGATGTGGCAAGCCGAACATGTGCGTGATGCGCTGCGCAAATTATATCCAGCTTGTGACGTGAAAATCCTCGGAATGACGACACGCGGCGACCAGATTCTCGATCGCACGCTGTCGAAGGTCGGCGGCAAGGGCCTGTTCGTGAAGGAACTGGAGGCCGCGCTGGCCGACGGCCGCGCCGATCTCGCCGTGCATTCGCTGAAGGACGTGCCGATGGCGCTGCCGGAAGGCTTCTCGCTTGCCGCGATCATGGAGCGCGAGGACCCGCGCGATGCCATCGTGTCGAACGACTACGCGTCGCTCGACGCGCTGCCGGCCGGTGCCGTGGTCGGCACGTCGAGCCTGCGCCGCGAGGCGATGCTGCGCTCGCGCTACCCGCACCTGGACGTGCTGCCGCTGCGCGGCAACCTCGACACGCGCCTGTCGAAGCTCGATCGCGGCGATTACGCGGCGATCATCCTGGCGGCCGCCGGCCTGAAGCGCCTCGGCCTGGAGGCGCGGATCCGCGCGCTCCTCGACGTCGACGCGAGCCCGCCCGCCGCGGGCCAGGGCGCGCTCGGCATCGAGATCGCGTCGCACCGCGACGATGTCGCCGCGTGGCTCGCACCGCTGCACGACCCGCAGACCGCGCTCGCGGTCGAGGCCGAGCGGATGGTGTCGCGCGCGCTCGGCGGCAGCTGCGAGGTGCCGCTCGCCGCGCATGCGGTGTGGCGCGCGGGCGAGCTGTACCTGACGGGCCGCGTGTCGACGACCGACGGCAAGCGCGTGCTGACCGCCGAGGCGTGCGGGGCCGTCATGAGCGTCGCCGATGCGCTCGCGCTCGGCCGGGCCGTGTCCGACGAACTCGAGGCGCAAGGCGCGCTCGAGATCGTCCAGGCGCTGCTCGCGGGCTCGCAGGCCGCCGGCAAGGGCGACGCCTGATGGCGGGCGGCGCGCGCGCGTTCACCGCTGTCCTGACGCGCCCGGACGGCCAGTCCGGCGCGCTCGCGTCGCAACTGGCCGAGGCCGGTTGCGACGTGCTCGAATTCCCGCTGATCGATATTGCGCCCGTCGACGATCCGGCGCCGCTCGACGCCGCGTTCGCGGCGCTCGCGGATTACGCGCTGGTGATTTTCGTGTCGCCGAACGCGATCGACCGCGCGCTCGCGCAGTACGGCGCGATCTGGCCGAACGCGCTGCCGGTCGGCGTGGTCGGGCCCGGCAGCGTGGCGGCGCTCGAGCGTCACGGCATCGCGGCGCCCGCGCATCGGGTGATCGCGCCGCAGGCGCCGGCCGACGGCGGCGTACCCCATTACGATTCGGAAAGCCTGTTCGCGCGCATCGAGGCCGAATTCGGCGGCGCGCCCGCGCTGGCGGGCAAGCGCGTGCTGATCGTACGCGGCGACGGCGGGCGCGAATGGCTCGCCGACCGGCTGCGTGAGGCCGGCGCGGACGTCGCGCTCGTCGCCGCGTACCGGCGCGTCGTGCCCGAGCCGCGCGTCGGCGCGTGGGAGCGCGTGCATGCGCTGCTCGACGGCGAACCGCATGCGTGGCTCGTCACGAGCTCGGAAGGCGTGCGCAACCTGCACGAACTCGCGCGGGCGCATCTGAACGATGCCGAGATCGCCGCGCTGAAGCATGCGCCGCTCGTCACGCCGCATCCGCGCATCGAGCAGACCGCGCGTGCATTGGGTTTTGATAGGATTACGCTGACCGGCGCGGGCGATGAGCGCATCGTCCGCGCGTTTCGAACGATGGCCGACGAGGCCGTCCAACCGGCGACAGCCGCACCGGTGACTAAACGCATGACAGATACCAACGATTCCAAAAGCGTCGCTTCCCAGCCGGCCGCTGCATCCGCACCGCCGTCCCGTCCCGCCTATATGGCGTCCGAACCGCCCGCGCGCCGCGGCGGCAGCGCGGTGCTGTGGTTCGTCGTCGTCGTGCTCGGCTGCGCGGCGGGCGTCGGCGGCTACGCGCTGAACCGCAAGATCGACCGGCTCGACGGCACGTTCGTCGCGCGCCAGAAGGCGCTCGACGCACAGACGGCCGAAACGCGGATGAAGACCGAGCAGGCGCTGGCGAGCACGCACCAGGTCGACACGCAGCTCGCGCAGCTCGACGGCAAGCTCGCCGACGCGCAGAGCGCGCAGCAGGCGCTGCAGCAGCAATACCAGGACCTGTCGCGCAACCGCGATGCGTGGATGCTCGAGGAAGTCGACCAGATGCTGTCGAGCGCGAGCCAGCAGCTTCAGCTGACCGGCAACACGCAGCTCGCGCTGATCGCGCTGCAGAATGCCGACGCGCGCCTCGCCACCTCGCAGAGCGCGCAGGCCGTCACGGTGCGCAAGGCGCTCGCGCTGGACATCGAGAAGCTGAAGGCCGCACCGGCGGCCGACCTCACGGGCCTCGCGATCAAGCTCGACGACGCGATCGCGAAGATCGACGCGCTGCCGCTGTCCGGCGAGGCGATCGTCCCGCACGAAGCGCCGAAGGCCGCGCCGGCCGATGCCGCATCGTCGGCCTTGGCCGGCGAGCCGCGCTGGAAGGTGTGGTGGCACGACTTCTCGGCCGGCCTCGGCCAGCAACTGAAGGGGCTCGTGCAGGTGCGCCGGATCGACAACGCGGACGCGATGCTCGCGTCGCCCGACCAGGGTTACTTCGTGCGCGAGAACGTGAAGCTGCGCCTGCTGACCGCGCGCCTGTCGCTGCTCGCGCGCAACGACGGCGCGATGAAGGCCGATCTGCACGCCGCGCAGGCGTCGCTCGGGAAGTATTTCGACCAGGCATCGAAGGACACGCAGACCGTCGAGGATCTGCTCAAGCAGGTTGACGGCGCATCGCTGACGGTCGCGGTGCCGAACCTGAACACGAGCCTGAACGCCGTTCAGCAGTTCAAGAGCCGGGGGTAACGATGACGCTTCGAGGTATCGTCTGGCTCGCGGTCCTGTTCGCGATCGCCGCTGCGCTCGCCACCGTCGGCCGTTTCGACGCGGGGCAGGTGCTGCTCGTCTATCCGCCGTACCGGATCGACGTGTCGCTGAACCTGTTCGTGATCGCCATCGTCGTGCTGTTCATCGTCGTGTATGCGCTGCTGCGTATCGTGCGCAACATCTGGCGCATGCCGCAGCGGGTCGCCGCGTATCGTGCGCGTTCGCGCAACGAGAAGGCGCAGGCATCGCTGCGCGACGCGATCGCGAACCTGTACGCGGGCCGCTTCTCGCGCGCGGAGAAGGCCGCGCGTGAAGCGCTGTCGGTCGACGCGAACCAGGGCGCGGCGAGTCTCGTCGCGGCGACTGCCGCGCACCGGATGCACGAGTACACGCGTCGCGACGACTGGCTGTCGAAGGTCGACGCACCTGAATGGCAGGACGCACGGCTGCTCGCCGCGGCCGACATGCGCGCGGATGCGCGCGATGCCGACGGCGCGCTCGCCGCGCTGGCCGACCTGCAGGCGGGCGGCAAGCGTATCCATGCGCAGCAGGTTGCGCTGCGCGCGCAGCAGCAGTTGAAGAACTGGGCCGAGGTGCTGAAGCTTGCGAAGGCGCTCGAGAAGCGCGAGGCACTGCATCCGGCCGCAGCCGTGCGGCTGCGCCAGCAGGCTGCGGAAAACCTGCTGCGCGAACGCCGGCACGACCCGGACGCGCTGCTCGAGGTGTGGCAGTCGCTGTCGCCGGTCGAGCGCCAGTCGCCGCGTCTCGCCGATCTCGCGGCCGATCTTCTCGTTCCGCTCGAGCGCCGCAACGAAGCGCGTCGCATCGTCGAGGACGCGCTTGCCCACAACTGGGATGCGCGCCTGCTGCGCCGTTACCCGGATACGGCCGGCGCCGATGCGCTGCCGTTGATCCAGAAGGCCGAAGGGTGGAAGAAGGATCACCCGGAGGATGCCGACCTGCTGTTCGCGCTCGGCCGCCTGTGCCAGCAGCAGCAGCTGTGGGGCAAGGCGCAGTCGTTCCTCGAATCGGCGCTGAAGCTCGCCGACAACGAAGCGCTGAAGGTGCGTGCGCATCGTGCGCTCGCGCGCCTGTTCGAGCATCTCGGCGAAACCGACAAGGCCGCGAAGCACTACCGCGAAAGCGCGCTCGCGATCACCGTGGTCTGACGCGGGCGGCGTGGCCGCCTGCCGCAGGCGGCCCGCGCAACCCGCGCAACCCGCGCAAGAAAGCCCCGAATGCCGGAAGGCCTTCGGGGTTTTTTTTCGTTCAGGGCGGGCCTGGACGACACGTCATGCGCCGAGCTTGCGCAGCAGGTCGCCCTCGCTGGCGACGAACCACACCGATTGCCCGCGATTCGATTCGCGCACGAGTGCGCGGAACGCTTCGCTGCGCGTGAGCCAGCGCTCGATGTCGCCGACCACGCCGAGCCTGACGCCGTAGTTGACGAGCTTCTGCAGGACGGCGCCCGCGAGGCCGCTTTCGAGCCGGTAGAAGTCGTCGTGCAGCGCATCCGCGGGCACCGCGATCCAGTCGGCTTCATGCTCGTGCGCGAGGGCGACGAGGTCGAGCGCATCGCTTTCCCGCTGCACGACGGGAGCGGAGGGGGCGCGGACCAGCACGCGGCGGCCGGCTGCCTGAACGATTCGGTGGGGCATGTCGATGGTTTCCGTCGACGCGAGAAACGCGAATACGGTGTCGCGTTGCCCGCGGATGAAGTGGGGCTGCTCGGGAAGAAACAGGATCTGCGCGTGCGGCACGAGACGCGTCAGGCGCTCACGCGTGTCTTGCGAATCGAGCATCACGTCGCGGCCGCCGACGATCGCCAGCGTGGGCACCGACAGCGTGCGCAGCACGTCGTCGGCGAACACCGGAATCGGTTCGATGCGCGGGCGAAACCCGCGGTCGACGGCGTGCATCAGCGCGAGCGTGTCACGCTCGGCCGCCGTCGACGCGGGCGGCAGGCGGCCGAGTACGCGCCGTCGCACGCATGCGCGCCCGGCATCGCCGAGCAGCAACAACGGCAGCGCCCACCACAGAAACCGCTTCTGCCGGCCGATGCCGGACGGGCAGAGCAGCGCGAGCCGCGTCACGCGTGCCGGCCGCCGCAACGAGAAGTCGAGCGCCGTTCGCGCCCCGAGCGAGATGCCGACGAACGCGGCACGTGACACCTGCAGGCCGTCCAGCACGTCGTCGAGCCACTGCGCATGCGCGTCGCCCGCAAGCGGCGGTCGCGACGGCGCGCTCGGTCCTGCTTCGCCGATCACGTCGATCGCATGGAGCCGGAAGTGTGTCGACCATTGCGCCGCGTAATGCTGCCAGCTCGCCGCCGTCGTCTGCGCGCCGTGGATCAGCACGACCGGCGGCGCGTGCTCGGGGCCGCAGGTAATCACGTGCGTCGCGCCATGGCGCGTCTGCACGGTGACGCGCCGATGTCCGGCCGGCCAGTGCGACAGCGCGGTGTCATAAGCCGCGCGAATGGCGCGTGCATGGCGCGGCGACCTGAAGATCGCGCTCATGTCCCGCTTTGCTGCAGCAAAGCCTCGAGCGACGACATCAGCACGGCCGTGTCGGCTGGCGTTGCGGCGACGATGATCTTGACCTGGCTCGCGGCGGGATCGAACGTGACGTCGATCCGCACGGGGTCGACGTACGACGTGCGGCCGGACGCCATCGCATGCAGCGATCGCGACAGGTACTGGTGCAGCGACTGCGACGCGTCCGGAATGTCGACGATGCTGGTGACGCGCACCGCACGCGGGACGGGCGCGGCCGGCTCGGTTTGCGCGAACGCGGCGAGGTCGGTGTCGAGGATGCGGTAGGCGCGGCCGACCCGCGTCGCATGCAGCTTGCCCTCGCGGATGAAGCGCAGGACGGTCTTCGGGTGGAGGCGCAGGCGGGCGGCGGACTCGTCGACGGTATGGAACATGATCGGCTCGTGATGCTCAATATGTTCCCTATTGTTCCATGAAATAAGGATCAATAGGGAGTATTGTGGGAATCATGGCATCAGAGCTGGCTCGATACCGAGCCGGCATCGTCCGGTCGGCACGCGGGTGGAAGCGGAAACGCCCCGCTGGCCGGAGCGGTTCCGGCCAGCGGGGCGTTTCCGGGGCGGATCGTCCGCCGGCAGGGGGCGCCAATGCGCCCCGCGTCATTTGTCGACCAGCCGCTTCGGCACCGACAGCGCGAGCAGCCCGCCGAGCACGAGGAACCCGGCGAGCATGTACATGCCCGAATCGTTGGCGCCCGTCGCCTGCTTGAGCCAGCCCATCAGGTACGGGCTCAGGAAGCCCGCGAGGTTGCCGATCGAGTTGATCATCGCGATGCCGGCCGCGGCCGCCGTGCCGCCGAGGAACGCGGTCGGCAGGCTCCAGAACAGCGGCAGCGTGGTCAGGATGCCGATCGTCGCGAGCGTGAGGCCGAGCATCGCGAGCGCGGTCTGGTGTGCCCAGACCACCGACAGCACGAGCCCGAGCGCGCCGATCGCGGCCGGAATCGCGACGTGCCAGCGGCGTTCGCGGTGCCGGTCCGCGCTGCGCGCGATCAGGATCATCGCGACCACCGCGGCCGCATACGGAATCGCCGACAGCAGACCGATCATGAACGTGTCGGTCACGCCGGTGGCCTTGATGATCGTCGGCAGCCAGAAGCCGACGCCGTAGAGCCCCATCACGAACGAGAAATAGATCAGCGCCATCAGCCACACGCGCGGGCTCGACATCACGGTGCCGAGCGGCAGGTCTTCCTTGGTCGCTTCCTCCGCTTCGACGTTGCGGGTGAGCAGCGCCTTTTCCTCGTCGGTCAGCCACTTCGCCTTCGAGATCCGCTCGTCGAGCGAGAAGAACACGAGCACGCCGGCGAGCACCGACGGGATGCCTTCGAGCAGGAACAGCCATTGCCAGCCGTGCCAGCCGCTCACGCCGTCGAACGCCTTCAGGATGAAGCCCGAGATCGGCCCGCCGATCACGCCGGACAACGCGACCGCCGTCATGAAGAACGTCGTCATCCGGCCGCGACGATGCGCGGGATACCAGTAGGTGAGGTACAGGATCACGCCGGGGAAGAAGCCGGCCTCGGCGACGCCGAGCAGGAAGCGCATCACGTAGAACATCGCGGGTGTCGTGACGAACATCGTCAGGATCGAGATCACGCCCCACGTCGCCATGATGCGGGCGATCCACACGCGCGCGCCGACCTTGTGCAGGATGATGTTGCTCGGCACTTCGAAGAGGAAATAGCCGAAGAAGAAGATCCCGGCGCCGAGCCCGTAGACGGTGTCGCTGAGATTCAGGTCGCTCGCCATCTGCAGCTTCGCGAAGCCGACGTTCACGCGGTCGAGATACGCGACCACGTAGCACAGCAGCAGGAGCGGCACGAGCCGCCACGACACCTTGCGATAGGTTGCTTCCTCGAATGCGCCGGACGAGCCCGGCAGCGATTGCGTCGATGTTGCCATGTTGTCTCCTGTCCTTGTCATTGGCCGGAGAAGGCGTAGCGGTGCCTGTCCGGAGTCGTGCGAAGCCATGCGCGTGTGCCGCGGCGGTTGCCGGCCGCGGCACGCTGCGGCAAGGGGGATACGGCTAGATGCAGCGCCCGCCGTCGACTTCGAGACAGACGCCCGTGATGAACTCGGCCTCGTCGGATGCCAGGTACAGCGCCGCGTTCGCGATGTCCTGCGGCGTCGAGAAGCGGCCAAGCGGGATCGTCGCGAGGAAGCGGCTGCGGTTCTCGGGGGTATCCTCGCACCCCATGAATTCGGTCATCAGCGCGGTTTCGCCGAGCACGGGGTTGATGCAGTTCACGCGGATGCGGTCGGCGCCGAGTTCGGCCGCGAGCGACTTGCTCGCGGTGATCATCGCGCCCTTCGTGCTGTTGTACCAGACGAGGCCCGGCCGCGGCCGCACGCCGGCCGTCGACGCGACGTTCACGAACACGCCGCCGCCCCGCTCGCGGAAGTACGGAACGAAGGTCTGCACGCACCAGAACAGGCTTTTCATGTTGACCGCGTACACGCGGTCGAATTCGGCTTCCGTCACGTCGAGCACCGGCTTGTTGCGATGCGTGGTGCCCGCGTTGTTCACGACGATCTGCACCGCGTGGAAATCGTCGAGCGTCGCCTGCAGCAGCGCGTGCCAGTCGTCCTGACGCGACACGTCGCCGGCCACCGCGATTGCCTTGCCGCCCGCGAGCGCGATCTCGCTCGCGACACGCTCGGCCGCCGCGCCGTTCAGGTCGTTGACGACGACGTTCGCGCCTTCGCGCGCATACGTCTTCGCGATGCCTTCGCCGAACCCCGAGCCGCCGCCCGTGACGATTGCCGTCTTGCCGCTCAACCGCATGGTGTGTCTCCTGTGCTGGATTTAGTGTCGTCGTGCTTCGGCATGCGGCCGCGTGCTGCCGGCCGCATGCCGCGTCCTGCTTGCCGCGCGTTCAGCCGTGCCGGATCGCGATCGTTTTCAGCGCGGTGAAGCCGTACAGTGCCTCGAAGCCTTTCTCGCGGCCATGCCCCGAATGGCCGACACCGCCGAACGGCAGCTCGACGCCGCCGCCCGCGCCGTAGTTGTTGATGAACACCTGGCCCGCCCGCAGGCGCCGCGCGATACGCATCTGGCGTGCGCCGTCGCGCGTCCAGATGCCCGCGACGAGGCCGTACGGCGTGCCGTTCGCCAGCGCGACGGCTTCGTCTTCGTCGACGAAACGCATCGCGGCGAGCACGGGGCCGAACACTTCCTCCTGCGCGAGCCGGTGCGACGGCGGCACGTCGCGCAACAGCGCGGGTGCCTGGTAGAAGCCGCTTTCGGGTGCCTCGGCGACGACCTGCCCATGCGCGGCCATCGGAATGCCGTCGTGCTGCGCGTCGGACAGGAAATCCCACACGCGCTGCTGCTGCTTCGCGTTGATCAGCGGGCCGCAGTCGAGGTCGGCGCGGCTCGGGCCGACGCGCAGCCCGTTGAACGCGGTGGCGAGCCGCTCGACGAGCGGCTCGTACACCGCGCGCTCGATCAGCACGCGGCTGCCGGCCGAGCAGGTCTGCCCGCCGTTCTGCACGATCGCCGACACGAGCACGGGCAGCGCCGCGTCGAGGTCGGCATCGGCGAACACGATCTGCGGCGACTTGCCGCCGAGTTCGAGCGTGACGGGTACGTGGTTCTCGGCCGCCATCTGCGTGACCAGCTTGCCGGTAGCGGGGGAGCCCGTGAACGAGATGTGGTCGATGCCGGGATGGCGCGCGAGCGCGGCGCCGGCCTCATGGCCGTAGCCGGTGACGATGTTGAGCGCGCCGGCCGGCAGCCCGGCCTCGGCGGCCAGCTCGGCCACGCGCAGCAACGACAGGCATGCATCCTCGGCCGGCTTGACGACGCATGCGTTGCCGGCCGCGAGCGCGGCGCCGACGCTGCGCCCGAAAATCTGCATCGGGTAGTTCCACGGCACGATGTGGCCCGTGACGCCGTGCGGCTCGCGCACCGTCAGCACGGTGTAGCCGGCTTGGTAGGGAAGGGTTTCGCCATGCAGCTTGTCGGCCGCGCCCGCGTAGAACTCGAAGTAGCGCGCGAGCGCGGCGGCATCCGCGCGTGCCTGCTTGAGCGGCTTGCCGGTGTCGCGTGCCTCGATCGTGGCGAGTTCCTCGAGGGAATCGGCCACGCGCGCCGACAGCCGCATCAGCACGCGGCCGCGCTCGGCGGCGCTTTTGGCGCCCCATGGGCCCGCGAACGCGTCGCGGGCCGCGGCGACCGCGCGCTCGATGTCGGGCGCCGTGCCGCGGGCAATGGCTGCGAACGGCTGGCCGTCGGACGGATCGACGACCGCGATGGTTTCCAGTTGCGCAGGCAACGTCCATTCGCCTGCGATGAAGTGCTTCGCCTCTTCCATGCGTGCTCCTGTCTTCGCGTCGACCGCCGACGGTGCTCTGGCGCCGACGCCGGTTCCATGCAACGCGGCCGGGGGTTCGACGGCCGGACATCGGGAACGATTATCGCGCCGATCGTCATCCGGACGCCACCGGTCGATTGGCTATAATGGCGCATTCCGTTGGGGGACGCCTGCGGCGATGCATCGGCCGCGGCGCCCTGTCCCGAATTCCCATCGACCTACAGAGAGTGCTCATGAGCTTCAACCATGTTCCGGCCGGCAAGGACCTGCCGCAAGATTTCAACGTGATCATCGAGATTCCCGCGCAAAGCGACCCGGTGAAGTACGAGGCGGACAAGGAACTGGGCCTCCTCGTCGTCGACCGTTTCATCGGCACGGGCATGCGTTATCCGGTGAACTACGGCTACATCCCGCAGACGCTGTCGGGCGACGGCGATCCGGTCGACGTGCTGGTGATCACGCCGTTCCCGCTGCTGGCCGGCTCGATCGTGCGTTCGCGCGTGCTCGGCATGCTGCAGATGACCGACGAGTCGGGCGTCGACGCGAAGCTGGTTGCGGTGCCGCACGACAAGGTCTGCCCGATGACGGCCAACCTGAAGTCGATCGACGACGTGCCCGAGTACCTGAAGGATCAGATCAAGCACTTCTTCGAGCAATACAAGGCGCTCGAGAAGGGCAAGTGGGTGAAGGTCGAAGGCTGGGCCGGCATCGAAGCCGCGCACAAGGAAATCGCCGACGGCGCAGCGAACTACAAGAAGTAAGCCGTCTGGCCGGCCTCTCGGCCGGTTCGTTCGGAACGCAAACCGCGCGTGTCTCGTCAGGAGGCCGCGCGGTTTTGTTTTGTGCGCGGGCCGGCGCCCGGGGTGGCCTTCTTTCGGGGGCGCGCGGGGGCCGGCGCAGGCAGGGCGGTGGCGTTCGATGCGCTTCTCGCACGATTCGCGCGTGTGGCGCGGCGGATGGCGGTGACGGGATTCGCCGGGGTTTCGATCGTGTCGGTGGTGGTCCTTGTTGCCGATGCACGGCTGCGCGTCGGCGCGGAAGCAACGTCGGTGCGTGGTTTTGCGGCGGACTTGCCGCCGGCGGCCGGCGCTTTCTGCTTCGATGTGGCTTTCGTGGCTTTCGTGGCTTTCGTGGCCGACTTGCCGCGAGGCGAGCCCTTTTTCACTTCGGCCGCGTCGTCGGTCTTCGCACGCTTCTTGGCAGGCGTGGCCTTGGTTTTCTTGGGCGCCTGCGCGGCTTGCCCGCGCTTCACGGTTTTTGCGGGCGTGGACGCGTCCCCGTCATTCCCGGCTTTCGCGGCTTTCTTGACGGGCTTGTCCGTTTCAGCGGCCTGCGTCGCGATGTCGGCCGACTGCGCCTTTGCCTTCTTCCGCCCGCGCTTACCGGCCTTCAGTTCGGCCTTCAACCCGGCCGCATCGACGTTCCCGTCGATCGACATCCCGGCCGGCAACACCGACTCGAGCGTCCGGATCCCGGCCGCCAGTTCGCGTTTCTGCGCGGCCGTGAGCCGCTTCACCCAGTACTCGGCACGCGATGCGATCGACCGGTCGGGCAGCGGAAACGACGCGAGCACCGCGCGCGGCTTGCGCGAGCGCGTGTAGCGCGCGCCCTTGCCGGACGCGTGCTCGTCGAAGCGCGCGGCGACATCGGTCGTGATGCCCGTGTAGACGCTGTCGTCGGCGCATTCGATCAGGTACAGAAACCAGGACATGGCAGGGCGGCGGGATGCGAAGCCGCCAGTGTCTCAGAAAAGGCGCGCGTCAACGCCATCGATCGCCGTGCCCGTCGCGAAAACGGCTCGGTGCCGCGCCGAGTTCGCGCGTGAAGAAGCGCGTGAACGCGCTCGTCGAACGGAAGCCGACGCGCACGCCGATCTCGCCGATCGGCAATTGCGTATTCAGCAGCAGGTCGCGCGCCTCGCCGAGCCGGGCCTGCGCGACGAGCGCATGAAAGCCGACCGCCTCGCGATGCAGCCGCCGGCGCAGCGTCCAGCGCGACATCGCGAAGCGCGTGCACACGTGCTGCATCAGTGTGTCGGTCGGTACATCGGCTTCGTCGGCGGTACGCAGCCAGTCGCGCACGCATTGCTCGACCGACGAGCCGAACGTCGAGCGCACGCGTACACGCTCGCGCGCGGCGTCGGCCGCATGACGCTGGATGCCGGCGAGCGGCGCGTTGTAGCGTTCGAACGGCGTGTCGAAGTGCGCTGAACGCAGCACGATGCGGTTGTGCGCGGCGTCGAACGACAGCGGTGCGCCGAGCATGTCGCGCAGCGCGGCGGTGGGTGCGAACGCGCGGCCGGCGAAGGCGGCTTCGTCGACGCGCACGTGCGGATCGTACAGGCGGGCGAGCGCGGTGAGGATCGCGAGGTTCGCGAACGCGCTGCCCGCGTGCCGGCCGTCGCCTTCGTTCACGTATTCGAGCGCGATCGCGTCGCCGTTCTCGTGCGCGAACACCCAGTCGACGTTGCCGATCAGCTCGCGATAGCGCAGGTAGTCGTGCAGCGCGTCGCGCAGCGTCGCCGCGTTGCACGTGATGCCCGCGAGCTCCGGAAACGGCACGAGCCACGGCATGACCTGCGGCGGCGGCCGATGCCACGACAGCGGCCATTCGTTCGTGAGCCGCATCGCGGCGACGTGCCGGTCGCCCGCGATGCGGCGCGTGTCGTCGGCGAGTTCGGCCGGGCCGATGCCGAGCGTGTCATACAGCGGCGCGAGATCGATGCCGTTCGCGCGCGCGTCTTCGCACAGCCAGCGGTAGATCCGCACGGATACCGACTTCTGTTGCAACTCCATGTCTGTCCCCCTTCGTCATGCCGTTCGGGTTTGTCCCCGCTGCGAGAGGTCAACGCATGCTCCTGCCGGTCAAGCGTGGTGACCGGTCGATTTTTAGACTCGGACGCTGGAGTGTGGCGACAAGTACAACAGATCGATTCAGGAGGATCAATGAAAACTTCGCTGTTCCGGTGTTCGACGATTGCGTCCGCGTGCGCGCTCACGGTGCTGCTCGCGTCGTGCGGCGGCGACGACATCCACGCGGGCCCGGCCGCGCCGGCCGACCCCGATGCCGCGGCCGACCAGCGCGCGGCCGCGCTCGTCGCGCAACTGACGAACGACGAGAAACTGCAGCTCGTGCACGGCACGGGCCTGCCGGCGCTCGACCTGGGCGGCCCGTTCCCGGCCGACGCGCTCAATGGCGCGAGCTACATCCCGGGCGTGCCGCGGCTCGGCATTCCGGCCGTCAGCAGTGCCGATTCGGCGGGCGGCGTGAACGTGAAGAACGCGCGCGTGACCGCGCTGCCCGCGCCGGTCGCGCTCGCGGCGACGTGGGACCCGGCGCTCGCCGGCACCTACGGCACGCGCATCGCGCTCGAACTGCGTGCGCTCGGGTTCGCGGAAGGGCTCGGCGGCGGCGTGAACCTCGCGCGTGAGCCGCGCAACGGCCGCACGTTCGAATACATGGGCGAGGATCCGGTGCTCGCGGGCACGCTGAGCGCCGCGCGCACGCAGGCGACGCAGGCGCAGAAGGTGATCGCGACGATCAAGCATTTCGCGTTCAACGACCAGGAAACCAACCGGATGACGATCGATTCGGTCGTCGACGAGCGAACCATGCGCGAGGCCGAACTGCTCGCGTTCGAGATCGGCGTGAAGGACGGCCAGCCGGGCAACGTGATGTGCTCGTACAACAAGCTGAACGGCGTGTATGCGTGCGAGAACCCGTATCTGCTGACCACGGTGCTGAAGAACGAATGGGGCTTCAAGGGCGTCGTGCAGTCCGACTGGGGCGCGACGCATTCGACGGTCGCGGCCGTGCAGGCGGGGCTCGACGAAGAGGAGCCGGGTGCGGCGGACGACAACAACGCGCCGCTCGGCTCGTTCTTCAACACGAAGCTGCGGGCGGCGCTGCAGGCCGGCAGCGTGTCGGCCGCGCGGCTGAACGACATGGTGCAGCGCAAGCTGCGCACGCTGATCCGCATCGGCGTGATGGATGCACCGCCGAAGCCGGGCGGCGCGATCGACGAAGCGGCCGGCAACGCCGATGCGCTCGCGATCGCGCGGCAATCCGCGGTGCTGCTGAAGAACGCGGCCGCGCCCGGCGATGCGCAGCCCGTGCTGCCGCTGGCGGCCGGCGCGCTGAAGTCGGTCGTCGTGATCGGCGGCCATGCGGACGCGGGCGTGCTGTCGGGCGGCGGCTCGGGCGCGGTGCCGGCGATCGACGGCAATGCGGTGACGACCTGCCAGCAACCCGCCGACACGCTGTTCGGCGGCTGTGCGACGTGGTACAAGTCCGCGCCGCTCGCGGCGATTCGCTCGAAGGCGCCGAACGCGGCGGTCAGCTACCTCGACGGAACCGACGCGAATGCCGCGGCGAGCGCGGCCGCGCAGGCCGATGTCGCGATCGTGTTCGCAACGCAGTGGCAGACGGAAGGGCTCGACCTCGCGAGCCTGTCGCTGCCCGATGCGAAGGCCGATCCGTACAACCAGCAATACGACCAGAACGCGCTGATTGCGGCGGTCGCGGCGAAGGCGAAGCGCGTGATCGTCGTGCTCGAGAACGGCAGCCCCGTGCTGATGCCGTGGCTCGCGAACGTGCATGGCGTGCTCGAAGCGTGGTATCCCGGCGCGCAGGGCGGCCAGGCGATCGCCGATCTGCTGTTCGGCGATGCGAACCCGTCGGGCCGGCTGCCGCTGACGTTCCCGAAGCAGGAGGCCGACCTGCCGCAGCCGGCGATCGATCCGTCGCGCACGCAGACCGTCTACGCGGAAGGGCTCGCGTACGGCTATCGCTGGTTCGATGCGAAGGCGATCGAGCCGCTGTTCCCGTTCGGCTACGGGCTGTCGTACACGACGTATGCGTTGTCGGCGCTGTCCGCGCGGGCCGATGCGGCAGGCAACGTGACGGTCGGCGTGACGGTGACGAACACCGGCGCGCGGGCCGGTGCGCAGACGGTGCAGATCTACGCGGCACTGCCCGCGTCGCTCGGCGAACCACCGAAGCGCCTCGTCGGCTGGACCAAGGTCGCGCTGCAGCCGGGCGAGGCGCGTACCGTCAGCGTTGCGGTGCCGGCGCAGCGCTTCGCGGTGTGGGATGCGAATGCGCATGCGTGGCGGATCGCCGAGGGCAGCTACGGGCTGTCGGCGGCGGCTTCGTCGCGTGACCCGCAGGCGCAGTCGACGACGGTGACGCTCGCCGCGCACTGAGCCGGGCGGCCACGCGGCACGCGGCGAGGCCGGTCGTGGTCTCGTCGCGTGCCGGCACGTACTGCCACGTTCCGGCGGCTTCCGGCGCGCAGCCGTTACCCGCCACCGCGCCGGAACGGATCGTGTTCGCGCAATTCGTCGACGTACGCGTGGATGTGCTCGGTCTCGCGTTCGAGAAAGCGCGCGACGGCGTCCGAGAATGCCGGGTGCGCGAGCCAGTGCGCGGAGTGCGTGACGGTCGGCAGGAAGCCGCGCGCGAGCTTGTGTTCGCCCTGCGCGCCGCCTTCGAACGTGTCGAGCCCGGTCTCGATGCAGAACTCGAGCAACTGGTAGTAGGCCGTTTCGAAATGCAGGCACGGCACGTGCTCGACCGCGCCCCAGTAGCGGCCGTACAGCGTGCCGCCGCCGTGCTCGCCGCGCCGGTACACGGCGAGCGCGCTCGCGATCGGTTTCCCGTCGGCTTCCGCGATCACGAGCAGCAGGTTCTCGGGCATCGTCGCGCCGATCGTACGGAAGAAGTCGAGGTTCAGGTACGGGCTCGAATAGTGCTCGCGGTACGTTTGCCGATAGCAGCGCGAGAAGAAGCGCCAGTCGGCGTCGGTGATCCGGTCGCCGGTCAGCCGCCGGAACGTCACGCCCGCCTCGTGCACCTTGCGCCGCTCCGCGCGGATGTTCTTGCGCTTCTTCTGCTCAAGCGTGCCGAGGAAATCGTCGAAGTGGCGGTAGCCGTCGTTGATCCAGTGGAACTGCACACCTTCGCGCAGCATCATGCCCATCGATTCGAGGAGCGCCGCTTCGTCGCCGGTCGGGAACAGCACGTGCAGCGACGACACGTCGCTCTGCTCGGCGAATGCGAGCAGCGTGGCCGCGAGCCGGCGGCGCGCATCGTCGTCGGCCGCGAGCAGGCGCGTGCCCTGCACGGGCGTGAACGGCACCGCGCACAGCAGCTTCGGGTAGTAGGGCAGGTCGTTGCGCTGGTACGCGTCGGCCCAGGCCCAGTCGAACACGTATTCGCCGTACGAATGCTGCTTCGCGTAGACGGGCGCGGCGGCCGCGAGGCGCCCGGTGCGCTCGTCGGTCAGCGTGACGAAATGCGGCGACCAGCCGGTGTCGTCGACCGCGCAGCGCGCGACGTGCAGCGCGTCGAGGAATTCGTGGCGCAGGAAGGGCGTCGGCTGCGCGTCGCGGGCGAGCAGCGCGTTCCATTCGTCGGCCGGCACCTCCGCGGGGGACGACAGGATGCCCGTGCGATAATCGATGCGTTCGTGTTTCAAGCGTGAATCCGTACCATTCTGTGTCGCCGGATGCGAGGGCCTGCGCGGGCCCGCACCGGGACGATTTCGTCAGCCGTTCAGGGCGCGCCGCCGGGCTGCGCCGATCCCGCCATGAAGACCCGACTCGCTCTCGCCCAGATCAACGTCACCGTTGGCGATTTCGCCGGCAACGTCGCGCGGATCGTCGCGGCCGCGCGCGCTGCGCACAACGATGGTGCGCAGCTGATGATCGCACCCGAACTTGCGCTGTCCGGCTATCCGCCGGAAGACCTGCTGCTGCGGCCGGCGTTCTACGCGGCGGCAGCGGCCGCGCTCGACGCGCTCGCCGGCGCCTTGAAGGCGTTCGACGGGCTCGCGGTGCTGGTCGGCCATCCGTTGCGCGGCGCGGGCGCGCCGGGCGGCGATCCGCATGCGCCAGCCGTCGATGGTAATGCAAACCGCCCGATCGAGCGCGGCGTGCCGCCCACCGATACCTACAACGCGGTATCGCTGATCGTCGGCGGCGAGATCGTCGGCACCTACCGCAAGCAGGACCTCCCCAACACCGAGGTGTTCGACGAGAAGCGCTACTTCGCGACCGACACCGAGCCGCTCGTGTTCGAGCTGAACGGCGTGAAGTACGGCGTGATCATCTGCGAGGATGCGTGGCATGCATCGGCCGCGCAGATCGCCAAGGCGGCCGGCGCGCAGGTGCTGCTGATCCCGAACGGCTCGCCGTACCACATGAACAAGGAAGCGGTGCGCGTCGACATCCTGCGCGCGCGGATTCGCGAAACCGGGCTGCCGATGGTGTACGTGAACCTCGTCGGCGGCCAGGACGAACTCGTATTCGACGGCGGCTCGTTCGTGCTCGACGCGCAGGGCGCGCTCGTCGCGAGGATGCCGCAGTTCGACGAAGGGCACGCGATCGTCGAATTCGACGGCGCGCGGCCGCTGCCCGGCGCGATCGCGCCCGAGCTGTCGACCGACGCGCAGGTGTACCGTGCGCTCGTGACCGGCGTGCGCGACTACATCGGCAAGAACGGCTTTCCGGGCGTGCTGATCGGGCTGTCGGGCGGTGTCGATTCGGCGCTGGTGGTCGCGGTCGCATGCGATGCGCTCGGGCCCGGGCGCGTGCGCGCGGTGATGATGCCGTCGCGCTTCACGGCCGACATCTCGACCACCGACGCGGCGGAGATGGCGCGGCGCGTCGGCGTGCGCTACGACGAGATCGCGATCGCGCCGATGTTCGATGCATTCCGCGCGGCGCTCGCGGGCGAGTTCGCGGGCCGCGCGGAAGACGCGACGGAAGAGAACATCCAGGCGCGCATCCGCGGCACGCTGCTGATGGCGCTGTCGAACAAGTTCGGCTCGATCGTGCTGACGACCGGCAACAAGAGCGAGATGGCGGTCGGCTACTGCACGCTGTACGGCGACATGGCCGGCGGCTTCGCGGTGATCAAGGACATCGCGAAGACGCTCGTGTACCGGCTCTGCCGTTACCGCAACGAAACGGCCGACTATGCACTGCGCGACGTGATCCCCGAGCGGATCCTCACGCGTGCGCCGTCGGCCGAGCTGCGCGAGAACCAGACCGACCAGGACAGCCTGCCGCCTTACGACGTACTCGACGCGATCATGCGGATGTACATGGAAGAAGATCGGCCGCTCGCCGAGATCGTCGCGGCCGGTTATGCGCAGGCGGACGTCGAACGCGTGACGCGGCTCATCAAGATCAACGAATACAAGCGCCGCCAGGCGCCGATCGGCATTCGCGTCACGCATCGCGCATTCGGGCGCGACTGGCGCTACCCGATCACGTCACGTTTTACCGAACGCCTCGACTGAGCCGTGCTGGGCCGCATGCGGCTCGCAGGCTTACAATCGGGGTCGCGATTTTTCATCCAAACGAGCATTGAGGGACAACCACCATGAAACGCATCACTGCCATCATCAAGCCGTTCAAGCTGGACGAAGTCCGCGAAGCGCTCGCCGAAGTGGGTCTCACGGGCCTGACCGTGACGGAAGTGAAGGGCTTCGGCCGCCAGAAGGGGCATACCGAGCTGTATCGCGGCGCGGAATACGTCGTCGACTTCCTGCCGAAGATGAAGATCGAGGTCGTCGTCGCGGAAGCGCAGGTCGACCAGGTGATCGACGCGGTGATCGGCGCGGCGCGCACCGGCAAGATCGGCGACGGCAAGATCTTCGTGTCGGATGTCGAGCGCGTGATCCGCATCCGCACCGGCGAAGAGAACGAAGCGGCCGTCTGAGCGCCGTATTCGTCAGCGGGCCGTTTCAGGCCCCGCCAATAAAAAACGGTGCGATACCCGTTTGGGTACCGCACCGATACGCGCCTCTCGCAGCAGCGTGGAAAGTGTTGCCGAATCGTTCTTTGACGGCGCCTGATCAGAACAGGTGCTGGATGCCGGCGTAGACGCCGGTCTGGCTGCCGCCCGGATTCGGGTTGCCCGTCGACACGGCCGTACCGGCGCCGTTCGCGTTCAGGCCGAAGTTGGCGTTCTTGCTGTTGCGCACCGTCGCGACCTGCAGGTCGAACAGCGTGCGCTTCGAGATGTTGTACGAGCCGCCGACGGTGTAGATGTTCGCGTTGCCGCCGCCGTGGTTCGCGTTCACGTGATACACGGCCGCGATCAGCGCCGCTGCCGGCGTTGCCTGCCACGTCACGCCGCCCCAGACCTGCTGGGTGCCCGTCACGCCGGCGTTCACCGCCGGGCCGCCGCTGCCGTCCGCGCGCGAGGCCTGGTAAGCGGCCTGAACCTTGAACTGGCCGAGGAACACGTTCACGCCCGCGAAGTATTCACGCGAGTAGTTGAACACGTCCGAGAAGCGGCCGTTGCTGTCGCGCGTTTCGTCGTAGATGCCGCGCAACTGGAACAGCGAATTCGTATAGGTGACCTGTGCGCCGGCTGCACGGCCCGGTTGGCCGGCCGTCGTGTTGCCGTTGAAGCTGGTCGAGTTCGAGAACGAGAACTGGCCGTAGAAGTCGAGGCCGTAGAACTGCGGCGACTGGTACGACACGTTGTTGCTGGTCTTGTTCCAGTTGCGGCCGCGCACCAGCGAGGCAGTCGACCAGGCCGACTGGCCGAACGGGTCGAAGTCCCACACGCCGTTGGCGATCGCGAGTTCACGACCCAGCAGCAGCGTACCGTAACGGTCGTTCGAGATACCGACGGTCGCGAAACGATCCCAGATCGAGCCGCTGAAGCCGCCCGTCATCGTGTTGAACGCGCCTTCGAGGTGGAACAGGATCTTGTTGCCGCCGCCGATGTCTTCGGTGCCCTTCAAGCCCCACAGGCTGGTGCCCCAGTCGCCGCTTTCCGCGCGCACCTGATGGCCGTTTTGCAGGCCGTTCAGGTACTCGAGGCCGGCATCCAGGCGACCATACAGCGTGACGCTGCTCTGCGCGTGCGCCGTCACCACCCCAGCAGCCATCAGCGCGGCCGCGACCAAAGCTTTCTTCATCATCTCCTCCATACCCTGTCAAAAAGTCAACCCAGACTGCACGAGATGCCCGGAGCGCGAGCGCCGGGCAAAAGCGGGATAACCAGGGAGACCTCGTGCAGGGCCGGTAAGCGCAGCACGCGGGCAAGCGGACGGAAAACCGTTGAGCGGTCCCGCGCAGCCGGGTCGGCCTGCGGGGTCTCCTTGTAGTGTCGTGAAGCTAAACTACATTTCACGAACTTCGTTTTGCTACTTTGGTTACTAATTTAGCAAAAATACAATTTTGTGGCGATGGAAATCGTTGTTTGACTAACACCTGTCGCCAAATTGCCATGCAACACGGTGGGCAACAGGTGCGCCGAGGGTTTGCAATTAACGGAAAACCCTTGTCCCACAAGGGAGACACGGCTTTCGCAAACAGGGATCAAGGATTGCCACTATTGACGTTGCAGGGGGCGCGGGCGTATGCGCCAGACAGGAGAAATTAGTAAGTATTTCGTAATGAATGGGCGGCCACCGGACGTCGCCGGCCCGTGCCCGTCGCGCTGGCACGGCGACGCGCGACGCGGTGCGCCGGCGCGCTCCGGTCAGGCAGGCTCCGGCCTCGCTTCGAGCAACTGCGTGCGAATCCAGCGATGCGCATCGGTGCGCGCGTGCTTCGCGTGCGAGTAGACCTTCACGGTGTAGCGCGGGATCTCGAACGGCGCCGGAAAGATGCGGATCGGCGCCGCGTGCCGGAGCGCCTGCGCGGCGCGGTTCGGCACGGTCATCAGCAGCGCGGATTCCGCAATCACGAACGGTGCGGCCAGCACGGTCGGCAACTGCACGGCGACTTGCCGCGCGAGGCCGAGCCGGTCGAGCACGTGGTCGACGACGCCGCGCGACTCGTTCCACGGCGTGACGACCACGTGGCGTGCCGCCAGGTACTGGTCGAGCGTGAGCCGCCGGCGGATGTCCGGATGCGCGGCGCTCGCGATGACGACGTAGTCGTCGGAGAACCAGTCGAAGTCCTCGATGCCCGGCGCGTCGGCCGCCGATTCCTCGTGGTAGCCGAGCGCGAAATCGATGCGGCCGGCCGCGAGTTCGTCGACGGAAATCTTCCGGTCGGAATGCACGACGCGGATCCGCAACCGCGGCGCGACATGCTGGATGCGCGCGAGAAACGCCGGCAGCACGGCGAAGGCCGTGTAGTCGGTCGCCGCGAACACGAACGTGCGGTCGCTTTGCGCGGGATCGAAGCGGCGCGCGCGGGCAAGCCCCTTCGACATCGCGTCGAGCGCGTCGCCGGCCCAGGTGGCGATGTCGTCGGCGCGTACGGTCGGCTGCATCTCGTTGCCGAGGCGCACGAACAGCGCGTCGCCGATCGCGTCGCGCAGCCGCGCGAGCGCGTGGCTCAGCGCGGACGGGCTCAATGCAAGCTCGTGCGCGGCCGCGGCGACGGACCGGTGGCGGTACAGCGCGTCGAACACGAGCAGCAGGTTCAGGTCGAGACGGCGCAGATCGGGATGCATCATGTTCATGTCAGGATGAAAAACCTGCACTTCCTGCAGGCGCTGCGTGAACGTAGCATGACGATCTGATTGGCGCCAGCGCGGCTGCGCGGCGCCGCTTCCCGTTTCAAGTCCGGGCCGGAGGAGGGCTCATCCCGTGCAAATCGACATTCGTTCCGCCACCGTCGCCGACGTGCCGCAGATCCTGCGTTTCATTACCGAACTGGCCGTCTACGAGAAGGCCGAGCATGAAGTGATCGCGACGCCCGCGTCGCTCGAGCGCAGCCTGTTCGGCGACGGATCGCCGGCGCGCGCGCTGATCTGCGAGGTCGACGGCGAGCCGGCAGGCTTCGCCGTATATTTCTTCTCGTATTCGACGTGGCTCGCCCGGCAGGGGCTGTATCTCGAAGATCTGTACGTGTCGCCGCGTTTTCGCGGCGCGGGCGCCGGGCTGCGGCTGCTGAAGGCGCTCGCGCGGATCGCGGTCGAGTCGGGTTGCGGGCGTTTCGAGTGGAGCGTTCTCGACTGGAACGAGCCGGCGATCCGCTTCTACGAGAGCGTCGGCGCGGCGCCGCAGAGCGAATGGGTGCGTTACCGGCTCGCGGGCGACGAGCTGCGCGCGTTCGCCGACAGCGCGCCGGTGAGCGCCGCATGAACGCCACATAGACGCCACGTAAACGCAAAACGGGCGCCGCGAGGCGCCCGTTCGAACGTCGTGCGTTTCGTGCGCGTTACTTGAGGCTGCCGGACAGGAACCCGCGCAGGCGTTCGCTCTTCGGGTTGGCAAACACCTCGGACGGCACGCCTTCTTCCTCGACGCGGCCCTGGTGCAGGAACATCACGTGGTTCGACACGTTGCGCGCGAAGCCCATCTCGTGCGTGACGACGATCATCGTGCGGCCTTCCTCGGCGAGCTTCTGCATCACCTTCAGCACTTCACCCACCAGTTCCGGGTCGAGCGCCGACGTCGGTTCGTCGAACAGCATCACGTCCGGATGCATCGCCAGCGCGCGCGCAATCGCGACACGCTGCTGCTGGCCGCCCGACAGGTGCGACGGATACTGCTTCTCGACGCGCGGCGCGAGGCCGACTTTCTCGAGATACGTGCGCGCACGCTCCTCGGCTTCCTTCTTCGGGATGCCGAGCACGTTCACGGGCGCTTCCATCACGTTCTCGATCACGTTCATGTGCGACCAGAGATTGAAGTGCTGGAACACCATCGACAGCTTGGTGCGCACGCGCTGCAGCTGCTTCGTATCGGCCGCGCGCAGCGCGCCCGACTTGTCGAGCGCGGTGCGCACTTCCTCGCCGTCGACGAAGATGCGGCCCGCATTCGGCTGCTCGAGGAAGTTGATGCAGCGGAGCATCGTGCTCTTGCCGGAGCCGGACGAGCCGATCACGCTGATCACGTCGCCCGAGTTCGCCTTCAGCGACACGCCCTTGAGCACCTCGTTGTCGCCGTACCGCTTGTGCAGATCGTCGACGAAAAGCTTCTGAGTCTGGGAATTCATCAATAGTCCTGCGAAAACTTACTTGCCTTGCGGGCGCAGATATGCGAGCCAGCGACGCTCGGCCTGGCGGAACAGCCACACGAGCGTGAACGAGATCGCGAGGTAGAGCAGGGCGGCGATGCCGAACGCATGGAACGACATGTAGGTCGCCGAGTTCACGTCGCGGGCGATCTTCAGGATGTCCGGCACGGTCGCGGTGAAGGCGACGGTGGTCGCGTGCAGCATCAGGATCACTTCGTTGCTGTACAGCGGCAGCGCGCGACGCAGTGCCGACGGCAGGATCACGCGGCGATACATCGTGAACGTGGACATCCCGTAGGCACGCGCGGCTTCGATCTCGCCGTACGACGTCGCCTTGATTGCACCCGCGAAGATCTCGGTGGTGTACGCGCAGGTGTTCAGCGTGAACGCGAGCAGCGTGCAGTGCATCCCGTCGCGGAAGAACGCGTCGAGCATCGGCGTGCCGCGCACGGCCTGCAGGCTGTAGAGGCCCGTGTAGCAGAGCAGCAGCTGCACGTAGAGCGGCGTGCCGCGGAACACGTACGTGTAGAGCCACACGGCGCCCGACAGCCACTTCTTCTTCGACACGCGCGCGACCGCGAGCGGCACCGACAGGCAGAAGCCGAGGCCGATCGACACGACCAGCAGCCACAGCGTGATCGCGACGCCGGTGATGCGGTAGCCGTCGGTGTAGAGGTAGTTGCGCCAGTATTCTTGGATGAGGTCGATCATAGGTCAGCCTTGCGGACGCCGGTCGAGTAGCGCTTTTCGAGCCACATCAGCACGAAGTTCGAGATCGTCGTGATCGCGAGGTAGACGGCACCCGCGATCAGCGTGAAGAAGAAGAACCGCAGCGTGCCCTTGCCGGCGTCCTGCGACGCCTTCACGACATCGGCCAGGCCGATGATCGACACGAGCGCGGTCGACTTCACGAGCACCTGCCAGTTGTTGCCGATGCCCGGCAGCGCGAAGCGCATCATCTGCGGGAACATGATCCGCGTGAACACCTGCCAGTTGGTCATCCCGTACGCGCTGCCGGCCTCGAGCTGGCCGCGCGGCACCGACAGGAACGCCCCGCGGAAGGTCTCGGTGAAGTACGCGCCGTAGATGAAGCCGAGCACGAGCACGCCGGCGAGGAACGGGTCGATGTCGATCTGGTCCCAGCCGAGCGCGTCGGTCGCCATGTTCAGCCAGATCTGCAGGCTGTAGAACAGCAGCAGCATCAGCACGAGGTCGGGCACGCCGCGGATCAGCGTGGTGTAGACGGTGCCGACGCCGTTCGTGAAGCGGTTGCGCGACAGCTTCGCGCCCGCGCCGAGCAGCCCCAGCAGAAACGACAGCGCGAGCGAAAGCACCGCCAGTTTGACGGTTTGCCAGGTGCCAGCGAGGATCAGCGGGCCGTAACCTTGTAGAAACATATGTGGTCCCTGGGGTGGTCCCTAGTGTGGTCCCGTAGGGCGCACGCGGTGCGCCGCGAAAGACGCGCCCGCCAAGCTGCGCGGAACGCCTCGTGCGTATCATGACCGTCCGCCCCGGCATCGGTGCCGGGCCAGCCCGTCGCGCGAGCGGCGGGCGAGGGGGCGGGCGGCGCGTGGTCGACTGCCTGTACTGCCCGGACACGGGGCCGCCCCCGCATCCGTTGCCTCTTCTTTTCGACGCTCAGCGGGCCGAAGCCGAATAGACGCTGAACGCGAAATACTTGTGCGACAGCCGGTCGTACGTGCCGTCCTTGTGCATGTCGGCCAGTGCCTTGTTGATCTTGAGCTTCAGGTCCGTATCTTCCTTGCGCAGGCCGATCGCGGTGCCGTCGCCGATCGTCTTCGGATCCTTCACTTCCGGCCCGGCGAACGCGAAACCCTTGCCGCGTGGCGTGCGCAGGAAGCCGTAGTCGGCTTGCAGCTCGTCCTGCAGCGTCGCGTCGAGGCGGCCCGAGCCGAGATCGGCATAGACCTGGTCCTGGTTCTGGTAAGGAATGATCGTCACGCCCTGCGGCTCCCAGTACGCCTTCGCGTAGGTTTCCTGCGTCGAGCCCTGCTCGACGCCCACGCGCTTGCCCTTCAGCGATGCGATCGTCGGCAGCAGCGGCGAACCGGCCTTCGCGATCATCCGCGCCGGCGCGTCGTATACCTTGTCGGAGAAGTCGATCTGTTCGCGGCGCTTGTCCGTGACGGTCAGCGACGACACGATGACGTCGTACTTCTTCGCCTTCAGCGCCGGGATGATCCCGTCGAGATCCTGCGCCACCCACACGCATTTCACGTTGATCCGCTTGCAGATTTCCTTGGTGAGATCGACGTCGAACCCGACGATCTCGCCGCTCGGCGCGGTCGACTCGAACGGCGGGTAGCTGGCGTCGACGCCGATCCGCACGGTCTTCCACTCCTTCGCGAAGGCGCTGCCCGCCACGAGGGCGAGGGCGGCGCACAGGGCGGCCTTCTTCATTTCGATCCTTCTGTTGCTGACTTTCCGGGGGCGCTCGCGGCCGGTCGAACCGGGCGCCGCGGCGTATTCTAGACGGCCAAAATTCGCCGATCGGCGTTCTGGCGATGGCGGCCGCCGGAACGGCGAACGCCAAAAGGGCGGTATTTTACCCGAACGCGATACCCGGAAACCGGCAATCCGGGTCGACCGATCGATTCCTCGAGGCATTGATCCGGCTGTTGCGATAATCGTCGTATTCTCAGCGGGCATTGGGTCAATTGCATCCGCGGATGCAACGATGCAGTGCGCGAGCGGTGGATTGTGGCGCGATTGGCACACTCATACAGTGTCGGCATACCAGAACAACGCCTCTCACGGAGTGTCCGCCCCATGTTCCAGATCCGCCGCGCCGCCGATCGCGACCAGCGCAGCCATGGCTGGCACGAATTCCTTCACAGCTTTCCTTGCGCGTCCGGCCGGGGCGGGCCGCCGGTCTTCGGCGCGTTGCGCGAACTGAACGAGGAGTGCATCGCGCCGACCCGCGGCTACGGGATGCGGCCGTACCGGGATGCGGAAATCGTCACCTACGTGCTCGACGGCGCGCTCGCGCACCGCGACAGCCTCGGCAACGGGGCAATCGTGCGTGCGGGCGGCGTGCAGCGCATGAGTGCCGGCACCGGCGTCATGCTCAGCGAAGCCAACGCGTCGTGCGACCAGCCGTTGCGCCTGCTGCGGATCTGGCTCGCGCCGGCCGGGGCGGCCGGCCGGCCCGGCTACGCGCAGACGCGCTTTGCCGACGACGACAAGCGCGGGCGGCTGCGGCTCGTCGCGGCGCCGGACGGTGGCGGCGGCGCGCTGCCGTTGGATGCGGACGCACGCATCTTTGCGGGACTGATCGACGGCGACGAGGCGGCGGCGTTCGACCTGCCGGCCGGGCGCCGTGCCTATGTGCACGTGGTGCGCGGCGACGTCGCGGTGAACGGCCGCGCGCTGGCCGCGGGTGACGGCGCGCGGATCGGCGGCGTGGACGCGGTGGCGTTCGCACGCGGCCGGGCGGCCGAGGTGCTGCTGTTCGACGTCGCCTGAAACGCAAAAGGGGACGCAGGGCGGTGCCCGCGTCCCCTTCGAGGATGCCGCTCCGCGGAGCGGCCCCGCCGGCTTACTGCGCCGGTGCCGACGCGGCCTTGGCCGCGCGATGCTGCTGCCAGCGCTCCTTCATCTTCTCGTGGCGCTGTTCCATCTTCGCGAACTGCTGCTTGAGCGCCGTGCTGACCGTGGTCTTCTGCTGGTCGTTCAGGCCGTTGTAGAACGCGAGCCACGCGGCGGACGTCTGCTCGCGCAGTTGCGCGTTCTGCTGCTCGGCCTGCTGGCGCGCGGCGTGCATCGCGCTCAGGTCGAGGATCGGCTGGTTCTGCTGCGCCTTGAACTGTTCGCGCATCTGCTCGTGGCTCTTGCGCATCGCGTCATGGTTCTGCTTCATCGTGTTGACGGCGGCCTGCCACTGCTGTTCCTGCGATGCGTTGAGCTTAAGCTGGTCGTGCAGTTTCATGATCACGCCGAACGGGCCGCCGTCGTGCCCGCCGTGCATCTGGTGGGCGCCGGGGCCGCCCGGAGGCGGCATGTCGCCGGGTTGCGCGGCGTGCGCGGTGCCGAATGCGAGAGCGAGCACGGTGGCGGCCGCGATGGCCACGCGGGAAGTCTTCTTATACATTTCAGAAACTCCTTGTATCCAAAGGGTCCGGCGATGCGGTGCCGGGAAAGTCGGGTACCGCATCCGGTAAGACGCAGGTTAGCGATGCAGGCTCCGGCCGGTGTTACGTGGGGCGGCGGCCCGGTTACCGCGCATTACAGTTCCCTTGCGCGGTAACCCGCAGTAACCCTTTCGTCCCTTTGTTTCGTTCTTCGACTCCGCCCTCGCGCGGTAAACTTCGAGCCATGACTACCCAGATCCTCATCGTCGACGACGACCAAGAACTCCGAGACCTGCTGCGCGACTATCTCGTGCGCCAGGGGATGGAAGTGTCCGTGCTGCACGACGCGGCGACGCTCGAGAAACGCCTCGAGCGCGAGCGGCCCGACCTGATCGTGCTGGACCTGATGATGCCGGGCGTCGACGGCCTGACCGCGCTGCGCCAGTTGCGCGCGGCCGGCGACGACATCCCCGTGATCATGCTGACCGCGCGGGCGGACGACGTCGACCGCATCGTCGGGCTCGAGCTCGGCGCGGACGATTACCTCGGCAAGCCGTTCAACCCGCGCGAGCTGCTCGCGCGCGTGCAGGCCGTGCTGCGCCGCCGCCGCGCGACGCCGTCGGCGGCGGCGCCCGAGCAGCGCGAGCCGTTCGGATTCGGCCGTTTCGTGCTCGACTTCCAGGCGCGTACGCTGTCGGTCGACGGCAAGCCGGCCACGCTGTCGAGCAGCGAATTCGCGCTGCTGAAGATCTTCGTGAACCATGCGCTGCGCACGCTCACGCGCGAGCGGCTGCTCGAGCTGCTGCACGGGCCCGAGTACGACGGCACCGACCGCGGCATCGACGTCCAGGTGTGGCGCCTGCGCCGCATTCTCGAAACGGATCCGTCGACGCCGCGCTTCATCCAGACGGTGCGCGGGCGCGGCTACGTGTTCGTGCCCGACGGCGAGGCCCATGCGCAAACCCATTGATTCACTGTTCGGGCGGCTGGCGCTGCTCGTCGTTGGTGTCCTGCTCCTGTCGCACTTCGCGTGGTTTTTCGCGATGCGGCTCGAGCGCAGCCAGATGCAGACGCGCTACGCGGTCGAAGAGGCCGCGTTCCTGGTCGACGCGGTACGCCAGCACGTCGAGCGCACGCCCGACCAGCCGTTGCCGTCGCGTGTGCGGCTCGTGGCGCCGGACAGCGCCGACGTGCCGAACGGCGATCCGTCGAACCTGCCGGCGGCGCTCCGGCGGTTCCGCGACGACGTGAGCGAGCGGATGCCGCCCGGCACGCGCGTCGAGGTTGGCGCACCCGGCCATCCGCCGGTGCTGTGGGTGAAGGAGCCGACCGACCGCAACTGGATCGTGGTGCCGGTGCAGCCGCTGCGGCCGCCGCGCTCGCTCGACCGGATGCTGCTGTGGCTCGGCACGATTTTCTCGGCCGGCGTGATTGCCGCGCTGTTCGCGGCCTGGCAGCTGCAGCAGCCGCTGCGTTCGCTTGCGCGCGCGGTTGCGCGCTTCGGCCGCGGCCAGCCGGTGCCGCCGTTGCGCGAGCGCGGCCCGCGCGAGCTGCGCCAGCTCACGCATGGTTTCAACCAGATGGTGGAACAGGTGTCGCAGGCCGAAAGCGACCGTGCGGTGATGCTGGCGGGCGTGGCGCACGACCTGCGCACGCCGCTTGCGCGGATGCGGCTGCGGGCGGAAATGATGGACGACGTCCGGCTGCGCGACGGCGTCGTGCGCGACGTCGATTCGATGTCGCACATCGTCGACCAGTTTCTGGTGTTTGCCCACGGCGGGTCCGATCGCAGCGAGCCGGTGCCGGTCGATCAGGCGTGCGAGCGGATCGCACGCAGCTATCGCGCGGTCGCGCCGAACGCGCCGACGGTCCAGACCCGGCTCGACGCCGATCCGGGCTTCCGCCTGCCGACGGCGACGCTCGACCGGATCCTGTCGAACCTGCTGGACAACGCGCATGCGTACGGTGCGCCGCCCGTGCTCGTCGAGACGGCACGCACGCCGGCCGGTTATGTGCTGTCGGTCAGCGACAGCGGCGGCGGGATCGCTCCGCGCGATCTCGCGGCGGCGACACGGCCGTTCGTGCGGCTCGATCCCGCACGCGGCGGGAACGGCCACAGCGGGCTCGGGCTCGCGATCGTCGAGCGGCTCGTACTCAGGCTGGGCGGGGCGTGCGACATCGGCAACCGCCCCGAAGGCGGCCTGCGTGTCTCGATGACGTTCCCGTTCGAGGCCGTGCCGAAGGACGAACCCCACGCACAGGCCGCATGAGCGGCTGCGGCGCCGGCCCGGCCGGGCTGGCGCCGCATGGCATCATTCGCCGAACAGCGTGCCGAGCGTCTCGGCCGCGTTGCTGTCGATGGTGTTGTAGGTCACGCTGGTGGCCTCGAAGATGTAGACGGTCGTATACCGGCCGAGGCGCTCCAGGATTTCTTCCTGCAGCGATTCAGGCACGACGTTCATGTTCAGGTACCATGCCGTCGACGACAGCCGCGTCTGGAACGACCCGTATTCCTGCATCAATTCGTAGAACGCGTCGGCATCCTGATCGCGGCAGACGATCACCAAGTTTCCTGCCATTCCCTTTCCTCCCGCTCGTCGATCGATCCCCAGGGCCTGCGGACACCGGGAACGCGCATGCGTTGCCATCGGTACGGCCGCCACCGACCCCCAGGGGCCAGCCCCGATCATACCCGCTTAGTCGTATCGGGCCGATGACGCCCGACATGGTTTGCGCGTGCGTGCGGCGGGCGGGTTCCCGGCCGGGCCGGATCACGGCATAATTCGGGCCTGCGTGCCGGCCGAAGGAGTGCGGCCGGGCTGCTTGTACCGCGCACCCGTCATTCGCCCGCGCGTCAGGCACGATCCGTGCGCCGCCTGCGCCGTTCCCGGACGGTTGTACCTGAAATACAGGTTGGTGTAGTGTCGTGCCGTCGCGGGCCGGCACGTCCGGCGCGCGGCAGCGCGTGCACGCACGGCGCACCGCGCTCGCGCGCGATCGTCAGTCAATCGAATTACCGCACCCGTGCGCTTTGCCATGAATCAACATCGACTGCCGGCTTCGTTCGGCCTTACCGGGGAGGGCGCCTGATGGACGTCGGATTCTTCAATCCGAACCGGACCGCCAACGCGTCCGCGTGGCGCGTTCTGCCGAACCGGTGGGATTTCATCGCGTTTCCGCTGATCATCTGCCTGATCGCGATGGCGGTCGTCGGTTTCCACGAAACGATGGCGCCGATCGGCACCCTGCAGACGCAGAAGATCTCGCTCGACCCGTCGAACCTGCCCGAATACGCGTTGCGCACCACGCTGCGGATGCTCGCCGCGATGGTCGCGTCGCTCGCGTTCACGCTCGTCTACGGCACGCTCGCGGCCAAGAGCCGCCGTGCCGGCATGGTGCTGATCCCGATCCTCGACATCCTGCAGTCGGTGCCGGTGCTCGGCTTCATCTCGTTCACCGTCACGTTCTTCCTCGCGCTGTTCCCGAGCCGCGTGCTCGGCGCCGAACTCGCGGCGATCTTCGCGATCTTCACGAGCCAGGCGTGGAACATGACGTTCAGCTTCTACCAGTCGCTGCGCACGGTGCCGCGCGACCTCGACGAAGTGTCGCGAGGCTTCCACCTGACGTCCTGGCAGCGCTTCTGGAAGCTCGAAGTGCCGTTCTCGATGCCCGGCCTGATCTGGAACATGATGATGTCGATGTCGGGCGGCTGGTTCTTCGTCGTCGCGTCGGAGGCGATCACCGTCGGCAACCAGACCATCACGCTGCCGGGCATCGGCGCGTACCTCGCGCAGGCGATCTCGGACAAGAACTTCGGTGCGATCGGCTGGGTGATCCTCACGATGACCGTCGTGATCCTCGCGTACGACCAGTTCCTGTTCCGCCCGCTGATCGCGTGGGCCGACAAGTTCCGGATGGAGAACACCGCGTCGGGCGACGCGCCGCAATCCTGGCTGCTCGACCTCGTCCGCCGCACGCGCCTGATTCATCAGCTGCTCGTGCCGGCCGGCTGGTTCTTCGCGAAGGCCGCGCGGATTCCGCTGCGCCTGCCGCTGTCGGGCGCGATGCGCTTCACGCTGCCGAAAGTCGAGAAGAAGGCGTCGCGCACGGTCGACATCGCATGGGCCGCGCTCGTGCTGCTCGGTACGGCCTATATCGTGTGGCGCGTCGTCAGCTTCGTCGCGACCGGCGTGACGATGGCCGAGGTCGGCCATGTGGTCGTGCTCGGGCTCATCACGCTGCTGCGCGTGGTCGTGCTGATCGCGATCGCGTCGGTCATCTGGGTGCCGATCGGCGTGTGGATCGGGCTGCGCCCGCGGCTCGCCGAGAAGCTGCAGCCGCTCGCGCAGTTCCTTGCCGCGTTCCCGGCGAACCTGCTGTTCCCGGTGTTCGTGATCGTGATCGCGCGTTTCCACCTGAACGCCGATATCTGGCTGTCGCCGCTGATCGTGCTCGGCACGCAGTGGTATATCCTGTTCAACGTGATCGCCGGCGCAACGTCCTACCCGAACGACTATCGCGAAGCGGCGACCAACTTCCGGATCCGCGGCTGGCAGTGGTGGCGCCAGGCGATCCTGCCCGGCATCTTCCCGTACTACGTGACCGGCGCGATCACCGCATCGGGCGGCGCGTGGAACGCGAGCATCGTGTCGGAAGCCGTGCAGTGGGGCAATACCAGGATCGAGGCGCACGGCCTCGGTGCCTATATCGCGCAGACCACCGCCGCCGGCGATTTTCCGAAGATCATCCTGGGCATCGCCGTGATGTCCCTGTTCGTTACCCTGTTCAACCGCCTGCTGTGGCGTCCGCTGTATGCCTTCGCCGAGGCGAAGCTGCGGCTCGACTGAGACCGATTGAGAGCGAAACGCGATGCACAATCCGAATGCTGTAAACGCCCCCGTCCAGACGAACCAGCCGCCGCGCCTCGGTGAGGAAATCCTGCGCGTCGATCACGTCTGTCGCGGCTTCAACAAGACGCAGGGCGAGCTGCTCGTGCTCGACGATGCAAACCTGTCGCTGCGCGAAGGCGAGATCGTCGGCCTGCTCGGCCGTTCCGGCTCGGGCAAGTCGACGCTGCTGCGCATCATCGCCGGGCTGATCGAGCCGACCGGCGGCGAGGTGACCTACCTCGGCAAGCCGCTGCGCGGCCCGGCCGAAGGCGTCGCAATGGTGTTCCAGACCTTCGCGCTGTTCCCGTGGCTCACCGTGCTGCAGAACGTGGAAGCCGGGCTGGAGGCGCTCGGCGTCGGCGCGCGCGAGCGGCGCGAGCGTGCGCTCGCCGCGATCGACCTGATCGGTCTCGACGGTTTCGAGAACGCGTACCCGCGCGAGCTGTCGGGCGGCATGCGCCAGCGTGTGGGTTTTGCGCGCGCGCTCGTCGTCGATCCGACGATCCTGCTGATGGACGAGCCGTTCTCCGCGCTCGACGTGCTGACCGCCGAGACGCTGCGTACCGACCTGCTCGACCTGTGGACGCAAGGCCGCATGCCGATCAAGTCGGTGCTGATCGTCACGCACAACATCGAGGAAGCGGTGTTCATGTGCGACCGGATTCTGGTGCTGTCGTCGAACCCGGGCCGCGTGATCGCCGAGATCAAGGTGCCGTTCAAGCATCCGCGCAATCGTCTGGACCCGGCGTTCCGCAAGCTCGTCGACGACATCTACGCGAAGATGACCGCGCGGCAGACCGGCGAAGCGACGAAGAAGGGGCTCGAGCTCGGCAGCTGGCTGCCGCAGGTGTCGACCAACCTGATGGCCGGCCTGATCGAGACGCTCGCGATGGCGCCGTACCACGGTCGCGCCGACATGCCGGAAATCGCGCGTACGCTGCACCTCGAGGTCGACGACCTGTTCCCGATCGCCGAAGTGCTGCAATACCTCGGCTTCGCGGACGTGCGGGAAGGGGACGTGTTCCTGACGCCGCCGGGGCGCGTGTTCGCGGAATTCGGCACGCAGGAGCGCAAGTTGATGTTCGCGGATCACCTGCTGAAGCACGTGCCGCTCGCTGCGCGGATCAAGAAGGTGCTGAACGAGCGCCCCGGCCATCGCGCGCCGCGCGTGCGCTTCGAGCAGGAGCTGGAGGATTTCCTGTCGGACGGTGCCGCCGAGGAAACGCTCGACGCGGTGATCGACTGGGGGCGTTACGGCGAGATCTTCTCGTACAACGACCAGACGGAGATTTTCAGTCTCGAGGACGTCGAGAGCTGATGCTGGCGGGGCGACTCCTGCGTATCCCGCCGGAATCGCCCGGATGCCCCGAGCGGCTCGATGCTGCCGTCGCGGGCCAAGGGCCCGCGGCCCGACCCCGGCGTTCGCAACGGGCGCCCGGCCACTGATACCTGATTGTCGGATCGTGCGCCTGCCGGAAGCGCTGCGAATGATGTTCGGCGACGATGCCGCGCCCGGTTTCACTCTTCGGCGACAACGCTTCGTTCACCTCGGACACCGTCCACCACTTCACCACATGTCAGAGAGTCTCTATTCTGTCGCTGCTGGTATGCACGACCTGGTGGTCGTGTCCGTCATCGATTCGCCGAGTCCGCACGTTTTTCGCGCAAAAATCGAGCAGATCTATTCCTGCGGGAAGGGCATCACGCCGGATCGTCTCGGAACGGAGTTCGAGTTTTACAGCGGGCCTGCGACGTGGGGGAACGTACCGCTCCAGATCGGGGAGCGGGCGTTGCTCTTCGTGCATCAGGTGTCCGGTGTGTTTAACGAATATCCATGGCGCGGCCACATGGTTCTGGAGGAAATTGACGGTGAATCGTACGCCCGATTACAGATTCCCGAGTTGTGGTTGAGGGACGATCTGCCGGAAGCCGTGAAAGCTGCGGCGGCTCCTCATCCAACCAGGCGAAACGCATCGATTGTCAGGTTCGGTGCGCTCGAGAACTACCTGAAAGGGCTCATCGAGAAAGCGGTTCGCTGAGCCGGGGCGGCTTCCGGACAGCGAAGCGGATAATGCGAGTGCGAAGTTTTTGGAGCTGAATTGAATGACCGATAAGAACCCCGATTTTTCACCGATGCGCATGCGGGCACGCGGATTCGTGTCGCAGGGGCGCATCGAGGATGCGCTCGGACTGTACGGCGACATCCTGAAGGTGGCGCCGGAAGACGCGGCGACGTATGCCGATCGCGGCACGACCTTCGCGATGATCAAGAAGACAGCGCTCGCGCTGAACGATCTGAACCGGGCCATCGAGCTGGGCTACACGGATCCGTCGGCGTATTGCACGCTCGCGACGATTTACCTCGAAGGCGGCGCCTACCAGAAGTCGCTCGATTACTTCGACAAGGCGCTGAAGCTCAATCCCGACCAGCCTTTCGTCTATTTCAATCGCGCCAGGGCATACGAGACGCTGGGTGATATCAACGCGTCGATCGCCGATCTCGAGCGGTGCCTGACTTACGACCCGGACGATGCGCTGTCCGCGAAGATCAAGGAAAGGGTGGCGCAGCTTCGCGCGCGTCTGTAACGGCTGCCTCCGGATGTGAAGTGTGCGGTACCCGGCCCGGAATCCGGGCGAATGGCTTGGGGAGTCGTGATGTTGAAGCGGGACAGCTTGCCGTATTCCGTGCTGCCTTCATCGTTGGCAGCATTGATCTCAGAGACTGATTTTCTGACGGCGTTCGAGAATGCGGAGTCGCAAACCGTCATCGTTTGGTATGTCGACGCACGAATCGGTCGTCAGCACGAAATCGAGTTTTCCCCGAGGCTAGGGCGTCTGCTGTCGCGCGGCGAGCGCGAAGCGCAATTTCCGCCGGAGCGTCAGATGGTGCTGCAAGACGGGATCCGCGTGCACGTAGGCAATAGGCTCGAGGCCGATACCGACGTTCGCTATGAAACCTATACCGCACACGATCCGGTGACGTCGTCGAAGCTTGCCGTCGGCGAACAGATGTTCTTTGTGCCGTTTCTGGACGAGCCCGAGCCGGTCGTTCGGCAGGCAATCGAACGAGCGAAGTTCCCGAATACGTATGCGGGATGGAGCGCAATCGAGCGCACTCGTTATTGGGTGGGCGTGCTGTATCGTGCGCGACGCCAGACGGGGGAGTCGGGTATCAACGAAGACGAAGCCTTTCGGCCCGCAGTGTTGAAGCACATGAGGGCGGTGGATCCTGATGTCGATGGCATGCTTGCGGCGGTGCTTGCCGAGCTGAGTCGAATGGAAATGATCGCCCCGGATATCATGCGGGCTGCGTTCAATCGACGTACAGGCGCGTCGATCTGATCGCCCGGACCACCAGTGTGTCCGATGAGCGACGCGCATTGATTGACCGACGCGCCGCACACCGCACCGCTACTGCAAATTCCCCCACCGATCGACGGCCGGCTCCGCCGACGCCCACTTCCAGTGCGTGCCTTGCTGGCACGCATTCGCGAAAAACCAGTCGGCCTTGTCGCCGTCCTTCACCGAGAACGCGAATTCCTTGCACAGCGCGAGCGCCGACGAATACGCGCGCGTGACGCGCACTTCGCCTTCGCCGTTTTCGAGCGGCAGCGTGTTCTTCACCTTCCACGGCTTCACTTCGCCGACGGCGAGACTGCCGGCCGTCTTCGCGATCGCGTCCTGCTGATTCTGATGGAGTTGTTTCATCGTGCGGTTCACGGCTTCGTCGGTCGCGGCCTGCACGGCGATCCCGACGCCGACGCCGACCGCCGGGTTCGCGGTCACGAGGCCCGTCGCGGCGCCGGCAAGCGCGCCGCTCGCCGCGCCGACCGACCCGCAGCCCGACAGCGTGGCCGCCGCCGCGCACAGCGCGCCGATGGCCGCGATACGGATCGCGACGCTCATTGCAGCGAGCCCCAGCGTTCGGTTGCCGGTTCCGCCGACGCCCATTTCCACACGGGGCCGTCGCGGCAGATCGTGGCGACGTAGAACGCCGATTGCGCGGCCTTGTCGGCTTTCGCGGGCGTGTCGACCGCGAACACGATTTCCTTGCAGTCGAGCGGGCCGATGCTGATCATCCGGCTGACCGTCACGCGGCCCTGTTCGTCGTCCTCGATCGGGAACGAGTGGTGCGTCGACCACGGCGCGACGCCGCCCACGTCGAGCGGGCCGGCCGCCTTCGCGATCTGTTCCTGTGTGTAACGGTGTGCGACGCGCTGCGAGTACTGGACGCCCGCACGCGCACCGGCGACGGCGCCGAGGCCGATGCCCGTCGCGACGGCGGCGTTGTTGGTGACCTTGGAGGCGATCGCGGCACCCGCGATACCGGCGCCGGCTGTCGCGCCCTCGCTGTACAGCGAGTTGCAGCCGGACAGCAGTGCGGCCGTGGCGATCGCGGCCAGCACGACGCGCGCCGGGATGGCCCGGCGCGGCGATTCGAAACGAGTGTTCATCCCTGAGTGCAAGTCCTGTCTGGGTGAGCGGCAACGCGTGCGCGCCCTCATGCCGCGTCATTGTTTCGCAATTGTCATAGGAAAAATGCAAAGCTTTGACAAATCGCCGGACGGCATCCCGCGCGCGTACGCGCGGCGCTATTGTCGGACAGGTGGATCGGGAGGGGTCGAAACGTTACAAATTGAAGGTAATTGTTACTTTGGCGTGCAAGGAAGCGACCTAGACTTTTCAGTTATGGAATGTTTCTACGACGGCCTCGGGCCGCGCCGCACATGAGACACCCGGCCATGCGACGTTCGAAACGGTTTTCGCCCCGGCCGCCCGACGCAGGGGCGGATCGCCCGCATCCGCAGACCGACGCGCCATCGGCACCGCCAGCCGGTGCGCCCGGCGAGACGCCGTCCGACGGCGATCACAATCAGGGCGGTGCCCGCCCGGAAGGGCTCGACTATCAGCGGGATCTCGGTCAGGAGCAGGACGCCTGATGTCGTTGCCGTCGTATTCCGCCGCAGCCTTTCACACCTGCATTTCTCACGTCTGAATCGCCGCACGGCCGCCTTCGGGCCGCCGTGCCAGCCTTGGCGCGCGCCGCGCGCCAGCCCATCGAATCGAGGAGGGAAAGCCGCATGAGCAGATTGATCGTGGTATCGAACCGTGTCGCCGCCGGCGAGGACACGCGCCCGAGCGCCGGTGGCCTGGCAGTCGGCGTGATGGACGCGCTGAAGGAAACGGGCGGCGTCTGGTTCGGCTGGAACGGCGAGATCGTCGGTGCGCCGGATGCCGAGCCCGCGATCCAGCGAGACGGCAACGTGACCTATGCGACGGTCGGGCTGACCCGGCGCGACTACGACCAGTACTACCGCGGCTTCTCGAACGCGACGCTGTGGCCGGTGTTCCATTACCGCGGCGATCTCGCGCGCTTCGACCGCCAGGAGTACGCGGGCTATCTGCGCGTGAACGCGATGCTGGCGAAGCAGCTTGCCGCGCTGCTGCGCCCCGACGACCTGATCTGGGTGCACGACTATCACCTGCTGCCGTTCGCGCATTACCTGCGCGAGCTCGGCGTGAAGAACCCGATCGGCTTCTTCCTGCACATTCCGTTTCCGTCGCCCGACATGCTGCGCCTCGTGCCGCCGCATGAGGAACTCGTGAAGTTCATGTGCGCATACGACGTCGCGGGCTTCCAGACCGAGGCCGACAAGCAGGCGTTCACCGACTACATCGAGCGCCGCGGGATCGGCGCGGCGAGCGACGACGGGATGCTGCATGCGCACGGTCGTGTCGTGAAGGTCGCCGCCTATCCGATCGGCGTCTATCCCGACGCGATCGCGCAGGCGGCCGTCCAGTACGGCGCGCGCAAGCCGGTGAAGATGCTGCGCGAGGCGCTCGACGGCCGCAAGCTGGTGATGAGCGTCGACCGCCTCGATTATTCGAAGGGGCTCGTCGAGCGCTTCCAGTCTTTCGAGCGGATGCTCGCGAATGCGCCCGGCTGGCAGGGGCGCGTGTCGCTGCTGCAGATCGCGCCGCCGACGCGTTCCGACGTGCAGACCTATCAGCACATTCGCGAAACGCTCGAAGGCGAGGCCGGCCGCATCAACGGCCGCTTCTCGCAGCTCGACTGGACGCCGATCCAGTACCTGAACCGCAAGTACGAGCGCAACCTGCTGATGGCGTTCTTCCGGATGTCGCAGGTCGGCTACGTGACGCCGTTGCGCGACGGGATGAACCTCGTCGCGAAGGAGTACGTGGCATCGCAGGATCCGGCCGATCCGGGCGTGCTCGTGCTGTCGGAGTTCGCGGGTGCGGCGGCCGAGCTGACCGGCGCGCTCCTCGTCAATCCGTACGACCTGTCGCAGATGGCCGAGGCGCTCGAGCGCGCGCTGTCGATGCCGCTCGCGGAGCGGCAGGCGCGCCACGAGGAGAACCTCGCGAGGCTGCGCGGAAACGACCTGTCGGTCTGGCGCGATACGTTCGTCGCCGACTTGCGCAGTGTCGCGGCCGCCGCGTCGGTCACGCGGCGCGCGGGCCGGCGGGTCGTGCATGCGTGAGGTCGTACAGGGGCCCGGCGCCGCCGGCGACACGAGCGACGACGCCACCCGCCGCTTTTTCGTCGTGACCGGTGGCCCGGGTTCGGGCAAGAGCACGCTGCTCGATGCGCTCGAGCGCGCCGGTTGCGCGCGCTCGCAGGAAGCCGGGCGGGGCGTGATCCGCGACCAGATGGCGATCGACGGTCACGCGTTGCCGTGGCGCGACCCGGCCGCGTTTGCCGAGCTGATGCTGAGCTGGGAGATGCGCTCGTACGATCTCGCGCGGCATGCGCGCGGGCCCGTGTTCTTCGATCGCGGCGTGCCGGACGTGATCGGCTATCTGCGGCTGACGGGGCTGGCCGTGCCCGCGCATGCGGAGGCCGCGGCCAACCGTTTCCGCTATCACCCGCGCGTGTTCATCGCGCCGCCGTGGCCGGACATCTATGCGCAGGACACCGAGCGCCGGCAGGATTTCGCGGAAGCCGTGCGCACCTACGACGCGATGGTCGAGTGCTACACGTCTTACGGCTATCGGCTGATCGAACTGCCGCGCGAGAGCGTGCAGGCGCGTGTGCGTTTCGTGATGGAGGCGCTCGACGCCGAATGACGCGCGGGGCGGCGCGCGACGGTGTCAGGTTGCCGCGTCCGGTCGCGGCGACGCGATGCGCAGCATGCTGACGAGCGCGGCCACCGCCGCGAATGCCGCGGCGACATAGAGCGCAATCGTCGGCCCGCGATCGGGGACGAGCCCGAAAATCAATGCGACGAGCGCGGCGCCGAGCGTCTGCCCGGTCAGCCGCGCGGTGCTCAGCATGCCGCCCGCGCCACCGCTGCGCTCGCGCGGCGCCGACGACAGCATCGCGCGGTTGTTCGGCGACTGGAACAACCCGAAGCCTGCACCGCACAGCGCCATCCGCCACACGATGTCGACGGTGCCCGGGTGCGCGCCGATCGTCGCGAGCGACAGCAGCCCGGCCGCGAACAGGGCGAGCCCGATTCCGCCGAGGATGCCCGCCGAATAACGATCCGACAGCACGCCCGCGAGCGGCGCGGCGAACACGATCACGAGCGGCCACGGCGTCATGTAGAGGCCCGTCTCCACCTGAGAGAAGCCGAGCGAGTGCTGCAGCCAGAACGGCAGCGCGACGAACGCGAGCATCTGCGACGTGAACGACGCCATCGACGTATAGATCGACAGCGCGAACATCGGGATGCGCATCAGGTCGACGGGCAGCAGCGGCGCCGGCTGCGACAGCTGGCGCTTCACGAAGAAGTAGCCGACGACGAACGCGACGGCCAGTTCGGCCGCGACGTACGCATGGCCTTCGCCGTGGCCGAGCCCGTCGACCGCCGTGATCAGCAGACCGAACACGCACGCGTTCATCAGCGCGCTCGGGAAATCGTACGGTGCATCGTGCAGCGGGTTGGACGGCAGCGCGCGCAGGCTGCCGATCACCGCGGCGATGCCGATCGGCACGTTGACCGCGAAGAGCCACGGCCACGATGCGAACGACAGGATCGCGGACGCGACCGTCGGCCCGATCGCCGACGACAGCGCCACGACCATCGCGTTGATCGACAGCCCGCGCCCGAGCATCGACGACGGGTAGATCATCCGCACGAGCGCCGCGTTGACGCTCATGATGCCGGCCGCGCCGAACCCCTGGATCACGCGCATCACGGCCAGCATCGGCAGCGAGCCGGCGAGCGCGCAGCCGAGCGACGCCGCGGTGAACAGCGCGAGCCCCGCGACGTAGATGCGGCGATAGCCGATGCGCTCGCCGAGCGAGGCGAGCGGCAGCAGCGTGATCGTGACCGCGAGCTGGTATGCGTTGACGATCCAGATCGATGCGGCGTCGGACGCGTGCAGGTCGCGTGCGATCGTCGGCAGCGCGACGTTTGCGATGGCGCCGTCGAGCACGGCGAGCGTGATGCCCAGTGCGACGCAGAGGATCGCCCAGTAGCGTTGCGGAAGCGGCAGGCCGGTATCGGCGTTCATGGCGGGAGCAGATGCGTGGTTGTCCGCGCGCCCGGCTGCCGGTTGCGTGCGCAACCATGCGGGAGGGTGGAGGCGGCGATGAGCGGCCCGGCCGGCGCAATTGCGCCGAGGCGTGGCCGGCCGAGTGTATCACCGGGCCGCATGGCGCGACGCCGGCACTCAGCCTTCGAAGTCGAGGCCGCCGAGCCGCACGAGCGGGTCGGCTTGCGTGCGCGACAGGAGATCGATGTCGCGCGCGCCTTCCCATGCGCCCAGTTTTTTCGGGAGGGCAGCCAGGTAGTGCTCGAAGCGCCGCGGGCCGTCCGGTTCCATCAGCCGCTCGATTTCGTCGGTATCCCAGGTCAGTTCGAGATTCAGCGGATGCTCGAAGCCGCTGACATGCTCGTGCGGTGTGCTGCGGATCTGCACGCGCGTCGGGTGCCCGTGGCCGCCATACGGGACGACGTCGGTCAGCACGTGATCGGCGAAGAAGGCGGCGATCGCCTGTGCGATGCGCGGGGCGAATTCTGTATCGAAACGGCGGGCGGTTTCGGGCTGCATGAAGGCGTCTCCTGTATGCCGAAAATCCTAGCATGGCGGCGCCGCATTTCGGTGTGCGTGACAGCGGTAATCGCGCGTTACCACTTGCTGCATCTATTACGGCCGCCTGCCGCCACAATGCATCGCATCCAGTACCACTTCGCGTGGGAGCCCATCATGAAAAAAATTGCCGCAGTGTGTGTCCTCGCCGGTTCGCTTGCCGTGGCGGGTCCGGCGTCCGCGCATGGCCGCGACGGCGGCGCCGTCATCGGCGCATTGATCGGCGGCGCGGTGCTGGGCGCGATCGTGACGTCCGCGATGAATCCGCCCGTCGCGTATCAGGCGCCCGTGTACCAGGCTCCGGCCTATCAACCGCCGACGTACTACCAGGCACCCGCGTACCAGCAGCCTGCCTATCCGACCTACCAGCAGGCGCAGTACCAGGACGACGGCCCGAACTACTGCTACGACCGCTACCAGCGCGCGTACGTGTGCGGCGCGCCGGTGCGGGGCGGCTACGCGCAGCCGGCCGGGTGGTAAGCGGGCGGATGCGTGACGCGTGAACGGCCGGTGCCGGGCGGCCTGCGCCGCCGACGTTCGCTTCGCCGCACCGGACGACAAAAGGCCCTCGCTTCGTGCGAGGGCCTTTGTCTTTTGCGCGGGAGTCCGTTCGTCTGAGTAACACAAGACCGGCGCGACCGCCCATCGGCGGGCCGTGCGCGGATACAAACGGTTGCAATTGTGCGTCAGTGGCGATGGCCGCCGCCTCCGCCGCCATCGTTCCAGTCGCCGCGGCGACCGCCGCCGTGCCCCCAGCCGTTGCCGCGGTTGCCGCGATCGCCGTCCCAGCGATGGTAGTCGCGCCGGCCGCGATCCCAGTCGCGTCCGCCGCCACCGCCCCAGATGTTGACCGTGCCGTACACGGGGGACGGCGCGTATGCGTAGCCCGGATCGGAATAGTAGGGCTGGCCGTAGCCGTATCCGGCGTCCGGGGCGACGACGCAGCCGGCCAGCAAGGTCGCGACGCCGGCGGCAGCAATGAGCTTCAGCATGATGTTCTCCGTTGGTTCCCCTATAAGTACCGCGCAAGGGGATTGCCAGCTGTTTGCAATTGTGTCGTCAAATTACGGCGCCGTAAGGTCATGTGACGAAAGTGTTAGCATCCGGAGCTCATTTGTTTTCAGGAGTACCTCGATGAAATTCGCGATCCGGGCCGCGCTGGCCGCCTTGTGCGTGACGACTGCCGCCGCCTGCGTGGCCGCGCCTGCTTCGGCGCCCGCCGTGCCGGCCGAGTCGATCAAGATGTTTCCGCAGGCAGCGGCCGGCCAGCAGCGCGTCGTGATCGCGCTGCCCGCGCTCGAGAACGAAGGCGATGCGCGCGTCGAGCTGATGATCGGCAAGACGTTGCAGACCGACTGCAACCAGCAGTGGTTCGGCGGCGAGCTGACCGCCGAGGACGTGAAGGGCTGGGGTTATACGTACTACCAGCTCACCGACGTGAAGGGCCCGGCGTCGACGCTGATGGCGTGCCCGGGCCAGGCGCCGCAGCAGCGGTTCGTGCAGGTGCGCGGCGATGGCCAGCTGCTGCGCTACAACAGCCGCCTGCCGCTCGTCGTCTATGTGCCGGACGGTTTCGAGGTGCGTTATCGCGTGTGGCATGCGTCGAAGGACGTGCAGCACGCTGAAAGGCAGTAACGCGCGGGGCGGCCGTGTGCGGCGGCGTCCTGCCGCTACGCGCCGCCCATACCGACGAGCGCTGGCCACGCGGCCAGCGCAGCCATCGCGACGGCCTCGAGATCGCGACGGCTCGCACCATCGCGCGCCTGGATCGACATCCCCTGCTGGACGGTTACGTAGTACCGCGCGATCGCGTCGAGGTTCGCGTGCGCCGAGATCTCGCCGGTCGCGACACCTTGCCTGAGGCGCTCGCGCAGGCTCTCGACCGTGCCCTCGCGCATCGCGATCAGCGTTTGCCGAACCGTATCCGAGCGCTCGGCCGGATGCAGCGCCGACAGTACGACCAGGCAGCCAGCCGGCTTCGACCGCCGCGTGAACACGCGTGCGGTATCCATCAGGTAGTTCCGCACGGCGTCGTGTGCGCTGCCGGCCTCCTCGACGCCCTCCCAGATTTCTTTTCCCTCCGTTGCTCGGTAGTGCTCGAGCGCCTGCCGGAACAATGCTTCCTTGCTGCCGAACGCCGCATACAGGCTCGGCGATGCGATGCCCATCGCGGCCGTCAGGTCGGTCATCGACGCGCCCTCGTAGCCGAGGCGCCAGAACACCTCCATCGCGCGTTCCAGCGCGGCTTCCTTGTCGAAGCTCCTCGGTCGGCCCCGTTCAGCCATTGCGTCCGTTCCTTCGTCGATATCTGTATCGATCGATAAAATAAATCAATTGACTGTGCCGCGCAACTTGCCACATTCTGTGTCGCTCGTTACATAAATGAGGAAAGGAACCGACATGAATCGACTTCAGGGCAAGCGTGCACTCATCACGGGCGGCAGCCGCGGCATCGGTGCGGCGATCGCGAAACGGCTGGCGGCCGACGGCGCGGACGTCGCGATTACCTACGAGAAATCGGCCGAGCGGGCGCAGGCCGTCGTTGCCGGCATCGAAGCGCTGGGCCGGCGCGCCGTCGCGATCCAGGCCGACAGCGCCGATCCGGTGGCCGTGCGCGACGCAGTGGATCGTGCCGCGGAGGCGTTCGGCGGTCTCGACATCCTCGTCAACAACGCGGGGATTTTCCGGGCCGGCGGGCTGGACGATCTCACGCTCGACGATATCGACGCGACGCTGAACGTGAACGTGCGCGCGGTGATCGTCGCGTCGCAGGCGGCGGCGCGGCATCTCGGCGAGGGCGGGCGCATCGTGTCGACCGGCAGTTGCCTCGCCACGCGCGTGCCCGATGCGGGGATGAGCCTCTATGCGGCGAGCAAGGCCGCGCTGATCGGCTGGACTCAGGGGCTCGCACGCGATCTGGGCCCGCGCGGCATCACGGTCAATATCGTGCATCCGGGGTCGACGGATACCGACATGAATCCGGCCGACGGCGAACACGCCGGTGCGCAGCGTTCGCGGATGGCGATCCCGCAGTACGGCAAGGCCGACGACGTCGCGGCGCTCGTTGCGTTCGTCGTCGGGCCGGAGGGGCGGTCGATCAACGGGACGGGGTTGACGATCGACGGCGGCGCGAACGCGTGATCGCGTGATGGCGGACGCCCGGTGTGAGTGGACCGGGCGGCGTTGCGTTCGTTATCGGCAGCCGAGCCGTTGATGCTCGGCTTCGAGATCGGCGCGCTTGTCGTAAGCGCGCAGTTCGTTGCGCGGTTTGCCGTCCGGACCCATGCCGTGCACGATCTTCTGGCCGCGGTCGGGGGTGTGCGTCACGGCGTCGATGCCGGCGGATAGTTCACGGCACCGTGAGTCGGGGGAGGGGTTATCCGGGCGCGGTGCCGCTGCGTTCGCGACGTTGGCGATGCCGGGGCTGACATAGCGCTGCTTCGCGGGCGCGGTGACGGTGTCGGCGGCGTTCGCCGTGCCGGTAATCGCGGAAAGCGCGGCGAGTGCCGCGATCGTTCGAATCATTGCGGAATTCCGGATGCTGAAGAAGGTTCGGAATTCTACGCAATGTCTGACGTGGGGCTGCGGCGATCGGGCAGGATGCGATCGCGTGTCGCAGGCGGTGCACACGCAGCAGTGCATGCGGAAAGCAAAAAGCCCGCTTGCTTTCGCAAAGCGGGCTTCGGTATTGGTTGCGGGGGTAGGATTTGAACCTACGACCTTCGGGTTATGAGCCCGACGAGCTGCCAGACTGCTCCACCCCGCGGCGCGAAGTGTACTTGGGCTGATGCCGAGAGTCAAACGATCTTTGATTTGTGTCGAATGGAAGCCGTGGTTCACCGGCAGGCTCGGCAGGCATCGTGAAGGCCGCACAGAAGGGTGAGCTGCCCACGAAAGGCCAAACTTGGCCGATCGACAACGGTCGGTAGATCGTCAAAAATCACGATTCGCTCCGCACACCGTGAAGAGCCGTGTTTGAATGAAAAAAATAATGGAGTAGGTTCGAATGAGCTTTCACACTCAGGTTTCGGTTCATCCGTTCGATGGTGAGCCGTTGAATGTTGCCAGTGTCCGTGAGGAACTCTTGAGGTTTCTTGACGAATATTCGCTAAGCCACGACGTATTGACCAACCTCACCGAAGCATGTGGTTCGGCTCTACCAACGTCAACTCTCTTCTTTCTGAACAGCATGGCGATCGTCATGCTGTTCGACAAGTTGGCTTCATGCCTACCGAACGCGTCGTTCGCGGTAAAGGGCTCTGGCGAGGATCACCGCGATATATGGGTGCGAGAGTATGCCGACGGAGTGGCTACGTTCGAAGCCGGGCCGTTCGACGAGTAAGCTGGCGGCAGTCCAACATCGTCGCGCCTCGCCCGTCGCCGGCGGTGGGGCGGAAAGGGCGAGTTGGGGCGCGACCAGTGTTGATGCGGTAGCGAGCTGACGCGATAACTGCGCGTCCGTGAGAGGTGTGGTTGGTATCTGCTGATACCAACGAAAATCGCAAGAGTCTCGGGTACGGCTGGGAGGTAGAGTGGCGCCGGACGGAGGCGAAGCGGGGAGATTCTTGTGAATCCGGGGGATGGCTGAGAGCTTGGCTGGTCCCCCCGACAGGAATCGAACCTGTATCTAGCGCTTAGGAGGCGCTTGTTCTATCCATTGAACTACGGGGAGCGCCATGTCCGGATGATCACGCGAAAAAACGCGAACCGGACGGCAGTGTGGACAGCGCGCAGAGTATAGCAAACGCGCGGCGCGTCGGCGGGGCGGAATGCACGCCGACGCGCGCGATCGCGCAATCAGCCGCGATCAGAACATCGCGGAATCAGAAATCGACGACAACGAAATCTTCCTTGCCCACGTCGCACAGCGGGCAGCGCCAGTCGGCGGGAATGTCGGCGAAACGGGTGCCGGGTGCGATGCCTTCGTCGGGCAGCCCTTCCGCTTCGTTGTAGACCCACCCGCAAATCAGGCAGACCCAGCTCTGGTATTCGGTTACTTCGCTCATGTGGCGCTCGGTGAAAATGGAAATCCGGTGATGCCGTTCGCGGTCTGGCCGGCGGACGAAAGGCGCAATGGTACCGGAATTTCGCCGAACGGCTCCGCAACGTCGTTTTAAACGTACGCATCGCGAACAACGCAACCGGAACACACGTGCCGTACGTGCGGTGTATGCTTCCCGGGCTGTCCAACCATCAGGAGAATGCGATGCTGAACAAAAAGTGGATCGCGAGTGCGGTATGCGTGGCGGCGATGGCCGTGTCGACGGTCGCGCGGGCCGAGGCGCGCGTGTTTTTCGAAGCGCCGCGCGACGGCGCGACGGTGTCGAATCCGGTGCTCGTGAAGTTCGGGCTCGAAGGGATGGCGCTTCGGCCCGCCGGCGACATGACGCCGGATACCGGCCATCATCACCTGCTGATCGACGGCCGGCCGATTCCGAAGGGCGACGTGATTCCGGCAGGCGAGCGTTCGCTGCACTTCGGCAAGGCGCAGACCGAAACCGAGCTCAGGCTGCCGCCTGGCCAGCACACGCTGACACTGCAGTTCGGCGACGGCGCGCACCGCTCGTACGGCCCCGAAATGAGCTCGACGATCTCCGTGAACGTCAAGTAAGCACGCCTGTCCGCGAGGGCGGCCGGGCCGTCCTCGTGATGAAGTGAGCCCGCGCCTGCGGGCGCGGGTGCCCGCCGCGCGCGCGGCACTCGACCTTCCGCAACCGGCCCGCGCGACCGGTCTTGCACCCTATCCGTCCGGCCATACCGGTGCCGGCGCCCGCGACCGGTACAATGGGCGCTTCCGATTTCTCTCTTCGCCGTCTCCCCATGTCGCTCTATTCCATTACCGGCGCGCAGCTCGCGTTCGGTCACGTCGCGTTGCTCGATCACGCGGATTTCTCGCTGGAAGCCGGCGAGCGCGTCGGCCTGATCGGCCGCAACGGCGCGGGCAAGTCGTCGCTGCTGAAGATCGTCGCCGGGCTCGCGAAGCCCGACGACGGGCTGGTCACGCGCCAGCAGGAGCTCGTGACCGTCTATGTGCCGCAGGAGCCCGAGTTCGAGCCGGGCGCGACGGTGTTCGATGCGGTCGCGTCGGGGCTCGCGCATACGCGCGAAGTGCTCGAAGAATACGATTCGATCGCGCACCGCCTCGCGGATACGCCCGAAGGCGCCGAACACGATGCGTTGCTCGCGCGGATGAACGCGCTGCAGTCGTCGCTCGACGCGCACGACGCGTGGAACTGGCGCACGCGCGTGTCGATGACGCTCGCGCAGATCGGCCTGGCGGACGTCGACGCGCGCGTCGACGCGCTGTCGGGCGGGATGCAGAAGCGGGTCGCGCTGGCGCGCGCGCTGGTGCTGCAGCCCGACGTGCTGCTGCTCGACGAACCGACCAACCACCTCGACTTCGACGGCATCCGCTGGCTGGAAGAACTGCTCGTCGCGCAGCGCGCGGGCCTGCTGTTCATCACGCACGATCGCGCGTTCCTCGACCGCGTCGCGACGCGCATCGTCGATCTCGACCGCGGCCGGCTGTTGTCGTACCCGGGCAATTTCTCGGCGTACCAGACGCGCAAGGCGCAGCAGCTCGAAGTCGAGCGCGTGGAAAACGAGAAGTTCGACAAGCTGCTCGCGCAGGAGGAAGTGTGGATCCGCAAGGGGGTCGAAGCGCGCCGCACGCGCAGCGTCGGCCGCATCGCGCGGCTCGTGCAGATGCGCAACGAGCGCGCGGAGCGCCGCAATTCGCAGGGCAACGTGAAGCTCGACGTCGCGCAGGGCGAGAAGTCCGGCAAGATCGTCGCGGAGCTGACCGACGTGACGAAGCGCTACGGCGGCCGCACGGTCGTCGATCGTTTCTCGACGACGGTGATGCGCGGGGACAAGATCGGCTTCATCGGCCCGAACGGCGCCGGCAAGACGACGCTGCTAAAGCTGATTCTCGGCGAACTGAAGCCCGACGAAGGCACGGTGCGCACCGGCACGAACCTGCAGGTCGCGTATTTCGACCAGATGCGCGCGCAGCTCGACCAGGAAAAGAGCCTCGCGGATACCATCAGCCCCGGCAGCGAATGGGTCGAGATCGGCGGCGTGCGCAAGCACGTGATGAGCTATCTCGGCGATTTCCTGTTCGCGCCGGAGCGCGCGCGTTCGCCGGTGAAGTCGCTGTCGGGCGGTGAGCGCAACCGGCTGCTGCTTGCGCGCCTGTTCGCGCGTCCGGCCAACGTGCTGGTGCTCGACGAACCGACCAACGACCTCGACATCCCGACGCTCGAACTGCTCGAGGAGCTGCTGGCCGACTACGACGGCACGGTGCTGCTCGTCAGCCACGATCGCGCGTTCCTCGACAACGTCGTGACGTCGGTGATCGCGTCCGAGGGCGACGGCAAGTGGCGCGAATATGTCGGCGGCTTCACCGACTGGCAGATCCAGAGCGCGCGCGCGGATCAGCTCGCGCAGCAGGAAGCCGCGAAGCGCGCGGTGAAGGAAGCGGCGCCCGTCAAGGACGAGCCGGCAAAAAGCGCCGCGGGCCGCAATGCGCAGCGCACGGTGAAGCTGTCGTTCAACGAGCAGCGCGAGCTCGATTCGCTGCCGGAGAAGATCGCCGCGCTCGAGGAGGAACAGAGGACGATCAATGCCCGGCTCGAAGACGGTTCGATCTTCGCGAAGGATCCGCAGGAGGGCACGCGCCTGACCGAGCGGTTCGCGGCGATCGACGACGAATTGCTCGCGGCGCTCGAACGGTGGGAAACGCTCGAGGCGAAGCGCAAGCCGGCGTAATCCGCATGACGCGTCGCGCGGCCGGCGGCCGCCGCGCGCGATTGCGCGATTGGCGTGCCACGCGGAACCAGTAAAATACCGCGCGTCCCGGGCAGCGCAGCCAACGCCGCGCGCCCGCTTTCGGAGCAGTCCAAGCACACCGTTGTTTCGATTCGCTTTTTTACGGAACTCAACGTTTTGTCCACGACGTTATCCACACGAGGTGTGGACAACGTCCCGATGAATGACGAAATTCAGCGCCTATGTCAACGAAGAAACCCAGCGCGGCCTATAGCGAAGCATCGATCAAGGTGCTCAAGGGTCTCGAGCCGGTCAAGCAGCGCCCCGGCATGTACACCCGTACCGAGAATCCGCTGCACATCATCCAGGAAGTCATCGACAACGCGTCCGACGAGGCGCTCGGCGGCTACGGCAAGCAGATCACGGTCACGCTGCACGCGGACCAGTCGGTCTCGGTCGAGGACGACGGCCGCGGCATCCCGTTCGGCATGCACCCGGAAGAGGGGGTGCCGGTCGTCGAGATCGTATTCACGCGCCTGCACGCAGGCGGCAAGTTCGACAAGGCCGCAGGCGGCGCCTATACGTTCTCGGGCGGCCTGCACGGCGTCGGCGTGTCGGTGACGAACGCGCTCGCGACGCGCCTCGACGTCACCGTCTGGCGCGACGGCAAGATCGCGGAACTCGGCTTCGCCGAAGGCGATGTGGTGAAGCCGCTCACGACGCAGGGCGCGGGCCGCGGCGAAAAGAAATCCGGCACGCGCGTGCAGGTGTGGCCGAATCCGAAGTACTTCGATTCGCCGAACCTGCCGCTCGGCGAGCTGCAGCGCCTGCTGCGCTCGAAGGCCGTGCTGCTGCCGGGCGTCGAGGTCGTGCTCGTCAACGAAAAGAGCGGCGAGCGCCAGACGTGGAAATATGAAGACGGCCTGCGCGGCTACCTGCTCGACGAAATGAACGGCAGCGAGTTGCTGATCCCGTTGTTCGAAGGCGAGCGTTTCGCCGATTCGCGTTCGGGCGACGATACCTTCGCCGAAGGCGAGGGCGCATCGTGGGTCGTCGCCTGGAGCGAGGAAGGTTCGCTCGTGCGCGAGTCGTACGTGAACCTGATCCCGACGCCGGCCGGCGGCACGCATGAATCCGGCCTGCGCGACGGTCTCTACCAGGCAGTGAAAAGCTTCGTCGAACTGCACAACCTGCAGCCGAAGGGCGTGAAGCTGCTCGCGGAAGACGTCTTCGCGCGCGTGTCGTTCGTGCTGTCCGCGAAGGTGCTCGATCCGCAGTTCCAGGGGCAGATCAAGGAACGCCTGAACAGCCGCGACGCGGTGAAGCTCGTGTCGTCGTTCTCGCGTCCGGCGCTGGAGCTGTGGCTGAACCAGCACGTCGAGCACGGCAAGAAGCTCGCCGAGCTCGTGATCAAGCAGGCCCAGGCGCGCACGCGCGCGGGCCAGAAGGTCGAGAAGCGCAAGAGCTCGGGCGTCGCGGTGCTGCCCGGCAAGCTGACCGACTGCGAGACCGAGGACATTACGCGCAACGAGCTGTTCCTCGTCGAGGGCGACTCGGCGGGCGGTTCCGCGAAGATGGGCCGCGACAAGGAATACCAGGCGATCCTGCCGCTGCGCGGCAAGGTGCTGAATACCTGGGAAACCGAGCGCGACCGCCTGTTCGCGAACAACGAGGTGCACGACATCTCGGTGGCGATCGGCGTCGATCCGCACAGCCCCGATGAAAGCGTCGACCTGTCGAACCTGCGCTACGGCAAGATCTGCATCCTGTCGGACGCGGACGTCGACGGCTCGCACATCCAGGTGCTGCTGCTCACGCTGTTCTTCAAGCATTTCCCGCAACTGATCGAGCGCGGCCACGTGTGCGTCGCGCGGCCGCCGCTGTTCCGCGTCGATGCGCCGGCGCGCGGCAAGAAGGCGGCGCAGAAGCTCTATGCGCTCGACGAGGGCGAACTGGAAGCGATTCTCGACAAGCTCCGCAAGGACGGCGTGCGCGAGACGCAATGGAGCATCAGCCGCTTCAAGGGGCTCGGCGAAATGAGCGCCGAGCAGCTGTGGGATACCACGATGAACCCCGACACGCGCCGCCTGATGCCGGTGAAGCTCGGCGAACTCGACTACGAGGCGACCGTCGCGCGCATGACGATGCTGATGGGCAAGGGCGAGGCAGCCGCGCGGCGCGGCTGGCTCGAGGAAAAGGGCAACGACGTCGAAGCGGACATTTAAGCCGGAATCCGCGCGGCCGGGCATGACGCCCGGCCCGGCCTCACGCCACTTACGAATACGGAATTCAGATGGACGACAACACCTCCGATCTCTTTGCCGACTCCGGCGCGCCGGAGAGCGATGCGCTGACGCTCGGCAACTACGCGGAGCAGGCGTATCTCAGCTACGCGGTCAGCGTCGTGAAGAGCCGCGCGCTGCCCGACGTGTGCGACGGCCAGAAGCCGGTGCAGCGCCGGATCCTGTTCGCGATGAACGAAATGGGCCTCGGCCCGGACGCGAAGCCGGTGAAGTCGGCGCGCGTCGTGGGCGACGTGCTCGGTAAATACCACCCGCACGGCGACCAGTCGGCGTACGACGCGCTCGTGCGTCTCGCGCAGGATTTCTCGCTGCGTTACCCGCTGATCGACGGGCAGGGCAACTTCGGCTCGCGCGACGGCGACGGCGCGGCGGCGATGCGATACACCGAAGCGCGGCTCACGCCGATCTCGAAGCTGCTGCTCGACGAGATCGACCAGGGCACGGTCGACTTCATGCCGAACTACGACGGCTCGTTCGAGGAGCCGAAGACGCTGCCGAGCCGCATGCCGTTCGTGCTGCTGAACGGCGCGTCGGGTATCGCGGTCGGCCTCGCCACCGAAATCCCGTCGCACAACCTGCGCGAGGTCGCGGCGGCGGCGGTCGCGTTGATCCGCAATCCGAAGCTCTCGCACGCGGAGCTGATGAACCTGATCCCCGGCCCGGATTTCCCGGGCGGCGGCCAGATCATCTCGAGCGACACGGAAATCGCGGCGGCCTATGAAACCGGCCGTGGCAGCCTGAAGGTGCGCGCGCGCTGGAAGATCGAGGATCTCGCGCGCGGCCAGTGGCAACTGGTCGTCACCGAGCTGCCGCCGAACACGTCGGGCCAGAAGGTGCTCGAGGAAATCGAGGAGCTGACGAACCCGAAGCTCAAGCTCGGCAAGAAGACGCTCACGCCCGAGCAGCTCAACACGAAGAAGGCGATGCTCGACCTGCTCGACGCGGTGCGCGACGAGTCGGGCAAGGAAGCGGCGGTGCGGCTCGTGTTCGAGCCGAAGTCGCGCACGATCGACCAGACGGAATTCGTGAACACGCTGCTCGCATACACGAGCCTCGAGTCGAACGCGACGCTGAACCTGGTGATGATCGGCGCCGATGGCCGGCCGGGCCAGAAGGGCCTGCTGACGATCCTCGACGAATGGGTGAAGTTCCGCCAGCTGACGATGACGCGCCGTTGCCGCCATCGTCTCGCGAAGGTCGACGACCGCATCCACATCCTCGAAGGGCGGATGATCGTCTTCCTGAACATCGACGAGGTGATCCGCATCATCCGCGAGTCGGACGAGCCGAAGGCCGCGCTGATGAGCGCGTTCGGCCTCAGCGAACGGCAGGCGGAAGACATTCTCGAAATCCGGCTGCGCCAGCTCGCGCGGCTCGAGAAGATCAAGATCGAGAAGGAACTCGAAGCGCTGCGCGACGAGAAGGCGAAACTCGAGGAGCTGCTCGCGAACGAGAACGCGATGAAGCGGCTGATGATCAAGGAGATCGAGGCCGACGCGAAGCAGTACGGCGACGATCGCCGCACGCTGATCCAGCAGGAAAAGCGCGCGACGTTCGAGGCGAAGGTGGTCGACGAACCGGTGACGGTGGTCGTGTCGCAGAAGGGCTGGGTGCGCGCGCTGAAGGGCCACGGGCTCGACCCGGCCGGTTTCACGTTCAAGGCCGGCGACCATCTGTACGCGGCGTTCCAGTGCCGCACGCCGGACCGCCTGATCGCGTGGGGCAGCAGCGGCCGCGTGTACTCGGTCGACGTGTCGGTGCTGCCGGGCGGGCGCGGTGACGGCGTGCCGGTCACGTCGCTGATCGAGCTCGAGTCGGGCTCGCACCTGATGCACTACTACGCGGCGCCGGCCGACCAGCAACTGCTGCTCGCGTCGAGCAACGGTTTCGGCTTCCTCGCGAAGGTCGGCGACATGGTGAGCCGCGTGAAGGCCGGCAAGTCGTTCATGACCATCGATGCGGGCGCGGTGCCGCTCGCGCCGATGCCGGTGCTGCCGAACGCGACGCAGGTCGCGTGCCTGTCGAGCGGCGGCCGCCTGCTGGTGTTCGGGATGGACGAGATGAAGACGCTGTCGGGCGGCGGTCGCGGCGTGATTCTGATGGCGCTCGACGACAAGGAAACGCTCGTTCAGGCGCTCGCGATCGATCCGGCCGGCGTCGTGCTGATCGGTACCGGCCGCGGCGGCAAGGCGCAGGACGAGACGCTGTCGTATGCGGGGCTGGCGCCGCACGTCGGCAAGCGCGCACGCAAGGGCCGCGCACCGGAGACGAAGCTCAAGGTCGTCAACGAGCTGCGTCCGCTGCTCGGCTGACGCGATGCACGATCGATCGATCGGCCGGTTCGGCCGTGATCGAAGGCCGCACCTCCGCTTCGGCGGGCGTGCGGCCTGTTCTTTTTGAGCGGGGATTCGGGTAAGCAAGCGTGGCGCTGTCACGCGGAACTTGCAAAATAGTGTGAAATCGCGCCTGGGGTCTGAACCGGGCGGCGACAATCCGGTCGAACGTCGCTCGATGCCGCGTGCGACGCGGCCGTTCGCCGTACCCCACTCCTCACAGGATTGCCGTCATGTCCCATGCTGTCTCCGTCGCGCTGTTTCTTCATCTGCTGGCCGTCGCCGTGTGGGTGGGCGGGATGGTCTTCGCCAACTTCTGCCTGCGTCCGGCGCTGTCCGACCTGTCGCCGCAGCTTCGGTTGCCGCTGATCGAAGGCGTGTTCGGCCGCTTCTTCAACTGGGTGTCGGGTGCCGTGATCGTGATCCTGCTGTCCGGCGGCTTCCTGCTCGTGGAATTCGGCGGCGCGCACGCAACGTGGTCGCTGCATGCAATGGCCGGGCTCGGCGTCGTGATGATGCTGATCTTCGGGCATATCCGGTTCGCACTGTTCCCGCGCATCCGTCGTGCGGTGCAGGCGCAGAAGTGGCCGGATGGCGCGCGCGCGGTGAATACGGTGCGCCTGCTCGTCCTCGTGAACCTCGTGCTCGGCGTCGTGACGATCGGCGCGGCGGTGTTGTCGCGCGGCTTCTGACCTGCCGGTGCCGGCCGGCGCGCGGCCGCCGGCGCATCGGCCTGCGTCGCTATGCGGCCAGCATCGCATCGAGCAGCCATGAGCCGACCGGGCCGAGCGGCCGGTTGCGCGACCAGACCGCATCGACCCGCACGCGGCGCGGCCAGCCGCGCGCACGCAGTTCGCACAGGCGATCGCGCGCGAAGTGGTCGACCATCCAGCGCGGCAGTTCGGCCCAGCCGAACCCCTGCACGGCCATCTCCAGCAGCATCAGGTAGCTCGGTGCCAGCCAGTGGTGCGTGCCGACGACGATCCGGTCGCCGGTGCCGCGGCCTTCCGTTTTCACATAGGTATTGAGGCGCAGTTCGCGCACGTCGCGCAGCGCGGCGTGCGGCACGTCGGCGTCGCCGTATTCGGCGAGCGCGTGCATGCGGCCGACGAACAGCCCGATCTCCGATTCCTCCGCGATCGTCGCCGCGCCGATGTCGGCCGGGTAGGCCGCGCGCGCGGCCATCAGCCCGAGCTGCGCGCGTCCCTGCTGGATCAGGTCGAGCACGTCGTCGTGCTCGGCGATCTGGCATTCGAACTCGAGTGCGGGAAAGCGCCGCTCGAGCGCCGTCAACGTTTCCTCGTAGCGCTTCGACTGGTACGTATCGGACACGACGAGTGTCAGCCGCGCTTCCTCGCCGCGCGCGAGCCGCGCGGCCGTGCGGTCGATTGCCGCGCCGGCCTCGAGTGCGCGCTGCACCTGCGGCAGCAGTGCCCGCCCGGCGTCGGTCAGCGTCGGCGCACGCGTCGAGCGGTCGAACAACTGCACGCCGAGATCGATCTCGAGGTTCGCGATCGCCTCCGACACGGTCGACTGGCGCTTGCCGAGCTTGCGCGCGGCGGCCGTGAACGAGCCGAGCAGCGCGGCTTCGGCGAATGCGAGCAGGGCTTCGGGGGCGTGGCGCATGCGGCGCTCCTGATGGCGTTATATCGGTAAAACCGATGATATCAAACTGGATTCATACGGTTGTGCCGATCAAAATGGCGGCCATCAACGAAGCAGACGAATCGGAGGGAATCATGAAACAGGTCAACAAAACGGTGACGGAACGGTTGCTGCATGCACTGACGTTCGAGCTGGTCGCGATCGCGCTGTGCGCGCCGCTCGGCGCGTGGCTGCTCGACATGCCGGTGTCGCACGTCGGTGTGCTGACGGTGATGGTGTCGCTGATCGCGATGGCGTGGAACATGGCGTTCAATACGCTGTTCGACCGCATCGAGCGACGCGCGGGGCTGTCGCGCACGCTCGGCATGCGGATCGCGCATGCGGCCTTGTTCGAGCTCGGCCTCGTCGTGCTGGTGGTGCCGGTCGCCGCGTGGTGGCTGAACGTGAGCCTCGTCGAGGCGCTGCTGCTCGACCTCGGTATCGTGCTGTTCTTCCTGCCCTACACGTTCGGCTTCAACCTTGCGTACGACGCGCTGCGCGCCCGCTGGATGGCACGCCGGGTCGCGGTGCAGGCGGGTTGAGGACGGGCGAGTGCCGGTCAAGGCCGACGGGGCGGCCGCTGCCGCCCGTCAGCGCGCGGCGGCCCACAGCCACACGCCGCACGCAACCGCGACCGTGCCGTACACGGCATAGACGGGCACCTTGAAGCGCGCGAAGCAAAGCGTCGCGAAGGCGCCCGTCAGCCAGTAAACGGGGTCGGCCGGTTCGCGGTGCAGGATCCTCACGACCGCGACGACGAGAAAACCGGTGGTTGCCGCGCGCAGCAGGCGCATGCCGTGCTCGAAACGCGAATGGCGCTTGAGCCGGGACAGATGGTTCTGCGCAAACACGACGAGGCAGCCCGACGGAATGAACAGCGCGGCCGTCGCGAGCAGCGCGCCCACCCAGCCGTCGGTCAGGTAGCCGAGAAACGGCACGACGTTCAGCAGCGGCCCGGGCGCGACGGGCGACAGCGCGAACGCAAGCGTGAAGTCGTGATCGGAGATGCCCGTTGCCGGCGTGACGAACAGCGTCTTGAGCACGGGCAGCGCGGAAAAGCCGCCGCCGAACAGCGTCATGCCGGCGCCGGCGAGGCGCGGCCACAGCAGCGTCGCCTGGTAATCGCCGGGCAGCGGCACCGCGAACAGCGTGACGAGCACGCCGAGCAGCACGAGCAGGTTGCGGTCGCGGGCCGACAGCGTGAAATCGACCGCGTCGCGCTGCGGCGGCCCGGTCAGCCAGCCCGCCGCGAACGCGGCGAAAAGAATCCCGACGAAAGCGGCCGGATTATGCGCGAAAGCAAGCAGAATCGTCGACAGCGCGGCGATCAGCTGTTCGCGCCGTGTGCGCGCGAGCGAGCGCAGCTGCTTGACCCAGGTGACGCCGATCAGCGCGGCGAGCACCATCCCGAAGTGATTGATCAGCATCGGCGCTGCCAGCGAGCGCACGAACGGCGTGCGATAGAAGATCGCGAACAGCGTCATCAGGATGGAGAAGGGCAGCACGCTCGCGATGCCGGCAACCCATGCGCCGACGCGGCCGTGCAGTATCTGGCCGACCTGTATCGCCACGTTGCAGCCTACGGGGCCCGGCACGAGCCAGGCCAGCGCGACGAGATCGCCGAATACGTGAGGCTCGATGCGCCGCAGCCGCTCCACGTAGTGGCGTTCGAGCTGCGCCATCATGGAAAGCCCGCCCCACGAGACCGCCGAAATGCTGGCAACGACCTTGAACAGGTCCCACAGGGAAGCCTGTGCCTGTTCGACATCAGCGGTCGCTTCGATTTCGACGGTTGTCATCTTGGTGGTATGGGCTCGGGGCCCGATCTCTCGCGTATGGCCATGCCGGCGGCCCGCCGGCACGTTGCCCCTCCCGATTGTCCGCCGCGCATCGTGACACGGCCATGAGCGAAAACGCTAGTTCATGAACTAAACAATTGGATCGGAAAACGAAACGATGACGGTGCACGCAACGCCCGCCACGGCTACGGTGCGCTTACGCGCCCGTGCTGCCCGTCGCGCGGTGTGCGATCACGTTCGGTGAATCGCTGCGCACGCCGAAGCGTGCGATCAGCGCGGGAATCGCGTCGGCCGGCACCGGCCGCGAGAACAGGAAGCCCTGCGCCTCGATTTCGCCGAGTGCGGACAGCCACGTGATCTGCTCCTCGGTTTCCGTGCCCTCGACGACGACGGTCAGCCCGAGCGAGCGCGCGAGATGCACGATCGACGACACCATCACGCACACGCTGCGATCGTTCGGGATCGCCTGCACGAACGAGCGGTCGACCTTCAGCGTGTCGACGGAGAAGCGGTGCAGGTACGACAGCGACGAATAGCCGGTGCCGAAATCGTCGAGTGCGATCCGGATGCCGAGTTTCTTCAGTGCGACGATCTTCTCGGACACGAGCTCCGGATATTCCATCATCGCGGTTTCGGTGATCTCGATTTCGAGCCGGTTCGCGTCGATGCCGGTTTCCTGCAGCGTGCTCGAGATCGTCTCGATCAGGTCGCCGCGCCAGAACTGCACCGGCGAGATGTTGACCGCGAGCGTCAGCGTATCGTGGCCCTCGTCGCGCCAGCGCGCGATCTGCTCGCACGCGGTGCGGATCACGAAGTCGCCGATCGGCACGATCAGGCCGGTCGATTCGGCAATCGAAATGAATTCGTTCGCGGAGATGATCCCGTGCTCGGGGTGATCCCAGCGCGCGAGCGCCTCGAAGCCGGTGATGTGGCGGTGCGTGAGGTCGATCTTCGGCTGGTACGCGAGGAACAGCTGCCCCTCGGCGAGCGCGACGCGGAGTTGCTGTTCCCAGCGCATCAGGTGGTCGGCGCGGTGCGACAGGTGCGGCGCGTAGAACTGGTAGCAGTTCTTGCCGGCGTCCTTCGCGCTGTACATCGCGAGATCGGCCTTCTTCAGCAGGTCGATCTCGCTTTCGTTCGCGACCGTGTGCAGCGCGATGCCGATGCTCGCGTGCAGCACGAACGAACTGCCGCGCACGTCGAACGGTTCGCTGAACATCCGGATGATCGCTTCCGCGAGCCGCACCGCGCGTCGCTCGACGTCGTCGCCCTTCATCACGACGACGAACTCGTCGCCGCCGATCCGCGCGAGCGAGCCTTCGTCGCCGACCGCATCGGCCAGGCGCGACGCGGTCATCTGCAGCACGATGTCGCCGGCGTTGTGGCCGAGCGTGTCGTTGACGGTCTTGAAGTTGTCGAGGTCGATGAACAGAAGCCCGAGCCGCGACAGGCTCGTCGGCATCGACACGTCGTTGCGCAGCCCGCGCAGCGTCGCATAGCGGTTCGCGAGGCCGGTGAGCAGGTCGTATTCGGCGAGCTGCGTCATTTCCCGCTCGCGGCCGAGCAGCTTGCCGATCAGCCCCGTCGCGACGCCGAAGAACGCGAGCATCGCGAGCGTGATGAAGCTCGTCATCAGCAGGTAGACGTTGCGCGTGTGGTAGTAGTCCGCGTACTCCTCGGTCTGCGACAGCCCGACCATCACCGCGAGCGGGTAGCCGTCGAGGTGGCGGTACGACACGATGCGCGTCACGCCGTCGATCGGGTCGATGATCGTGCCCGTCACGCGCTCGGCGATCGGGTAGACGCCCGACGCCGAAAACGCGCCCGGCGCATTGCTGACCGAGCCCGTGCGCCGCGCGAGCACGCCGCCCGTATCGGACACGACCGCGATCACGCCTTCCTTGCCGATCGCCGCGTTGTTGTAGAAGTCGTTCGTGAAGTAGCTCGGGTCTTCCGACACGACGACGATGCCCGCGAAGCTGCCGTCCGGGTTGTTCAGGCGGCGTGTCATCTGCAGCGTCCAGTGGCTCGATACGCGGCCGAGCACGGGCTTGCTGATGAAGAGGCGGTCGTCGTTGTGCGCGAGGTGGACCTTGAAGTGCTCGCGGTCGGACAGGTTGATCGGCTGCGGATGCAGCTCGGCCGTGTTCGCGAACAGGATGCCCTTCGCGTTGACGAGCGATACCTGGATCAGCGTGTCGCTCGGCACGACGCCTTTCTCGACGGCGCTCGCGAGGTTGAAGCGCGCGGGGGACTTCTCGAATTCGAACTTGACGAAGCGGGTGATCTGGTCGACCTGGTGGATCGCCTTGACCGTATGCTGCTCGAGCGCGGAGGACAGGATCGCCGCGGAAGCCGCCGCCTCCTTGTATGCGCTGTCCTTTTCCACCGAGAGACGCGCGATGATCACGGCCCACAGCAGCGCGAGCGCCAGCATCCCGAGCAGCGGGATCGCAAATAGCGCACGCCGGCGCGATTTGCGCGGCGCGCGAAGCGGCCGGGTCGGCGGCGTGTGGTTGGGCCGGGCGGAGCTCATCGAAGAGGGTGGCGTCCTGCGCGCGTGCGCCATCCGTCAGGATGGCTGGCTATGGTTCGGGTTGTCCCGACGTCTGTTCGTTCGCGGGACACGCAACCATGGACAGACCTCCGAAACAACGGATTAGGCCCGATATTACTGGCTGGAACGTTTTTGCGATAGTTGGGCGAAGCGTAGGGGGCGCCGGGCGGGCCGGCGCCATCGCACATCGCGAAATGTCACACGGGTGACAGGAAGGTGCCGTCGACGACCGTGACGACGTCGCCGCCGATCCAGGTGGTGCCGTCTTCGGCATAGCTGACGAAGATGCGGCCGTCGCGGCCGATCGCCGTACCCTGGCGGGCCGTATACGACGGGCCGGGGCGGCGCTCCTGCCGTGTCAGCAGCCCGGCCAGCGCGGCGTTTGCGCTGCCGGTGACGGGATCCTCGCCGAAGCCGAAGTTGCCGCCCGTCATCAGGCAGCGGATTTCGAACGTCGCGGGGCCGCCTTCGGCGTGCGGGGCGTAGACGGCGAGGCCGTCCATGCCGTAACGGTGCGTGAGCGCCTCCAGCGCGGCCGGATCGGGCGACAGGCCGATGCACGCGTCGGCCGACTTCAGCCGCACGACCAGCCACGGCGCGCCGTTGTCGACCGCGCACGGCTCGGCTTCCAGGTCGATCGCGTCGCTGCGCAGCGCGGCAGCCAGCGCCGCGTAGTCCGAACGGTCGAGCGGCGTGACGCGGGCCGGCGGCGCGGCGAACGCCCAGCCGTCGGCCTGCTCGCGCAGCGCAACCAGGCCGACCCCGCACTGCTGGATCAGCCGGCCCGGCGTACGCGGCCGCGCGCCGCTTTCGAGGAACGCATGCGCGGTGCCGAGCGTCGGGTGGCCGGCGAACGGCAGTTCACCGGCCGTCGTGAAGATCCGGACGCGGTAGTCGGCCTCCGGATCGGTCGGCGTGCAGACGAACGTGGTTTCCGACAGGTTCGTCCAGCGGGCGATCTCGAGCATGGCGTCGTCGCCGAGCGAATCGGCGTCGAACACCACGGCGAGCGCGTTGCCCTTGAACGGCACCGACGTGAACACGTCGATCTGCTTGAAGCGGACGAGACGGCCGGGCACTGTGTTGCGCCCGTTACGCAACTTCGGCGATCAGCTCGATCTCGACGCACGCGCCGAGCGGGATCTGCGCGACGCCGAAGGCCGAGCGTGCGTGCTTGCCCGCGTCGCCGAACACTTCGGCGATCAGTTCCGACGCGCCGTTCGTCACGATGTGCTGTTCGGTGAAGTCGAGCGTCGAGTTGACGAGGCTCATCAGCTTGACGATGCGCGTGACCTTGTTCAGGTCGCCGGTGTGCGCGTGCAGCGTCGCGAGCAGGTCGATCGCGATCGAGCGCGCGGCCGCCTTGCCGTCTTCCGTCTGAAGATCCGCGCCGAGCTTGCCGGCCCAGACCTTGCCGTCCTTCTTCGCGATGTGGCCCGACAGGTAGACCGTATTGCCGCTTTGCGCGCTCATCACGTAGGCGGCGGCCGGTGCGCCGGCGGTCGGGAGCTCGATGCCGAGCGACTTCAGCTTGTCGTAGACGTTAGCCATGGATTCGATTCCTCGTAGAGAGTCGTGACAGGAAAAAGGGGATCAGAGGCGCTCGCGCAGCAGCTTGCCGAGGCGAGCGACGCCTTCCTCGATCTTCTCGGGCGGCACCGTCACGAACGACAGGCGCAGCGTGTTCTGCTGCGCGTTGTCCGCGAAGAACGGCGCGCCCGGCACGAAGGCGACGTGATTGTCGACGGCCGCCGCGAGCAGCTTCATGCTGTCGATCTGCGCGGGCAGGTTCACCCAGATGAACATCCCGCCTTCCGGCCGGTTCCACGTGACGCCTTCCGGCATGTGGCGCTCGAGCGAGCCGAGCATCGCGTCGCACTGCGCGCTGTACAGCTCGCGGATCGTCGGGATGTGCTCGTCGAGGAAACCGTCCTTGATCACTTCGTGCGCGATGCGCTGCGTGAGCGTCGGCGTGTGCAGGTCGGTGGCCTGCTTGGCCTGCACGAGCTTGAAGTGGAGTTCCTCGGGCGCAATGATGTAGCCGATCCGCAGGCCCGGCGCGAGCACCTTCGAGAACGTGCCGAGGTGCACGACGTGATCGGGCGCCATCGACAGCATCGTCGGCAGCGGCTCGCCGCGGTAGTTCAGCGCGCCGTACGGATCGTCTTCCAGCACCGGGAACGGGCTCGACTGCGCGAACGCGGCGAGCGCGCGGCGGCGCTCGACGGGCAGGCGGCGGCCGGTCGGGTTCTGGAAGTTCGGCTGCGCGTACAGCAGGCGCGCGCCTTGCGTGAGTTCCGGCGTCAGGCCTTCCGGCAGCAGGCCCTGCTCGTCGGTCGGCACCTGCACGTAGCGCGGCTCGTACAGCGAGAACGACTGCAGTGCGCCGAGGTAGGTCGGGGTTTCGACGAGGATCGGGCTGCCCGGATCGACGAGCGCCTTGCCGAGCAGGTCGAGCGCCTGCTGCGAGCCGGTCGTGATCAGCACCTGCGACACGCGCACGCTGTAGCGCTCGGCGATCCATTCGCGCAGCGGCAGGTAGCCTTCGGTCGCGCTGTACTGGAGCGCGGCGGCCGGCGCGTCGCGCAGCACGCGATCGGCGGCGGCGCGCATGCGTTCGGCCGGGAACGTCGCGGGGGCGGGCAGGCCGCCGGCGAACGAGATGACCTCGGGGCGTTCCGTGACCTTCAGGATTTCGCGTATCGCAGAGCTCGTCAGCTTGCGGGCGCGTTCGGAAAGCTGCCAGTGCGGCGGATGCAGGTCGCTCGGATTCATAGTCTCCTCGTTCGGATATCGTGGTCAGTCAAGAAAGGTCGTTCGGGCAAATCGCTTCGACGCTGCCGGGTGGGCATGCGCGAGCGCGATCGAGCCTTCGCGGCCGGGTGGGCAAAACCGATCAGGCAAAACGTCCATTATGGCGCACCTGTTCAGCCGGCGCGAGCCGGTTGCGCGGCCGTGGCGACCGCCGAGCGGCGCCCGAGCACCACGGTGGCGATCACCGCGGCCGCGAACAGCCACGTGGACGACGTGACCGTTTCGCCGAACAGCAGCGCGGAAAAGGCGATCGTGAAGAAAATCTGCAGCAGTTGCACCTGGCCCACGCGCGCGATGCCGCCCATCGCGAGCCCCGCGTACCACGCAAAAAAGCCGATGAATTGCGAAAAGAGGGTCACGTAGCCGAAGGCGAGCCACGTGCGCAGGGCGAGCGGGCCCGGATGCGCGGCATGCTGCATCCATGCGAGCCAGCCGACCGGCAGCACGAGGAACGGCGCGGACACGACGAGCGCCCAGCAGATCACCTGCCAGCCGCCGATCTGGCGCGCGAGGCGCGCGCCTTCCGCATAGCCGAGCGCGCCGATGCCGACCGCGACGAGCATCAGCGCGTCGCCGGCCTGCACGGTGCCGCCGCCGTCGCGCAGCGCGAACGCGATCACGAGTGCGCTGCCGGCCACCGCGCTGGCCCAGAACGCCTTCGACGGCCGCTCGTGAGACAGCCATGCCGCGTACAGCGCGACGAACAGCGGCTGGAGGCCGTTGACCACCGCGCCGTGCGACGCCGGTACCGATTTCATCGCCCACGCGGAGAACACCGGATACGCGATGATCACGCCCGCCGACGTGATCGCGAGGCTTTTCAGTTGCGCGCGGGTCGGCAGCGGCTCGCGGCGCCACCACAGCAGCAGGCCGGCCGGTACCGCGGCGGCGAGCGCGCGGCCGAGCCCGTTGAGCAGCGGATGGAGTTCGGAGACGACGATCCGCGTCATCGGCAGCGTCAGGCTGAAGATCATGACGCCGATGAGGCCGAGCAGCATGCCTCGGGTTTCGCGCGAATTCATGGGATGGGGGTCTCCGTGTTGCCGGTATTGGGTAGGGGCGGGG
>NZ_LDUL01000051.1:0-57029 GCF_001043615.1 Burkholderia sp. LK4
GCGTCAGGCGGGGCGGGCGCGGCCGGTCCAGCGGGCGTCAGGCGGGCATCAGGCCCGTAGCCGCCGGCCGGACGGACGGCCGTTCAGGCCGGCGCGCACGCGTCGAGCAGCCAGCGCCGGAACACGTGGGTCGCGTCCGGCTCGGGCCGCTGCGGCGGCCGCACGAGGAAGTAACCGCGCGGCGTGACGACCGGCGCGTCGACGAGCTTCACGAGCTGCCCGGACGCGACGAGTTCGTCGACGAGCGGCGCCCAGCCGAGCGCAACGCCTTCGCCGAGCAGCGCCGCATGGATCACGAGCGCATAGCTGTTGAAGGTCACGCCGCGCGCGGCGGCTGCCGTATCGAGGCCGTGCGCGTCGAACCAGCCGGACCACGACAGCCAGCGCTCGGGGCGCGTCGGCTGCACGTGCAGCAGCGGCAACGCGAGCAGGTGATCGGCCCGGGCGACGTGCGGGTGCGCGTCGCGGAACGCGGGCGAGCACACGGGCGTGACCGATTCCGGAAAGAGTCGCGCGGCCGTGCACGACGGCCAGTGGCCGTCGCCGAACAGGATCGCGATGTCGCCGTGGTCGCGCTGCGCGTCGTAATCCTGCGACGTGACGACCCGCACGTCGACATCCGGCATCACGCGCTTCAGCCCGGCCAGGCGCGGCATCAACCAGTAGGTGGCGAAGCCGAAGTCGGTGACGATCGTGAGCGCGCCGTGCTCGCGGCGCGCCCGCAGGGTCGCGGTGGCGCCGCGCAGCGTGTCGAGGCTCAGCCGCACCGCTTCGTACAGGCACTCGCCGTCGGCCGTCAGCGTGACACCGCGCGGGCTGCGCTCGAACAGCGGCACGCCCAGTTCGGCCTCGAGCTGGAACACCTGCTGGCTCACGGCCGGCTGGGTGGAGCCGAGCTCGCGCGCGGCGGCCGTGAAGCTCGCGAGCCGGGCAGCCGATTCGAACGCGCGCAGCGCCTGCATCGACGGTAACGGTTCGGATTTCGACATAAGTCCCTCTAATGGCCCCATAAGGGCCGGACGCCTTCCCGCGCGAATTCGGGCAGGCGATAGTGCATCGGACGGTGCGGCACACGTGCTGCACGGGCTGCTTCACAGGCTGCTACACAGGCTGCTTCACGCCCCGCTTCGCATTCCGCGCCACGGGTGGCACGCAACGCATTCCGCGATTCTAGCCAGCGCGGCGTGCCCGCGCGGCACTTTCGTCGGGCCGTTTCCGTCATGCCGGACGTCTCGCTGCGCGAGCGGCGTGCCGTTCCATTCGAACACCGTTTTCCCCACGACTGCCGATGACGAACCCGACACCCAACATCCTGATCCTGATGGCCGACCAGCTTACGCCGTTCGCGCTGCCGGCCTACGGCAACCGCGTCGCGCGCACGCCGACGCTGGACCGTCTCGCCGCGCAAGGCGTGGTGTTCGACGCCGCGTATTGCGCGAGCCCGCTGTGCGCGCCGTCGCGTTTTTCGCTGCTGACCGGCAAGCTGCCGTCGGGGATCGGCGCCTACGATAACGCCGCCGAATTGCCGGCGCAAACGCTGACGTTCGCGCACTACCTGCGCGCGGGCGGCTACCGGACGATGCTGTCCGGCAAGATGCACTTCTGCGGGCCCGACCAGTTGCACGGCTTCGAGGAGCGGCTCACGACCGACATCTATCCGGCCGATTTCGGCTGGGTGCCCGACTGGGACAGCCCGGCGGAGCGGCCGAGCTGGTATCACAACATGAGCTCGGTGCTCGACGCGGGCCCGTGCGTGCGCACCAACCAGCTCGATTTCGACGACGAGGTCACGTTCGCCGCGAAGCAGAAGCTGTACGACGTCGCGCGCGAGCGGGCGGCCGGGCACGATGCGCGGCCGTTCTGCATGGTCGTGTCGCTGACCCATCCGCACGACCCGTATGCGATCACGCGCGAATACTGGGATCTCTATCGCGACGACGAGATCGACCTGCCGGCCGTGCGCCTCGACGCGGCGGAAAGCGATCCGCATTCGCAGCGGCTGCGCTTCGTCTGCGAGAACGACCGGACGCCGCCCACCGACGCACAGATCCGCGCCGCACGTCGCGCGTACTACGGTGCAACCTCGTATGTCGACACGCAGTTCGGCAGTGTGCTGGCCGCGCTCGAACAGTGCGGATTCGCCGACGACACGATCGTGATCGTCACGTCCGACCACGGCGACATGCTCGGCGAACGCGGGCTCTGGTACAAGATGACGTTCTTCGAGGGCGGCTGCCGCGTGCCGCTGATCGTGCATGCGCCGGGCCGCTTCGGCGCCGCGCGCGTGCGCGGGCCGGTGTCGCACGTCGACCTGCTGCCGACGCTCGTCGACCTGGCCGGCGCCGCCCCCGCCGGCGGCTGGCCGGACCCCGTCGACGGGGCAAGCCTCGTGCCGCACCTGAACGGCACGCCGGCGCACGATGTTGCGCTCGGCGAATACCTCGCGGAAGGTGCGGTCGCGCCGGTCGTGATGATCCGCAGCGGCGACTGGAAGTACGTGCATTGCCCGGCCGATCCCGACCAGCTCTATCACCTCGGCGACGACCCGCGCGAGCTGACGAACCTCGCCGGCACGCCGGAAGCCGCGGACGTGCTGGCCGCGTTCCGTGCGCAAGCCGCGCAGCGCTGGAACCTGCCCGAACTGGACCGCCAGGTGCGTGCGAGTCAGCGGCGCCGGCGTTTCCATTACGCGGCGACGACGCAGGGCCGCATCCACGCGTGGGACTGGCAGCCGTTCACCGACGCGAGCCAGCGCTACATGCGCAATCACATCGAACTCGACACGCTCGAGGCGATGGCGCGCTTTCCGCGCATCGGGCGTTGAGCGCCCCGCATCGCGATCATTGAAGAACGACGGAGGAAGCGAACCATGAAACGGCAACGCAATGCAGCAATCCGAAGGATCGGCGCGGCGCTCGCCGCCGCCGCGTGCGTGGCGGCGACGCAGCCTGCGCACGCGGCCGACCCGCAGACGTGCGGCGACGTGAAGATGGCGGCGCCCGGCTGGACCGACATCGATGCGACGAATGCGATGGCGGGCGTCGTGCTGAAGGCGCTCGGCTATCGGCAGGACGTGGCGAACCTGTCGGTGCCGATCACGTACCAGGGGCTCAAGAAAGGGCAGGTCGACGTGTTCCTCGGCAACTGGATGCCCGCGCAGGCGCCGCTCGTGAAGCCGTTCGTCGACGAGAAGTCGATCGACGTGCTGCACGCGAACCTGAGCGGCGCGAAGTTCACGCTCGCGGTGCCCGACTACGTGGCCGCCGCCGGCGTGCATACGTTCGCCGATCTCGCGCGCTACGCCGACCGCTTCGGCGGCAAGATCTACGGGATCGAGCCCGGCGCGCCCGCGAACCAGAACATCAAGCGGATGCTCGCCGACCATGCGCTCGGCGCGGCAAACTGGTCGCTCGTCGAATCGAGCGAGACGGGCATGCTCACGCAGGTCGAGCGCGCGGTGCGCGACAAGCGGTGGATCGTGTTCCTGGCCTGGGAGCCGCATCTGATGAACACGAAGTTCCACCTGACCTACCTGTCGGGCGGCGATGCGTATTTCGGCCCGAACTACGGCGGGGCGACCGTCAATACCGTTACGCGCGCCGGGTTCGCCGGCCAGTGCGCGAACCTGGCGCGGCTGTTCCGGCAGATGACGTTCTCCGTCGACGTCGAGAACCGGATGATCGCCGACATGCTCGACCACAAGACGTCGCCCGCGCTCGCGGCGCAGCGTGCGCTGAAATCCGCCCCGGCGCTGGTTGCCGGCTGGCTGGACGGCGTGACGACGGCGGCCGGCGCACCGGGCCTGCCGGCCGTGCGCGCGGCCCTCGACGGGCGCTGATTCCCTCCTTCCGGGCGGCCGGTTTTTACCGGGCCGCCCGTCTACGTGTTTTCCCGAGCGGGTCGCATCGTGACCATTTGGTGTCGCCTTCAGACGGGTGACGCGAAATATGGGTTTGTATTTTTCGCCAATGGCTGCGTTATTGCGGAAAACGAAATGCCGAAGCCAGCGGGCGTACCGAATTCGAATCCACCGGCGCATCGCGGCACGCGCCGGGACGAGATTCTTTCCATCGAACGGTTCAGGGAGGGTGGTCGACAATGAAGCACACCAAAGTTGCCGTAGCCGCTGCGCTTGCATGCGCGGCCTGCGTGCCCGCCATCGGGCATGCGCAGAGCAGTGTGACGCTGTACGGGATTCTCGACGCAGGCATCACGTACGTGAACAACACTGGCGGCTCGCACGTGGTCAAGTTCGACGACGGCGTCGCGTACGGAAACCGTTTCGGCCTGAAGGGCACGGAAGACCTCGGCGGCGGCCTGAAGGCCGTGTTCACCCTCGAGAGCGGCTTCCGCCTCGGCACCGGGCAGCTCGGCTTCGGCGGCGCCGAATTCGGCCGGCAGGCGTATGTCGGCCTGCAGAACGACTGGGGCACGCTGTCGTTCGGCAACCAGCTCGACATCACGAACGAACTCGTGTCGATCTACAACATCTCCGCGTGGGGCAGCGGTTATGCGATCCACCAGGGCGACTTCGACCGCTTCAACGGCGACCGCCTGCCGAATTCGGTGAAGTTCCTGTCGAACGACCTCAGCGGCTTCAAGTTCGGCGCGATGTACTCGTTCGGCAACGTCGCCGGCAATTTCCACCGCAACAGCGCGTGGAGCGCGGGCGCGAGCTTCACGAAGGGCGACTTCTCGATCGGCGCCGCGTACACGCGCCTGAACAACCCGAACGGCATCTATGCGTTCGACCCGTACGCGATGATCGGCACGCACACGTTCCTCGGCCAGCAGACGGTGACCGTCGATCCGGCGACCGGCGCACGCACCGACCTGTTCGCGAACACGCCGATGGACGTCGACAGCCAGGGCACGTTCGGCATCGGCTCGAGCTACACGATCGGCAAGCTGACGCTCGACGCCAACTTCTCGTACACGACGATCAAGGGTTTCGGCCAGTCGTCGCACATGCAGGTGTATGAAGGCGGCGGCCTGTACCAGTTCACGCCGGCGCTGAGCCTGATCGCGGGCTACCAGCACACGCGCTTCGAAGGCCATCACTGGAACCAGGGCACGGCGGGCCTGCATTACCTGCTGTCGAAGCGTACCGACGTGTATATCTCCGGCGATTACCTGCGCGCGTCGCAAGGCGTCGATGCGGTGGTCGGCTACAGCTTCACGCCGTCGACGACGCAGACGCAGGCCGACGTGCGGATCGGGATGCGGCATTCGTTCTGAGCGGGGTGGTGTGAGGTTGTGACGTCTTCAGCGAGGTCTCTCTTTGGCGCGAACCGAGGTTCGCGCTTTTTTTTGCCTGACGGGGTTGAGCGGGCACGAGAGCCGTCCGGTCAAGGCCCGCTGCCGGGCCGCCGCACCGGGATCGTCGCCGGGCGACTGCCCGACGGTATTGACCGGTGCCGTCTATAGACGCTAGCATCGTCCCCATGCTTGATCGCGCCCATTTCCTCTCGTCGCTGCTCCGCGCATGTTGTCAGAACGTGCCAGGGGGAAGTTGCGTCCAGCGAACTCGCTGAACATTCAAGCAATCGCCTTCCGGCCGCCTGTGATGCAAGACAGGCGGCCTTTTTGTTTTTGGGCCGACACCTTCGGACGGAGAAACTCGATGCCGCTTGCGCTGTATGACACCTGGTCGCGTACCGTGCGCCCGTTCACGCCAATCCGGGCCGGGCAGGTCGGCATGTACTGCTGCGGCCCCACGGTCTACGACGACGCCCACATCGGCAACCTGAGAACCTACGTGTTCGAGGATCTCCTGCGCCGCGTACTGGTGCGCAACGGATACGAGGTGCGGCACGTCGTCAACATCACCGACGTCGGCCACCTGACTTCGGATGCGGACGAAGGCGAAGACAAGATGGAAAAGGGCAGCCGCCGGACCGGCGAATCGGCGTGGGCCATCGCCCGGCGCTACACCGACGCTTTCGTGCGGGACTGGCGCGCGCTCCACCTGCTCGAGCCGACGGTCTGGTGCCGCGCCACGGATCACATCGCCGAACAGATCGCGTTCATCGATACGCTCGACCGGGGCGGCTACGTCTATCGCACGGACGACGGCCTCTACTTCGACACCAGTCGGCAGGACGACTACGGTTATCTCGCGCGGCTCGACCGCGCGGGGTTGCAGGCGGGCAAGCGGGTCGCGCTGGGCGACAAGCGGAGCATCACGGATTTTGCGTTGTGGAAGTTCAGCCCGGCCGGCGTCAAGCGGCAGATGGAATGGGACAGCCCGTGGGGGCGCGGCTTTCCGGGCTGGCATATCGAATGCTCGGCGATGTCGGCGAAGTATCTCGGGACGTGGTTCGATATCCATTGCGGCGGCGAGGATCATATCGCCGTGCACCACAGCAACGAGATCGCGCAGACGCGGGCGGCCCACGGCACGAACCTCGCGAATTACTGGATGCACGGGCACTTCCTGACGCTCGATGCCGATACGAAGATGTCGAAGTCGAGCGGCGATTTCGTTCGTCTGCAGACCTTGCAGAGCAGGAATATCGACCCGCTCGCGTACCGTTACCTGTGCCTGACGGCCCATTACCGGAGCAAGCTGCATTTCACGTGGGCGTCGCTCGACGCCGCGCACACCGCGCTGAACCGGCTTCGGCACCTGTATGCCGGCTGGCCGGACGGAGGGCGCGTCGATGCGGATTTCGCCGCGCGATTCGACGCCGAAGTGAACGAGGACCTGAATCTGCCCAGGGCGCTCGCGGTGCTCTGGGATCTGGTCAGGAGCAACCTGCCCCCCGCGACGCTGAAAGCGACCGTGGACAGCTTCGACACCGTGCTGGGCCTCGGTTTGCGCGCATGGAGGCCGGTTGCACCCGACATTCCGGAACACGTTCGCGGGCTGCTCGCCGAACGCGAGCGCGCGAGAGCGGACAAGGACTGGGTGCAGGCCGACCGGATACGGGAAGCATTGAGCGCGCAGGGTTGGCGAGTCGAGGACACCCCGGAAGGTCAACGCCTGTTCGGCATCGCCGGCGGCGCGGCCGACGAGGGCGTTCCGCCCCGGTGAAGCCCGCGGCCGCCAGCATCGGAAAATCCCGTGCCCGAGCCGCCATCCGGCGGCCGCGATCGACGCGGCCGCCGGATGCGTTGCCCCCCGCGTCCGCTCGATGTTGCCGGCCACGTCCCCGGCCCGTTTTGCGCGCTTGGCATATCATCGCGATTTCGCCGCGTCCGTACCGTTGTCGCGCGCATGCGTCGGCGTGCGCCTTCGCTTTCCCGAACGGTGCCGGCGTGCCGCGCCGACCGCCGAGACCTCGATGACCGACTCCGTGCCCGATCCCAGTCCCTTATCCCCGTTGCCCGCCAACCTGTTCCGTCACGCACCGTTCCAGCGCTTCTGGGGCACGCGCGTGATGTCTTCCCTGGCTTTCCAGATCCTGTCGGTTGCAATCGGGTGGTACGTCTACGCGCTCACGCACAGCGCGTTCGCACTCGGTCTCGTCGGCCTCGCGCAGTTCGTGCCGATGTTCGCGCTGACGCTCGTCGTCGGGCAGGTGGCCGACCGCTACGACCGCCGGCGCATCGCGACGATCTGCCAGGCCGTCGAGGCGCTGGCCGCCGGCGTGTTCCTGCTCGGTGCCGCGCAAGGATGGCTGGCCGCGCCGGCCGTGTATGCGCTCGCGGCGATCGTCGGCACGGCCCGCGCGTTCGAGTCGCCGTCGGTGTCGTCGCTGCTGCCGGCCGTCGTGCCGCGCAGCGACCTGCCGCGCGCGACCGCGTTGTCGACCTCGGCGAACCAGGCCGCGCAGATTCTCGGGCCCGCGTTCGGCGGGCTGCTGTATGGCGTCGGCGCGCCCGTCGCGTTCGGCACGAGCGTCGTCGCGTTCGCGGTCGCGGCGGTGTTGAGCGGCACGATTCCGCTGCGCGGCGCGCCGCCCGCGCGCGAACCGGTGACGCTCCGTTCGGTGTTTTCAGGCATCGCATTCATCCGGCGCGAACCGGCGATCCTCGGCGCGCTGTCGCTCGACCTGTTCGCGGTGCTGTTCGGCGGCGCGACCGCGCTGCTGCCGATCTACGCACGCGACATCCTGCAGGTCGGGCCGTGGGGGCTCGGCGCGTTGCGCGCGGCGCCGGCGGTCGGCGCACTCGCGGGCACGCTGTGGCTCACGCGCTTTCCGCTCAAGGGGCGGCCCGGCCGCGCGATGTTCGGCGGCGTGATCGCGTTCGGCATCGCAACGATCGTGTTCGGGCTGTCGAGAAATTTCGTGTTGTCGCTCGTCGCGCTGGCGGCGCTCGGCGCATCGGACGTGGTGAGCGTCGTCGTGCGCCTGTCGCTCGTGCAGCTGCGCACGCCCGACGACATGCTCGGCCGTGTGAGTGCCGTCAACTCGCTGTTCATCGGCACGTCGAATCAACTCGGCGAATTCGAATCGGGTGTGACGGCTGCATGGTGGGGCGCGCCGGCCGCGATCGTCGTCGGCGGTGCGGCGACGATCGCCGTCGCGCTCACGTGGATGCGGCTGTTCCCGCAGCTCACGACGATGAAGTCGCTCGAGCGCGACGCGTGACGGGCGTCACGCGTCCTGCGTCACGCGCACGGCCGTGCCGTAGCAGATGACTTCCGTGACACCCGCGCCGATCTCGGTCGAGTCGTAGCGCATCGCGACGATCGCGTTCGCGCCGAGCTTGCCTGCGTCGGCGAGCATCTTGTCGAAGGCCTGCTGGCGGGCTTTTTCGCACAGCGACGTGTACAGCGTGATGTTGCCGCCGAAGATCGTCTGCAGCGATGCGCCGAACGAACCGACGATCGAGCGCGAGCGCACGACGATGCCCTGGACGACGCCGAGCGAGCGAACGGTCGTGTGGCCGGGCAGGTCGAACGCGGTCGTGACCCGGGTGGGCGACAGGTCGTCGACGGAGCGGGAGAAATCGGTCATGGCGGGAAGCGTGTAGCGAAGTGGTCGAACGGGGATTCTATCCGGACGACGCGGCGTACCGGGTTCGACGACGGGTCGGCGCCGCGACCGCGGAGAACGCTTCGCGACGCAAGCGTATGCAAGCCGCGAGCATACGCTTCCGTCATTTCCGGACGAACAGCCCGGCCGCGCGCCGTCAGCGCTTCACGGTCGCACTGCCGTTGCCGCCGAGATCGACCGCGTAGGCCAGCGCCAGCTTGCCGAACTTCAATGCATGGTTCGCCTGCCGATCCGAATTCTCCAGCGTGTCGTTCACGGTATGGATATACGGACTGTCGTTCTGATCGGCCTCGAACGGGAACGACGCCGGATACCCTTGCGCATTCCACGACGCATGATCCGAGCACGCATACCCGCACTGCGACGTGCCGATCGCGAGTTCCGGCAGGTAGGTCTTCGCTAGGTTCGTCAGGTAGGTGTTCTGCGACGCGTTCGTGTAGTCGGTGATCAGGTAGATGTCCTTCGGGTCGCCCTTGTAGTTCGTCATGTCGAGCTGCAGCACGCCGACCACGTTCACGTTTTGCGCACGAAACTGCTTCGCGATCGCCTTCGAGCCGAGCAGGCCGGCTTCCTCGGCCGCGTATCCGACGAACTTGATCGTCCGCTTCGGCCGATAGTTGTTCGCCAGCAGCACGCGCAGCGCTTCGGTGAGGCTGGCGATGCCTGACGCATCGTCGTCCGCGCCGGGCGAGCGCGTGTTTTCCGTCGTGCGCCCGACCGTCGAATCGAGGTGGCCGCCCAGCACGACGGTGCCCGCGGCCGGATCGCTGCCGCGGATCGTCAGGATCACGGATTTCTGCGGAAAGCCCGTGTGCGCGAACTGCTCGACGGTGATGTCGGCGCGCGAACCGGCCAGCTGCTTCCACTGCAGCGCGAGCCAGTCCGATGCGGCGACGCCGTGCGACGTCGTGTAGTAACGGTTCGTGAAGCCGGACAGCGACGTGATCGTGCCGACGATGTTGCTGGCCTGCAACTGCTGGATCCACGTGCCGATCTGCGGCGCGTTCGAAACCTGGTACGTGGAAGCCGCGGCCTGCTTCGCGAGCGGCGTCGGCAACGGCTGCAGTGCCTGGCGCGCGTCGTCGAACGAGTCGTGCACGACGTAGCCGGGCCCGTGGCCGCGCGTATGGTGGACGGCGTGGGCCAGCTCGCCGAGCCGCGAATCGTCGATCTCGACGACGTGTACGGTCTCGCGGCTCGCCGCGCCGTCGGCCGCCTTGCCGGCATCGAGGGTCGTGCTGTATTGCGCGGTGGCGCTTGCGTCGATGCGTTGCAACTGGCGGAATGCCGCGTCGCCGAGCGTGATCCACACCGGCGTCGCGTGCGCGGCGGCGGTCAGCAGCATCCCGCCCAGCGCGGCGCTCAGGCGGGTGAGTTTCAGAGTAGGCATGTTCGATCTCGTGAGGATGGCGATGTCGATGAAGGGGGCGCGTCACAGGTCGTGCGATGCGCCCCCGCCTGCTGCGGAATTACGACTTCTTCGGTACGGTCACGCCGTACGTGCAACTCTGGTTGTACGCATTGCCGATCGCGGTGAGCTGCGCGTTGCTGTAGCCGAGCGCGGACGCCGCCGTCAGCACCGCCTGCGCGGCGGCTTTCTGGTTGGTCGAGCTGTTGGTCATCGACAGCCCCTTCAGGAACGCCTTGTCCATCGCCTGCGCGCCGATCGCGTCGCGCGCGACGAGGTTGCACGAGGCCCAGTACTGGCCGGCCGTATGGATCTCCGCGCCGCGTGCCTGCGCATAGGTGCGCCCGACGTTCCAGTTGGTCACGCGGCCGCCCCAGAACTCGTTGTGGCCGTCCCAGTTGTAGACCCAGTGGTACTGCGCATCCGACGGGCTCCACTGGTTGAAGTCGCGGCTGTACGCGGCGGCGAGATAGTCGCCGGTGCCTTCCGACAACCCTTCCTGCTGCGACAGGCCGCCGTTCGTCACCCAGTCGTGGATGCCGTGGCCGAGTTCGTGGATCACGACGTCCGCATCCTCCGCGTCGTCGACGCCGCCTTGCCCGAAGGTCAGCCGGCCGCTGCTCGACGAGTACGACGAGTTGTCGTCGCCCGATTCGCCGTGCGGGTCGTACTGCACGCCGCCCGTGTACTGGTACGGCAGCGCCTTGATGCCGAGCGTCTGGTTCACGTAACGGAGGAACGTGTCGATGTGGTAGTACGCGTTCACCGCCTCGAAATACAGGTTGCCGCGCGTGAATTCGAATGCGGGGGTCGACTGCACGGGACACGCGTTGTCGCGCGGCGCGTCGAAATCGACGCATGCCGCATACGGGCCCGACAATGAATAACGCGCACCCGACTGCGCGAGATCCTTCAGCGTCACGCGCACGCGCGCGGCGGTGAGTTGCGACGAATCGGCGTCGTTGCTGTCCTTGTAGCCCGTGCTGCCGTAGCTGCTTTTGGTCGGCGACAGCGGGTCGGGCCGGAACACGAAGCCCGTGCCGTCGGTCGCGTAGAGCGCCTTGTCCTCGGCGCGCAGCACTTCGCCGCTGCCTGAGTCGATCAGCAGTTCCCAGTCGCCTTTCGGACCGTCGTTCGGGCGGCCGCGCACTTTCCACGCGGTATGCGTGCCGGCCTTGTCGACGAAGGCGACGAGCTGCGCATCCTGGTTCGTGAAGCCGCTCACGCCGAGATACGCGCGTGCGCGGTCGAGCGCCTGCTGCTGGTCGACGGCCTGCGCCTTGCCCGACTTCGCGACCACGCCGTTGATCGTGTTGCTCGCGACGTACAGGATGCGGCCGTCCTTCGCGACCGTCACCGCGATATCGCTGCCGTACACGGGCAATCCGGCTGCCTGCTGCTGCAGGCGCACGACGGTGAACTCGGCGTCGCTGCGCTCCGACGTGACGACGAGGCTCGCGAGCGCGGTCGCGTCGAGCCCGAGTTGCGCGGCCTGCGACGCGACGAAGTCGCGCGCGGTGGCGGCGGGCGTCGCGGCGGCCTTCTTCGCGCGATAGGCGGGGTTGTACAACGTGACCGCCACGCCGTCCGCGCGGAACTGCCCGGCGGCCGTATCCGCCTTGGCGGCCGGCGGCGCGACGCCGCGTGTCAGGCTTTCGCGCAGGCTCGTTGCTTGCGGATTCGAGACTTTCGTATCGGCCGCGGTGCCGCCGACGATGCCGAAACCGAGCGCGAGACCCAGGGCGAGCGGCAGTGCTTTGCGTGATGTCTGCATACGTGATCCTCATCTCAACGGTTGGACACGCCCGCGCGTTCGTGGCGCGCAGGCACGACACGGCCCGCGCGCCGGCTCGATCGAGCCGGTGCGGCGAAGCGGTGTGGGGAGCGTCGACTGACTAAGGAAACCTAAATGTCAGGTCGAAAAGAAACTGGCGGGATTGGACGGCGAGAAGCAGGAGGACGCGCGCGCGAAGCGGCGAACGAAGAATCGAACGGCAGGCAGGTGCGGCGACGGCGAATCGAGCATCGTCATGTCATACCCCTCGGATCGAATCGATATCGGTGGCAGCCTGCCGCGATGCGGCATGCAAGTTGTTAGGCTGCCTATCTAACTTTTTTTGGTATGTTACAGAATATTTTCAACGACATTCCAGTTTATTTTCGATGACCTCTTCAGTCCGTCGATCAATCGTCGGCATTGTTCAGCGAGCGGCGGGAAACGCTGCCGGAACGCGCAATTCCGCGCGGGATTGTGCTTGAAACCCGCGACGATCAGCGCGTCGCGCGACGGTCGCTGCGCGGGCTCAGGCCGAATCGCGCGCGATACGTGCGCGAGAAATGCGACGGCGATTCGAACCCGCACGCGACGCACACCGACGTGATGCTCATGTCGGTCTGCTGCAGCAGTTCACGCGCGCGATCGAGCCGCAGGTTCAGGTAGAAATGCGTCGGCGTGTCGTTCAGCGTCGCGCTGAACAGGCGTTCGAGCTGGCGCCGCGTGATCGACACCTCCTGCGCGAGCGCATCGGAGCCGAGCGGGTTTTCCATGTGCCGCTGCATCGTGCCGATCACCTGGATCAGCTTGCGGTTGTGCACGCCGTAGCGCGCGGCGATCTCGAGCCGCTGGCTGTCCGAGCGCTGCCGGATCCGGCTGACCACGAACTGCTCGGAGATCGCCGCCGCGAGATCGGCACCGTGCCGCCGCCCGATCAGGTCGAGCATCATGTCGATCGACGCGGTGCCGCCCGCGCACGTGATGCGCCGGTCGTCGATCTCGAACAGCTCCTGCGTCGCGTTCAGGCCGGGGTAGCGTTCCCGGAACGCGGCCAGTGCTTCCCAGTGCAGCGTGAGCGGCTGCGACGCGTCGAACAGCCCGGCTTCCGCGAGCACGAAGCTGCCCGTGTCGATGCCGCCGAGCGTTGCACCATGACGGTGCTGGCGGCGCAGCCAGTCGCCGATCGCGCGCGTGTAGCACACGAGCGGATCGAAGCCGGCGACGACGAACACCGTATCGACCGTTTCGACCTCCGCGCATGCGGCTTCGGCGGCGACCGGAATGCCGTTGCTCGCGGCGACGGGCGCGCCGTCGGCGCTGATCACGTGCCAGCGATAGAGCTCCGTGCGAAAGCGGTTCGCGACGCGCAGCGGTTCGACCGCGGACATGAAGCCGAGCGCGGAAAAGCCGGGCAGCAGCAGGAAGTGGAAATCCTCGGGCATCGGGGCAGGCAATGGAATCCGGTGGTCGTCGCGTGTCGCGCGGGGCGGCGAACGGTCAGCCGGAGATTATCGCGGGTTTTGCGCGGCCTCAGCGCGTTTTTGCGCCGCGCGCGGAACGGCGCGCGGTGGTCGACGGCAACTCGCCGAATTGCGCCTTGTAGGCGTTCGCGAAATGCCCGAGATGGATGAAGCCCCAGCGTGCGGCCGCGTCGCTGATCGGCAGGTCGGCCTGCCGCGTGTCGAGCAGCATCCGCCGCACTTGCGACAGGCGCAGCGATCGCACGTAATGCAACGGGCTGGTCTGCACGACCGACTGGAAACTGTTCTGCATCGTGCGCCGGCTCACGCGCAATTGCGTGCACAGGCTCAGCACGTCGACCGGTGCCTCGGGATGGTCGATCACGTAGTCGTGCACGCGGCGCACGATGTCGGCGCGGCATGCATGCGTGAGACGGTTCGGCGGCTCGGGAATCCGGTACGTGAGGAGATCGACGAGCACGTTGCCGATCTCGCCGCGCAGTTCGCGCTGCGCGCGTGCGTCGCGGAAGGTATCGGGTGCCGACAATACACGCTCGAGGTGCGTCGCGATCTGCACGCTCGCGCGCATCAGCACCGCGGTGGGCATGTCGACGACGCCGCGCCGCAACGTGACTTCGTCGAGGCGGACGTCGGCCGCATCCTCGATCTGCTGCATCAGTTCGCCATTGGCGACGACTCCGATCAGCGACATGTCGTCGGGCGAGTGCAGCTCGAACGGGGTGCCGCCGCGCGCCAGCACCATCGTGCCGCGTTCGATGCGCGCACCGCCGAATGCGAACGCACCCGCGCCGGTGAGCGGCATGCCGAACACCGTCTGGTCGTGCGGCAACCTTCCGCGCTGGATGATGCGAACGTTGGCGGCTTCCTGGAACAGCTGCACGCTGTCCAGCACCGCATGCTTGACCGCGCTGCGATACGCGCCGGAGCCGATCTGGTCGTAGCGCTGGTTCCAGCCGCGCAGCGCCTCGGCATGCCGGTCCGCGTTGTCGAACCTCTCGTGAAACACGAACACAGCGCCTCCAGGTGCGTCGATCAGGACCGCGCAAGATTAAACCGACCGCGCGGTCGGCGCAATAAGGGGCAGCGCTATTCCGGGCGCATCTGCCAGAGGGTCGGAAGCCTTCGGCCGGCGTGCCTTTCAGGCGGTTTTCCAATATCCCGAATCGGCACGCACGCGGTGCCGGTCCGGGTGCTGACCGGATTTATTGTCGAACTACAGTCGCCCCACGTTACGTGATTCCCCAACTGGAGGCGACATGAGGACAAGGCGACGAACCGCGGTGCTCGCGGCGACGCTGGCGTTCGCGGCGGCATGGGCCGGCGGCGCGAATGCGACGGAAAAGCCGGAAGAACTGGTCGTGCAGAAGATGCCGCCCTGGCATCCGCACGAGGTCTATATCGTCGACATCTCGATGCCGTCGATGACCGACGGACGCATCTACGTGTACGACGCCGATGCGAAGAAACTGCTCGGCCAGATCGACGGCGGCTTCGGCCCGGGCCTCGCGATCTCGCCGGACCGCAAGACGAGCTTCGTCGCGACGACGTACTTCTCGCGCGGCTCGCACGGCACGCGCACCGACGTCGTCGAGATCACCGACAACACGACGCTCGATCATGCGGGCGAGATCGTGATTCCGGCGAAGCATGCGCAGCATGTGCCGTCGCCGTACAACACCGCGCTCAGCGCGGACGGCAAGCGGCTGTACGTCGCGAACATCACGCCGGCCGCATCGGTGACGGTGATCGACGCGGTCTCGAAGAAGGTGCTGTCGGAGATCGACACGGCGGCCTGCGTGCTCGCGTATCCGTCGGGCAACGACCGCTTCACGGCGCTGTGCGAAAGCGGCAAGGCGCTGACCGTCACGCTCGATGCGAGCGGCAAGGAAACGAAACGCACGATGTCGGATGCGTTCATCGACGTCGACAAGGATCCGGCGTTCGTGAACGCGTCGCGCTACAAGGGCGACTATCTGTTTACGACCTACGGCGGCAACGTGCGCAGCGCGGATTTCAGCGGCGACAAGCCCGTGTTCGGCAAGCCGTGGCCGCTGCTGACGGACGCCGAACGCGCCGAAGGCTGGCGCCCGGGCGGCATGCAGCAGACGGCCGTGCAGGCGAAGCAGAACCGCTACTACGTGCTGATGCACAAGGGTACCGACGGCTCGCACAAGGACCCCGGCACGCAGGTGTGGGTGTTCGACCTGAAGTCGAAGCAGCGTGTCGCGCGCTGGGATCTCGCGCAGCAGAAGATCGATCCCCTCGTGTCGATCCAGGTCAGCGAGGACGACAAGCCGCTGTTCTACGGGCTGACGGCGACCTCCGACCTCGTCGTGATGGATGCGCGCACGGGCAAGCTGCAGAACGTCGAGAAGCAGATCGGCAATACGTCGTCGCTGCTCGTCAACCCGTGAGGCCGCGATGACGCTCGATCCCGTACTTGCCACCAGCGCGCAGGCCGGCGCTGCCGTCGTCGTGCTGCTCGGCGCCTTCGCGAAGATGCGCCGGCCCGCCGCGTTCAGCCAGGCACTCGCCGGCTACCGGCTGCTGCCCGACGCGCTGACCGCGCCCGTCGCGTTCGCGATTCCGCTCGCGGAAGCCGTCGGCGCGGCGGCACTGCTGTTTCCCGATACGCGCACGGCCGGCGCGATCGGCCTGATCGCGCTGCTCGTCGCCTTCGCGGCGGCAATCGCGATCAATCTGCTGCGCGGCCACACCGACATCGACTGCGGCTGTTCCGGCTTCGCGGCCGCGCGAGCGGATGCGCCGCGCGGCATCGGCTGGCTGCACGTCGGTCGCGCGCTGCTGCTCGCCGCGCTGGCCGCGACCGCGCTCGTCGAGCCGGGCGCGCGCGCGGTCGTGTGGTTCGACTACCTGACGCTGTTCTTCTCCGTGCTGCTGATCGTCTGCGCGCTGCTCACCGTCGACGTGCTGCTCGCCAACGTACCGCGCCTTTCCCATCTGAGGAATTCATGATGCAAACCGCTCTCACCGTTTCCACCGCCCTGCTGTGGGTGGCCGTCCTCGCGCTCGGCGCGATCTGTCTCGCGCTCGTGCGCCAGATCGGCATCCTGTACGAACGCATCATGCCGGCCGGCGCATTGATGATCGACAAGGGGCCGGCGGTCGGCGCGATCGCGCCGGCGTTCGAACTGACCGACATTCGCGGCTCGCAGGTGAAGGTCGGCGGCATCGATGCGTCGGGCAAGGCGACGCTGCTGTTCTTCCTGTCGCCGACGTGCCCCGTCTGCAAGAAGCTGCTGCCGCTGCTGCCGTCGCTGCAGGCGAGCGAATCGACGCCGGTGAACATCGTGCTCGCGAGCGACGGCGATATCGACGAACACACGCGCTTCGCGCGCAAGCACGACCTCGGGCGCTTCCCGTACGTGCTGTCGCAGGAGCTCGGCCTCGCGTACCAGATCGGCAAGCTGCCGTACGCGGTGCTGCTCGACGAAACCGGCACGGTGCGTGCGAAGGGCCTCGTCAATACGCGCGAGCATCTCGAGAGCCTGTTCGAAGCGAAGGAGCGCGGCGTCGCATCGCTGCAGCAGTTCGTGCACGGCGATCACAGCCACGACGCGCACGCGCAGCACGCATGACCGGCCGACCCTCTTTCAACGTCAAGGGAGAACAACGACATGGGCCTGTTTGATTCATGGTTCGAGCGGTCGGCGCGCGGCGTCGCGCAGCACAGTTCGCGGCGCAGCGCGATGGCGAAGCTCGGCAAGGTGCTGGTGGGATCGGCGATGCTGCCGCTGCTGCCCGTCGATCGCACCGCGTATGCGGCCGACGCGGCGTCGGGCGCATCCGGTGCCGCCGCGTCGGGGGCGAGCGACGACCCGATGAGCTGCGACTACTGGAAATACTGCGCGATCGACGGCTGGCTGTGCAGTTGCTGCGGCGGCACGTCGAGCAGTTGCCCGCCGGGCACGACGCCTTCGCCGATCACGTGGATCGGAACCTGCCGCAATCCGCACGACGGTTCGGACTACATCGTGTCGTACAACGATTGCTGCGGCAAGACGTCGTGCGGCAAGTGCTTCTGCAACCGCAACGAGCGCGAGAAGCCGCTGTACAAGCTGTCGTTGAACAACGACATCAACTGGTGCATGGCGAACGGCAATTCGAATTACCACTGTTCGGTTTCGGTTCTGTTGGGGGCGGCGAAGCAATGAAAGTGACGCAAGCAGGAAAGATCGCAGTCGCATGCATGACGGCCGTGGCGGCCTTCGCGTTGCCAGGCGCCGCCGGCGCGCAGGAAGCCGTGCATTACCCGGCCGGCAAGAGCCTGTTCGACGCGCAGTGCGCGGTGTGCCACCAGGCGGGCGGGAAAGGGCAGGACGGCCTCGCGCCGCCGCTGACCGAGTATCCGGGCAAGTATGCGACGGCCGAGGCGGGGCGTGCGCAGCTGGTCGCGACACTGCTGCACGGGATGTTCGGCGAGATCAAGGTGCACGACAAGCGCTACAACTTCAAGATGCCGTCGTTTGCGAGCGCCAGCGACGACGATATCGCGCACGTGCTCAACTACGTCGTGTTCGATCTCAACGCGCAGCACGGCGATGCGAAGCCGTTCACGGCGGCCGACATCCGCGCGGCGCGCGCGAAGGCGATGGACGGCACGGCCGTTCACGCGCAACGCGACGTCGTCATCAAGGGGCTCGGCCTGTGAAGGTTGCCCGTGCATCCCGCGTTTGCGACGTCGCGCCGCGCACGCGGTGCGCGGCGGCATCGTGGCTCGGCCACCTGTCGCGCCGCCTGTCGTCGCTGCTGATGCTTGCCGGGGCGGTCGTCGGCCTGACCGTGGCACCCGCGCATGCGGAAGGCGCGGCCGACGCGGCGCTCGCGCGGCAGCACTGGGTGCTCAACTGCATGGGCTGCCACACGGCCACGGGCGGCGGTATCGCCGGCAAGGTGCCGCCGCTCGCGAACTCGCTCGGCTATTTCACGCATCTGCCGGCCGGGCGCGAGTACGTGATGCGCGTGCCCGGCGCGTCGAACTCGGCCCTGTCGGACCAGGACCTGGCCGACGTGCTCAACTGGGTACTCACGACCATGAACCGCGACGCGTTGCCGCGCGACTTCAAGCCCTATACGGCCGCCGAAGTCGCCGCGCACCGCCGTCCTGCCTATTCCGACGTCGCGACCGTGCGCGCCGGCCTCGTTCGCGCGTTGCAAGCACGCGGGGTCGACGGCGTCGTGGATCGCTACTGACCGACCGATTCAGGAAATCGAGGAAGAACGAAGATGGAGACGAACCAGAACTTTCCGCTGCTCGACGCCACACGCGCGTTTCTCGCGAAGCCGAAGAAGATGTTGATCGGCGCCGAGTGGACCGACGCTGCGTCGGGCCGCCGGCTCGACGTCGTGAATCCGGCCGACGGCACAGTGCTCGCGCGCGTGCCCGAGGCGGACGAGCACGACGTGCAACAGGCCGTCGCGGCCGCGCGGCGCGCATTCGATGCGGGGCCGTGGCGCACCGCGAAGACCACCGACCGCGAGCGTCTGCTGCTGGCGCTCGCCGACCTGATCGAAGCGAATGCGCGCGAGCTGGCCGAGATCGAGTCGCTCGACAACGGCAAGCCCGTGATGGTGGCGCAGGGGCTCGATGTCGCGATGGCCGCGCAGTGCTTCCGCTACATGGCCGGCTGGGCGACGAAGATCGAAGGCAGCGTGATCGACGCGGGCATGCCGTACATGCCCGACAGCGAGATCTTCACCTACACGCGCAAGGAGCCGGTCGGTGTGGTCGGCGCGATCATTCCGTGGAATTTCCCGTTGCTGATGGCGGCGTGGAAGCTCGCGCCCGCGCTGGCCACGGGTTGCACCGTGGTGTTGAAACCCGCGGAAGATACGCCGCTGAGTGCGTTGCGCCTCGGCGAGCTGATCCAGGCGGCCGGTTTCCCGGACGGCGTCGTCAATATCGTCACCGGCTACGGTCATACGGCCGGCGCCGCGCTGTCGCGCGATCCGCGCATCGACAAGATCGCGTTCACGGGCTCGACGCAGACGGGCAAGACGATCGGCCACGCGGCGCTCGACAACATGACGCGGATGTCGCTGGAACTCGGCGGCAAGTCGCCGGTGATCGTGCTGCCCGACGTCGATCCGGACAAGGCCGCGCTCGGTGTGGCGAACGCGATCTTCTTCAACCAGGGGCAGGTGTGCACGGCCGGGTCGCGCGCGTACATCCACGCGAAGGTGTTCGACGACGTGATCGGGCGCGTCGCGAAGATCGCCGCGAGCCTGAAGATCGGCCCGGGGATGGATCCGTCGACGCAGATCGGCCCGCTCGTCTCGGCGAAGCAGCGCGAGCGCGTGTGCGGCTATATCGATTCGGGATTCGGCGAGGGCGCACGCGCCGCGGCGGGCGGCCGCGCGATCGACGGCCCGGGCTTCTTCGTCGAGCCGACCGTGCTGGTCGATACGACGCAGGCGATGCGCGTCGTGCGCGAGGAGATCTTCGGGCCGGTGCTCGTCGCGATGCCGTTCGACGACGTCGACACGGCCGTGCAGCTCGCCAACGACACGCCGTACGGCCTCGGCGCGAGCATCTGGTCGAACGACCTTTCCGCGATTCACAAGCTGATCCCGCGCATCGCCGCGGGCACGGTGTGGGTCAACTGCCACTCGCTGCTCGACAACGCGATGCCGTTCGGCGGGATGAAGCAGTCGGGTTTCGGCCGCGAACTCGGTCGCGCGGTGATCGACCAGTACACGGAAAGCAAGTCGGTGATGATGAACTACGCATGAGCGTAACGACGGGTGCGTGCGTCGCCGTCACGTCGGCCGCGCACGCATGCCGTTGGCGGGCACATCCGGATCGCGGCAACGCGGCCGGGCGCCGGCGGCGGACTGCAGCCGCGCGCCGATCCCGTTCGGCGCGGGCGCGCTCGACCTGAAGCATCCGCGCGATGCGGCACCGGGCGGTGCGCAAGGCCAGCCGGCCGGGTCGGAGCACGACGGGAGCACGACGAAGCACGACATCCGATCGCACGAACGAACGCAACGAACGCCACGAACGCGTCACGCACGAACCAGCACCACGCCGAGAATGAGGCACGCCGCACCGGCCAGGCGGATCGGGCTGGCCGAATGCTGCTGGATGCCGAGTACACCGAAATGATCGAACACGAGCGCGCCGGTCATCTGCCCGACGACGATCAGCGCGAGCGTCGTCGCGGCGCCCAGTCGCGGCACCATCAGGATCGCGATGCCGACGAACACCGCGCCGAAGAATCCGCCGGTCCAGCTGAACCACGATCCCGCCTCGGCGACGGTACCGCTCAGGCGAGCGTGCGGGGACAGGAGCGCGACGGCGAGCATCGCGGCCAGGCCGACGAGGTAGCTGACCGACCCGGCCCACCACGGCGAGCCGAGCTGCGCGCGGAGGTTGGCGTTGAGCACCTGCTGCAACGCCACGCTGATGCCGGCGGCGACGGCCAGCAGATACGACAGGAGAGTAGTCACGAAGAGGGCAGCTCCGGCGATGTGGCCGCGACGGCGGTTCCGGCACGGCAGGCTTCCATTCTGGGAAGCGCGACGGTATAACGCAAATATCAAATCTGGCGCTTGTCCATCTCGTTTCGGCATGCCTTCCCTGAGACAAATTCAGTACTTCCTGACCGTGGCCGATCTCGGCGGCTTCACGCCGGCCGCGAGCGCGCTCCACGTCGCGCAGTCGGCGCTGAGCCGGCAGATCGGTCAACTGGAAGACGAACTGGGGTTCCCGCTGTTCGACCGGGAGCCGAGGGGCGTGCGGCTCACGCCGGCCGGCGCGATCTATCGCGATCGCGTCGCGTCGATTCCGGCGACGCTGGCTGCCGCGGCCGAGGAGGGCGCACGGTTGTCGCGCGGTGAAGCCGGTGTATTGCGGCTCCTGCATTCGAGTACCGTTCCCGTCGGCAGCCTGATGCCCGTGCTCGAGCGTTTCATGGGCGCATGCCCGGGTGCGCGGATCGATCTCGACCGCGCGTCGTCCGAGGATCAGGTGCTGGAGATCGCGAACGGCAACGCCGATCTCGGGATCGTCCGTGTGCCGGTGCTGCGCCGTGATCCGCGCGTGCGTTTCGTCGAGCTCGCGGCCGAGCGCTTGTGCGTGGCGGTGCCGGCCGACCACCCGCTGGCGGGCCGCCGGCGCACCGCGATCTCGCGGCTGCGGCACGAGCCGTTCGTATCGGCCGTGCATCGGGAGCGGGGCGGGCTGGCGCGCGTCGTGATCGACCTTTGCCTGAAACGGGGATTCGTGCCGGCGACGGCCCGGATCGTGTCGCCGAAGACGTCGATGCTGAATCTCGTCGCGGCCGGGCAGGGCGTGGCGATCGTGCCGGAGCGGATGGCGAGCCTCGGTATCAACAGGGTCGTTTTCGTGCCGATCTCGGATGACGACGCAAAATCGGCGTGCGCGCTGGTGCTGCCGGTCGAGCCGACGGCGCTGGCGGACGCGTTCGTGCGCGTGATCGCGGCGGGAAGCACGCGGCACGATGCCTGAAGGGCACCCCGTGCGTCATCCCGCCGGATAAAAAAAACGCCAACCCGTCGAAACGGGCTGGCGTCGTGCTTCAGGTATGGCGACGATCAGAACTGGTTCATCGTGTTGTCCTTGCCTGCCGCCTTCAGCGCTGCTTCGCCGCTGAAGTATTCCTTGTGGTCGTCGCCGATGTCCGAGCCGGACATGTTCTGGTGCTTCACGCAGGCGATGCCCTGACGGATTTCCTTGCGCTGCACGCCGGCCACGTAGCCCAGCATGCCCTGGTCGCCGAAGTATTCCTTGGCCAGGTTGTCGGTCGACAGCGCGGCGGTGTGGTACGTCGGCAGCGTGATCAGGTGGTGGAAGATACCTGCTTCGCGCGATGCGTCCGCCTGGAACGTGCGGATCTTCTCGTCGGCCAGCGTGGCCAGTTCCGTCTCGTCGTACTCCACGCTCATCAGTTGCGCACGGTCGTATGCCGACACGTCCTTGCCTGCTGCCTTCATCGCGTCATACGCCTGCTGACGGAAGTTCAGCGTCCAGTTGAACGACGGGCTGTTGTTGTACACCAGCTTCGCGTTCGGGATGACCTTGCGGATCTCGCTGACCATGCCGCCGATCTGCGCGATATGCGGTTTTTCGGTTTCGATCCACAGCAGGTCGGCGCCGTTCTGCAGCGACGTGATGCAGTCGAGCACGCAACGCGCTTCGCCCGTGCCGGCGCGGAACTGGAACAGGTTGCTCGGCAGGCGCTTCGGACGCAGCAGCTTGCCGTCGCGCTTGATGACCACGTCACCGTTGCCCAGCTGGTCGGCCGACAGTTCTTCGCAGTCGAGGAACGCGTTGTACTGGTCGCCCAGGTCGCCCGGCGTGTTGGTCACGGCGATCTGCTTGGTCAGGCCGGCGCCCAGCGAGTCGGTACGGGCCACGATGATGCCGTCGTCCACGCCCAGTTCCAGGAACGCGTAGCGGATCGCGCGGATCTTGGCCAGGAAGTCCTCGTGCGGCACGGTGACCTTGCCGTCCTGGTGGCCGCACTGCTTCTCGTCGGACACCTGGTTTTCGATCTGGATACAGCATGCGCCCGCTTCGATGAACTGCTTGGCCAGCAGGTACGTGGCTTCCGCGTTGCCGAAACCGGCGTCGATGTCGGCGATGATCGGCACGACGTGCGTGACGTGGTTGTCGATCTTGTCCTGGATCGCGGCCTTCGTGGCAGCGTCCTTGGCGGCATCGAGTTCGCGGAACAGGCCGCCCAGTTCACGGGCGTCGGCCTGGCGCAGGAACGTGTAGAGCTCGCGAATCAGCGCGCTGACCGAGGTCTTTTCGTGCATCGACTGGTCCGGCAGCGGGCCGAACTCGGAGCGCAGCGCGGCGACCATCCAGCCGGACAGGTACAGGTAGCGGCGTTCGGTGCTGTTGAAGTGCTTCTTGATGGAGATCATCTTCTGCTGGCCGATGAAACCGTGCCAGCAACCCAGCGACTGCGTGTACTTGGACGGATCGGCGTCGTAGGCGGCCATGTCGGCACGCATGATCTTCGCGGTGTACTTGGCGATGTCCAGGCCCGTCTTGAACTTGTTCTGGGCACGCATGCGGGCGGCGTACTCGGGGCTGATCGCATTCCACGCGCTGCCGTGGTTTTCCTTCAAACCGGCAACTGCCTTGATGTCGTCTTGATACTGGGCCATGTCAATCTCCTGGGAGCAAAGCGCGTTTGAGTAACTGGTTGAGCGTGCCCGCCACGTCTGTCGCAGCGAACTGCATGGGATAAATAGTAACGCCGCCCGTTGAGCTTTTGGTGATGTCTTATATAAGACATAAGACATTATTTTTTGTTGTTTTTCAACGGGTTACGTTGCTGTTTTTGCGATGCAAAACAAGTTTTCAAGCGGCGAAAACGCGGCGGCGCGGGAAATCGGCGCGGATTCCGCAATACGAAACGCGCTTTCGGCTGCTGGAGGCCGGGCCAGCTTCACATGCGTCCATGACACCCGTTCGTCGGTGCGGCGTGTGCGTGCCGGGTCGGAAGCCGCACCGGCGCTCCGTTTCGTCCCGGCGGAACCCCAGGCATCGCGCCGCACGTGGACAAACTGAATTCCCCCGCAATACGCGCAAGAACCCCGTCCAACAAGCCTCCCAAGAAACCTAGTGGTTTCCACTCATAGTCGCAAACAGTCAAGAACAGGTCGCCGCCGGTCTTCTCGCGACCAATATGGCTCGTTACTTTTACTCCCACGATGCAGGTCGGCGCACACCCCGCGCACCGGCTGCCACGAGTCCAACAGGGAGGAACCGAACCATGAAGTCGACGAAGATTGCCGCGCTCGCCGCGGCCGTGCTGGCGACCGGCGCGTTCACGCATGCGGCATGGGCCGAAACGGAGGCCGCGACCTGCCGCACCGTGCGTTTCGCGGATATCGGCTGGACCGACATCACGTCGACCACGGCGCTCGCGTCGACCGTGTTCGAGGCGCTCGGCTACAAGCCGACCACGACGATCGCGTCGGTGCCGATCTCGTTCGCCGGCCTGAAGAGCAAGCAGCTCGACGTGTCGCTCGGCTACTGGTGGCCCGTGCAGCAGAAGCAGCTCCAGCCGTTCCTTGACAGCAAGTCGATCAACGTCGTCGAGCCGCCGAACCTGTCCGGCGCGAAGGCGACGCTCGCGGTGCCGAGCTACGAATACCAGGCCGGCCTGAAGACCTTCGAGGACATCGCGAAGCACCGTGCTGAACTCGACGGCAAGATCTACGGGATCGAGCCGGGCAGCAGCGCGAACGCGACGATCCAGAAGATGATCGACACGAACCAGTACGGGCTCGGCGGCTTCAAGCTCGTCGAATCGAGCGAGGCCGGGATGCTGGTGACGGTCGAGCGCGCGATCCGCGAGAAGAAGTGGGTCGTGTTCCTCGGCTGGGAACCGCATCCGATGAACATCCAGCTGAGCATGAACTACCTGTCCGGCGGCGACGCGTCGTTCGGCCCGAACTACGGCGAAGCGCGCGTGTACACGCTGACGGCGCCCGACTTCATCGCGCGCTGCCCGAACGCGGGCAAGCTCGTCACGAACCTGCGCTTCTCGACGCAGCTCGAGAACCAGCTGATGCAGTCGGTGATGAACAAGACGAAGCCGGCCGACGCCGCGAAGGCGTACCTGAAGAAGAACCCGCAGGTGCTCGATCCGTGGCTCGCGGGCGTCAAGACGTTCGACGGCAAGGACGGGCTGCCGGCCGTGAAGGCGTATCTCGGCCTGTGACGGCCCGCGCGCCGCCCGCGGCGCGCCCTGACGAAACACCCGCAATGCGACACAACCCGAGTCAAGCGAGGCAACCAGCATGAACCATGAAGTCATCATCACTTGCGCCGTCACCGGCGCGGGCGATACGGTCGGCAAGCATCCGGCGATTCCGGTCACGCCGAAGGAGATCGCGGCCGCCGCGATCGAGGCCGCGAAGGCCGGCGCGACCGTTGCGCACTGCCACGTGCGCGATCCGCAGACGGGGCGCGGCAGCCGCGACCCGAACCTGTACCGCGAAGTGGTCGACCGTATCCGCTCGGCCGACGTCGACGTGATCATCAACCTGACGGCCGGCATGGGTGGCGATCTCGAGATCGGCCCGGGCGAGGACCCGATGCGTTTCGGCAAGGGCACCGACCTGGTCGGCGGCCTCACGCGCCTCGCGCATGTCGAGGAGCTGCTGCCCGAAATCTGCACGCTCGACTGCGGCACGCTGAATTTCGGCGACGGCGACTACATCTACGTGTCGACACCCGCGCAATTGCGCGCCGGCGCGAAGCGCATCCAGGAACTCGGCGTGAAGCCGGAGCTGGAAATCTTCGACACGGGCCATCTGTGGTTCGCGAAGCAGTTGCTGAAGGAAGGGCTGCTCGACGATCCGCCGCTGTTCCAGCTGTGCCTCGGCATTCCCTGGGGCGCGCCGGCCGATACGGGCACGATGAAGGCGATGGTCGACAACCTGCCGCCGGGTGCGCACTGGGCGGGCTTCGGGATCGGCCGCATGCAGATGCCGATGGTCGCGCAGGCGATGCTGCTCGGCGGCCACGTGCGCGTCGGCCTCGAAGACAACATCTGGCTCGATCGCGGTGTGCATGCGACCAACGGCACGCTCGTCGAGCGCGCGCGAGAGATCGTCGAACGGCTCGGCGCCCGGGTGCTGACGCCGGCCGAAGGCCGCCGCAAGCTCGGCTTGCCCGCACGGGGCGAGCGTCCGCTCGAACGCCGGGCGGTCGCCGAGTTCGCGTGAGCCGTTGCGCCGACTGACCGACATGACGCGGCGGCCCGCACAGGCGCGGCCGCCCACCGATTTCCCCTGATTTGAAGGATGCGTTGACATGGCTGTGAAGACCGACATCAAGACGTTCGCCGCCATCGGCACCGGCGTGATCGGCAGCGGATGGATTTCCCGCGCGCTCGCGCACGGTCTCGACGTGGTCGTCTGGGACCCCGCGCCGGGCGCGGAGGAGCGGCTGCGCGCGAACGTCGCGAACGCGTGGCCCGCGCTCGAACGCGTCGGCCTCGCGCCGGGCGCCGATCCCGCGCGGCTGCGTTTCGTATCGACGATCGAGGCGTGCGTCGCCGATGCCGATTTCATCCAGGAAAGCGCGCCCGAGCGCGAGGCGCTGAAGCTCGAACTGCACGAGCAGATCAGCCGCGCGGCGAGACCCGACGCGATCATCGCGTCGTCGACGTCGGGCCTGCTGCCGACGGATTTCTACGCGCGGGCGACGCATCCGGAGCGCTGCGTGGTCGGCCACCCGTTCAATCCCGTCTACCTGCTGCCGCTCGTCGAGGTGCTCGGCGGCGCGCGCACGTCGCCGGAAGCGGTCGAAGGTGCGATGGAGATCTATCGCAAGCTCGGCATGCGGCCGCTGCACGTGCGCAAGGAAGTGCCGGGCTTCATCGCGGACCGGCTGCTCGAGGCGTTGTGGCGCGAGGCGCTGCACCTCGTCAACGAGGGCGTCGCGACGACCGGCGAGATCGACGACGCGATCCGCTTCGGCGCGGGCATCCGCTGGTCGTTCATGGGCACCTTCCTGACCTACACGCTCGCCGGCGGCGACGCGGGCATGCGACACTTCATGCAGCAATTCGGCCCCGCGCTCGAACTGCCGTGGACGAAGCTGGTCGCGCCCACGCTCACCGATGAGCTGATCGACAGCGTCGTCGAAGGCACGACCGAACAGCAGGGCACGCGCAGCATCAAGGAACTCGAGCGCTATCGCGACGAGTGCATCACCGAGGTGCTGAAGTCGATCGCCGCGGTGAAGGCGCGGCACGGGATGCGATTCGAGGACTAAGGGACTAAAGCACTAAAGCACTAAAGGACTGAAGGCGATGACCGGCGATACCCCGCTGACGATATACCGCGACGTGGTGCGGCCCGAATGGGTCGACTACAACGGCCACCTGCGCGATGCGTTCTACCTGCTGATCTTCAGCTTCGCGACCGATGCGCTGCTGGATCGCATCGGCCTCGACGACGCCGCGCGTCGCGAGCGGGGCCGCTCGGTCTACACGCTCGAAGCGCACGTGAACTACCTGCACGAGATCAAGGAGGGCACGCAGGTGCGTGTCGATGCGCGTGTGCTGGCGCATGACGCGAAGCGGCTGCACCTGTATCTCGAGCTGTTCGCGGACGGGCATGACGACGCGGTATCGGCGAGCGAGCAGATGCTGCTGCACGTCGATACGCGCGATGGCGCGAAATCGGCGCCGTTCGACGACGACGTGGCTGCGCGTGTGGCCGAGCTGCATGCGTTGCAGCGCGATTGCGCGGCACCCGCTTATGCGGGCCGCGTGATCGGGCTGCCGCCGCGCCGATAGCCGGCGCGAACCTTCAACCGCGGAGCGCACACGATGCTCGAACCGGAAATCGGGACGTTCGTTGCAGCCGTCGACGCGTGGTATCCGGCCGACGCGGCGGTGCGCTCGCCCGCCGAGCAGCGCCGCCTGTACGACCGCTTCGCGGCCGAATGGACCCCGGCCGCGCTGCCGGCCGGCATCGTGCAGCAGGACGCCGTCTGGCAAGCGCCCGACGGCCGCACGATCGCGCTGCGGCGCTACACATGCGCACACGGCACGCCGCGCGGCACGGTGCTGTTCTTTCATGGCGGCGGCTTCGTTGTCGGCTCGCTCGACAGTCACGCGCTGATCACCGCGCAACTGGCGGCCGATACGGGACTCGACGTGATCGCGGTCGACTACCGGCTGGCGCCCGAACATCGCGCGCCGGCCGCGCTTGAAGATTGCCTGGATGTCACGCGCGCCGCGCGCGACGGGTGCTGGCCGTTCGGGCCGTGCGCGCATCCGTTCACGCTCGCGGGCGACAGTGCGGGCGGGATGCTCGCGGCGGCCGTGGCCACCGCGCTGCGCGATGCGGGCGAACGCAGCGTCGACGGCGTTGCGCTCGTCTATCCGATGCTCGGCTTCGAACCGCAATCGCCCGCACGCGAAACGGAAGCGCACGCGCCGATGCTGACGCTCGACGACGTTCACCGCTATCGCGCGCTGTACTGGGAAGGCGGCCTGTCCGATGCGCTCGGACACGGCAACCCGCTGTTGCGCGCGTCGGTGCCGCTCGCGGCGGCGCGTTTCGACGGCCTGCCGCCCGTGCTCGCGATCGGCGCGGAACACGATCCGCTGCGCGACGACGCGCGCGTGTACGTTGAACGGATTCGCGCGGCCGGCGGTATCGCGCATTACTGGATGGGAGAGGGGCTGGTGCACGGCTGCTGGCGCGCGCTCGGAACGAGCCCGCAGGCGGCGCGGATGCACCGGACGGTCGGCGGGTTTCTGCTCGCACCACACGCGTAGCGGGCGTTTCCGGGAGGCAACGATGCAGGCAGCGCAACACCGTATCGAGGACTGGCGGACGTTTTCGGTCGACGCGACCATTGCGGCGGTCGCGATTGGCGACTCAGCGGTGGACGTCGAGTGGAGCGACACACGACGATCGCCGTTTCATTTCGACTGGCTGCGCGACAACTGCGCGTGCTCCGAATGCGTGCATGCCGTCACGCGTGAACAGGTATTCGAGATCGCCGACGCGCGCGAGGATCTCGCCGCGCGCGCGGTGCACATCGAAGCCGACGGCGCGCTGCATGTGGAGTGGAACGACGGACATCGCAGTGCGTGGTCGCCGGGATGGTTGCGCGCGCATGCGTACGACGATGCGTCGCGCGCCGAGCGCCAGGCCGCGCACGGGCGGCACGTGTGGGCCGGCGACGATGCGACGGCCATCGGCGTGTTCGCGTGGCGCGACGTGATGGAGGACGACGGCGCATTGCTCGCATGGCTCGCCGCGTTGCAGCGCACGGGGCTGACGCTCGTCGAAGGCGTGCCGGCCGAGCGCGGGCGCGTCGACGAGATCGCGCGCCGTATCGGCCTGATTCGCGAGAGCAATTTCGGCGTGCTGTTCGACGTCGAATCGAAGCCGCGCCCGGACAGCAACGCGTATACGTCGCTGAACCTGCCGCCGCATACCGATCTGCCGACCCGCGAGTTGCAGCCGGGCGTGCAGTTCCTGCATTGCCTCGCGAACGATGCGACCGGCGGCGACAGCGTGTTCCTCGACGGCTTCGCGCTTGCGGATGCACTGCGGCGCGAGCACCCGGCCGATTTCGAACAACTCGCGTCGACGCCGTTCGAGTTCTGGAACAAGAGTGCGAACAGCGATTACCGCTGCTCGGCACCGGTAATCGGGCTCGATGCGCGCGGCAACGTGACCGAGGTGCGGGTCGCGAACTTTCTGCGCGGGCCGCTCGATGCGCCGGCCGGCTCGGTCGCGGCCGTCTATCGCGCGTACCGGCGGTTTCTCGCGCTTGCGCGCGAGCCGCGCTTTCGCGTGCAGCGCCGGCTGCGGGCGGGCGACATGTGGGCGTTCGACAACCGGCGCGTGCTGCATGCGCGCACCGAGTTCGATCCGTCGACCGGCCGCCGGCATCTGCAGGGCTGCTACGTCGATCGTGACGAATTGCTGTCGCGGTGGCGGGTGTTGTCGCGTTCGGCGCCTGCCCTGACTCGTTGTTGAGACAACGGAGTCGTCAGGTTGTATCGGCGCGGTCCGGGAGGGTGTGTGAGCTGCTAGTGTCCTGTTCCGTTGTTAGCCGATCCATGTTCGCGTGGCATGTTGACGTTAACGGAACGGGAGGTGTCAGCATGCCAATGGGACGACCGAAGGCGGAATGGGGGCTGAGCGAAGACGAGCGCTCGCAGTCGATGTCGATAGCACGTTCTCGTTCGATTTCGGCCGCGCGGGTCGTGCGGGCACATCGTGCTATGTCAGGGTCTCTCGCATTGCAAGCCCAACGGTCCGCCGCGACTAGAACGAGGTACTCATGCCGACCGATACCCCGGTGACCGCTCGTCCATCCGGACGGAGATTGAGTGCGGCAACATTGGTTGGATCTTTTTTGTAGGCGCCAGAGAATCCGTTCCGGTCGAATTCGACATACAGCTCGGTGCGCTTCGACAGGAAATACTCGAGCATCGCGTAGGAGGTCAGCTTGCGTCCGTTCGCTTTCGGTACATTGCTCAGATTGCTGGCAATGTCCCAATACGTCGCCCCCGTGAATTGCAGGGTGGGCGAGATCTGATAGGTGAGTCCTGCTGCAGGAATCTCGTCGCGCCGTTTCGGCTTGCTGGGCGTGCTTCCTGTCACCGAAAGCGCGCTGTAGCTAAGATACACGCGCGCCCGACCGAGTTGCCACATGATGCCGCCCAACGCGGTCTGAGCCCATTGAGATGCATCCGCATTAAAGGATTTTTCGTACGCGCCGGAGATGAGCAGCGTCTGATACTGATAACTCGCTCCGATCGCGACATTCGACCCGGCCCGCACGTTGCCCGCGACTCCGCCGGGCGATGTGCTGACCCGAAACGTAAATCCGCCGCCTTTGCCGACATATTTGATGGTGTTATTGAAGCGGGCATCGAGCGTGAAGAAATTGCCGCCCCAAAGGATACCCGGCACGATCGTGAGCGATCCACCGTTGGCTCCGTTGGGATCGAGGGACACCGCGATATCCTCAGCCGCGTTGAGCTGACGCCCCATCGTGACGCGACCGAAACGTCCCTCGAGCCCGACATAGGCATTCTGTGAAAACAGGGTTCCCGACGCCTTCACGAGATTCCCGGTGCCTGTACTGAAACCGCTCTGGAGCTTGAAGACCGCACGCAGTCCTCCCCCCAGATCCTCCGTTCCCAACATGCCGAAGCTGTTGCCGGAAACGATATTGTTATCGAAGCCTATCTGGTGACCGCCTTTCACACCGTCGGTCCATCGAACGCCGCCACCGACGATACCGAACAGAGTCACGCTCGATTGCGCATTGACACTTCCCGCCGTCGCCGCCAACAGGGAAGCCAACAGGATATTTCTCATATTTTCCCCTCCATTATATTTAGTAGGCCTACTTTTATCGGATTATCCAACCTCATCTGTCGCAGATACCCGCGGCACGCTACGCCAACCGCACGTCGACAGCGCGGAAGTGTCATGCCGTCGGAGAATCATGAAGATTTTTTTTGCAGCACGATGCGGCGCGATAAAGACCGGCTACCGCCGATACGGATCTGGCCGTGACAGATCTCCGCGGAACACGTTCTCCGTTACCGACTACAAGAACGTCCTCGGTCTCGCACCATCCATTGGCGTACCCGCTCAAGCAATCTCGCCTCGGCCGAATTATCCGATTGGATAATTCGGCCTCGCGGCTTAACCTGCATCAAGCGAGAAATAATGCATTGCTTGTGACGTTTCCGGATATTTATTCGAATTCCAGAATTGTTCGGGAAATGGGTGCGTCTAGTAGACCCAAGTCGTTTTCTTGGTGCAGACCGGATACTGGCGAGCAAACCTGCGCGACCACATTGCCGGCGGCAACTGATTGCGCCACACGTCGATTTGCGCGGCAAGTCGTGAGGTTATGTCGGGATGCTCGGCCGAAACATCGTGGAGCTCGCCGGCATCGGTCTCGAGATCATAGAGTTCGGTTTCGTGCCGATCGACGTCCTGCCATAACTTCCAACGACCTTCGCGTGCAGCGTAGACGGGCGCCTGTCCCCATACCAGCGTGCGCGACGGGTCCTCTGGCTGGCGGTCAAGTGCCGCAATCATGTCTTGCCCGTCGAGCGCCATCGGCAGCGGTATGTTCGGAGATGTGGCCTTCAGCACGGTCGGAACGATGTCGAGCGTGGATACGGGCGTATCGTTCAGCCCCTTCGCATGTAATCCGTTAGGCCAGGAAAACAGGAACGGCACGCGGACGCCGCCCTCGACATAGGTGAATTTCCCTGCTCCCCAGGGATGCGAGCAGTCGCACGCCCCGAACTGGAACGGGCAGCCGTTATCCGATACGAACACGATCATCGTATCGTTGCGTATGCCTTTATTGTCGAGCGCGTCGAGTACACGCCCGATACCGTCGTCCAACTCCGAGATCATCGCGACGAGTGTCCGTCGGACCGGATCGTCGATATTCGCAAACCGGTCGTAGTAACGCTGCTCGACCTGAAGCGGCCAATGCGGTGCGTTATACGCGAGATAGAGGAAAAATGGCTGATTGTCGTTCGCGTTCCGGTCGATGTATTCGACGGCTTTGTCCGTGAAATCCTCGGTCAGATAGCGTGTGTGATTATCTACCGGCGTCGCGTCGGGCCCGGTGACGGTTTCCCCGGCAGTTCCGCGCTTATAGGATTTTCCGCGTTTCGTTCGCGTGGTCACGATGCCCGGCGTGTCAAGATCGGCATACATGGTCTCGCCGCCCAGAAATCCGTAGAACTCGTCGAAACCGCGCTTCGTGGGGTAATACTGCGGTGCAGAGCCCAGATGCCATTTGCCGATGGCGGCGGTCCGGTAGCCGCGCTCCTTCAGGCGCGCCGCAAGAAATGTCTCGGTGACCGGGACGCCCTGGTCCGGGTTTGCATCGTCGTCGATGTTGTACTGCAGGCCGAATCGTTGCGGCATGCGACCGGTAATCAGTCCGGCCCGCGACAACGAGCATACCGATGCCGCGACGTAGCCGCTGGTGAATGCCACGCCGCGATTCGCTATCCGATCGATATTTGGCGTCGGCACGGTTTTGCGTCCATACGTTGACACGTCGGGCCACGCCAGATCGTCCACGACGATCACCAGCACGTTGGGACGCTTCTGGACCGGCAGCACGGTTCTTGCAGCGGGCGGCGGCACAACCTGAGCGAACGACAGCGAAGCGTTGAACAACAATGCCAGCGCGATGCTCGGCATCACGCAATACCGCATCATGCGAAAAATGAAAATCTTCAGCTTCACGACCTTGTCTCCTTCGATACCTGTCTTGGTCATTCTTCAATAGCGAAGCTCGCAAAGGGGGCGCGCCAAACCTGCCGCCGCCGACTACTTTTCCCGACCTGCGGTACGAGCGCGAATCCACCATCGCCAGTTCGGGCGTCATTTTCGACGTGTGGGCGACGCCGCCTGTATCGATGCCGGGCGCCCCTCATTGCTGCGTGTGAGCCATTGCGAGCGTCGATTGCTGTTTCTGCGACGCCTGCCACGTTGCCTGATCCATCACCAGCCGGAAACCGATGTGAGACATGCTCGTATAGGGATCCGTCCCGCGCCGGGCACTTGGGCGATAGCTGATGCAGTATGTTTCGCTGCACAAAAAGGAGCCCCCGCGAATGACCCGCTTGGGGGCGTTCTCCGGAACGCCTGGCTCGGATGGATCCCAGCTGGCGGCCGGCCCCTGCGGATCGACCTCTTTCTGGTCCACGCGAGCGACGCGTGCGAACTGGTCCGCTCGATACCAGTCCGAGACCCACTGCCACACGTTACCGGCCATGTCGTAAAGGCCGTACCCGTTCGCCGGGAAAGTGCCGACTGCGCTTGGCCCGGGAGCGCCGCCGTGCGGCTTGCTCACCACGGGAAAGGCTTGGGACTGTTGCCCTTGCCAGGTATTGGCCATCTGTTTGCCGCCCGGCTTGAATTCATTGCCCCAGGCGTAATCCGCCTGCGTCAGACCACCGCGCGCCGCAAACTCCCATTCGGCCTCGGTCGGCAATCGCTTGCCTGCCCAGTGGGCGTAGGCTTGCGCATCTGCGTAGGAAACCTGAACGACGGGGTATGCATCCTTGCCCTCGATCGAACTCTCCGGGCCGGTCGGATGACGCCAGTCGGCACCCGGCACGAAACGCCACCAGCGCGAGTAATCGTCCAGCGGCACCTGTTCCCTGGTGCCGACGAAGACGAGCCCGCCCGGCACGAGGCTGCTCTCCGGGGGCCGAGGTGTATCCGGCGGAAGCTGGACTTTCAAGGTTGCCCAATCCGGCTTCCTTTCCGCAGTCGTCACATAGCCAGTCGCCGTCACGAACCGCCGGAACTCGGCATTGGTGACGTCGTGCCGGTCCATCCAGAAGGCGCGTACGCCCACCGTGTGCGCAGGACGTTCGTTAGGCTGTGCAAACTTTTGATCGCTGCCCATCAGGAATTCGCCGGCGGGAATCCACGCCATGTCGATCGGACCGTGCACGCCGTCTCCGACGACGATTCGCGGAGTGGGCGACACGCGCGCAGCGTGCGGCGACTCAATCGTCCAGACAAACGCCGCACCGATCGCGGCGGGCACGGCGACGAGTACGACGGCCCAGCGGGCGAGGCGCAGCGGAGCCGGCACGCGACTGCGCGGCCTGCTGCTTGTGACGGCAGGGTTCAGCCTCGTCCCCCGGTGTGTAGCGCGGCGTTTGTGGTCGCCGCTGTTTTTCGTCTCGACGGTCATTCCAAATGTCTCCTGTTCCCGGTCAATTGCCCGCGTGACTGGTTCACGCGAAACCGAACTTCGACAGATGTATTCGTTCTTGCCGTTGTTCTGGTCGGTCATGCGGGCTTCGGTTTCCCGGGTGTACGCATCCGGATCGCTGTTTGTCTCCAACGTGGGGGGATTCGTCGATCGGCCTCGCAAAACCGCAGTCATTCAATAACTATCCAAGTGGATAATTATTTTTGGGGATGCCCCATCCTGTCAAGCGATCGCCGCTGAAAACCGGTGCGGGGTTTTCCCGGACGGGGGCACGCAGATTCGACCGATTCATGGACGGCGTCGCGCTGCCGGATCCGGCGTCGGGTGCGTTTTCGATGGACGTCGTCAAGCGGTACATCCGCAACTACGTCCGCTATTGCGCGGCCCACCCCGAGCACGCGCGCCTGATGATGCAGGAAGCGAATCGGGATTCCGACCGGCTGGAATGGATGGCGGAAACGTTCGTGCGGGCGCGCCACGACCGCTCGGTCCCGTTGATCCGCTACGTCAGCAAAGCGACCCAGGGGCTCGCGTCGATCGATCCGGTGCAGTTGCTGTCCATGATCACCGCGATCACGCAGGTGCCTTACCTGCTGACGGCCGGCCGAAATGCGCTACGCGCACGGCATCGACGCGCTCGATGAAAAGGCGATCGACGCACATTACGAGGCCGTCGTCGCCTTCATCTTTTGTTGAAACACGACATACCGATCGGTGAGCAAATGACCGGGGCCCCAACGGTTCGTATGCAACGCTTGCCGAACGAAGGATCGTTTATCGTGATCGATTCAGGCGGTCCGGTCATTCAGCCGATGGAACGACCGGATTCCTTGTGCTTGAAATCGAATGTTGGCGCTCCGTCTCGAGTTTCGGCGAAACTTGCGCGGCGATGCCTATTTCCCGAACAAGGTTGACGCGATGTGATCGGACACTGCGACGGCGCCCTGCGGCGTCAAGTGCGAGTCATCAAACATGACGATGCTGCCCCGCCCGATGCCGGCGCGCGTAATGCATCCTCGGGCATCGCACATCGCATCGTAAGCCGAGACATACTCGATTCCGAGTTGCGATGCCATCGCCGCGCCTTCCCGATCGTAGCGCTTCGATGCCGGATCGAGCCCGAAGTCTGTCCGCGAGGGTAACGTCTGATGATGTTCACGCCAGTAAAGCCAGTACAACTTGGGCAGAGCGCTTTGCCAGGTGGCGACCTGGCCAATCAGCACGATCCGCTTGACGCCGGCGGCCCGTAAAGCGCCGATCGTACCTGGCAGCGCCTGCAGCCGGTCAGAGCTCCAGTTCGCCGTCAGCAGCACTGTCGCCGGCTTTACCGTATGCACGAGTTCAAGTACGCGCGCGTTCGAATCCCGGCATCTTTCACTGCCACCATCGATCAGCGGCGGACAACCCGACGTACTCAATTGCGCAAATCGAATGCCCCGCTCGGCGCTCGCACTGCGGAGCCCCGGAGACAGCGCCGCGGCACGCGAGTCGCCCCAAAGCATGACGACCGGCCCTGACCCGCCATCCACGCAAGCCGGGCTGAATCCTCGATCGTCACCCTCGAGATAGCATTGCCCTCGGCGCCAGATCCGGTCCCGGTCAAAATCAACACCATCGGCAAAGGCGCCAACCAACCTCGACATGCGGAATTCCAGGCCGCCTCGCGAATAATCGTTGTAGCCCGCAAAGGCGCACCCCGCCATCAGGACGATCAGCGTCGAGACAATCAGTCTCGGATAACGCGATTTTCTGATCGGCGTCTCGATATACCGATACGTCAGAAACGCCAGCGGAAAACAGGCCAGCAATGCGAGGGCACGCGACAACGCCGGCGTGGTGCCGCTACTCATGATCCGGAGCGCCGACAACAATGGCCAGTGAAACAGGTAGAGCGGATAGCTGATGAGACCGATCGTCACCAGCGGCCGGCCGCCTAGTGCGCGCTGCGCGAGCGGCGAGCGGGAACCGGCGTCGATCAACAGATACGCTGCAACGGTCGGGCCCAGCGCCAGCCCACCCGGAAATGGCAGGGATGGGTCGATGAGGGCGACGGACGCGGCCAACAACGCGATGCCGATACCCGCCTTCACGTTGGCCGAGGCGATCGATGGCAGCCGCTCGCCGGCAGTGTGGTGCCTGACCGCGAGGAATGCCCCGAGCATCGGCTCCCACGCACGCGTCAGTGGCGAATAGAATGCGCCGACCGGATCGTGCGACAGCGTGAGCACGCTCATCAGGAACGAGCCGAGGCCCACGATCGCAATCGGCCAGAAGGGCGAACTTCTCAGGCGCCACGCGCCGACCAGCAGCACGGGCCATACGAGATAGAACTGCTCCTCGACGCCGAGCGACCACAGGTGAAGGAGCGGCTTTTGTTCCGCGGAAACGTCGAAATAACCCGCCTCGTGCCAAAAGACCAGATTCGCGACGGAGGCGGCGCCGCCGGCGATGTGCTTGCCGAGTTGCTTGAACTCTTCCGGCAGCATGGTCTGCCAGCCGAATGCGTACAGCCCGAGGAAAACGAGCAGCAGTGCAGGGAAGATCCGCCGAATCCTTCGCGCGTAGAAACCGGAAAAACTGAATGTGCCGGCATCGAGTTCGCGCAACGCGTGTTTCGTGATGACGTAGCCCGATATCACGAAGAACACGTCAACGCCGACGAAGCCGCCCGGTAACAGCGCGGGAAATGCGTGGAACAGGAGAACGGCGAGAACGGAAACCGCGCGAAGCCCGTCGATGTCGCGCCGATAGTCGGCTGTGCTGTTCCGCGGAAACGAATGACTTTTGGACGCGTAAAGCGTCCCTGGCGTCGGTTCGCTGCCGACGCCACCCCGTAACAAATCCATATTGGTCGTTGTTGTTCTGATCCGATCTGCCCTGGCACGGGGAAGTCGGACTGGTATTGAATTGTCGAAATTCGCTCGCTCTGCGGCGAGGCACCCCGTCGTATCCAAGTCCTGCGGTTTTGCCCCGCGAAGTCGACGATCATTTGACTGAACGCGATCTCACGGTCGACCTCGGCCGCGGAAATGACTCACTACCTATCGGCAGCGACGCTGAAAACTTGAACGGAAAATTGCCGTACGTTGTGCGTTGGCTTTCGAGAGGGCTCGACGGGCAGCAGCGCCAGTTTTTTTATCGGCTCCAGCCGTGTGTCCCGAGTAATTCGGGTGCGCAGACGAAACTCGACACTTCGATTGGATGGCTGTCAGGTGCCGTGCGTGCCGGTCCGTCGGCCGGTGAAGCGACATTCTCGGTTGACGAGACGGGGCAATTGAGACGCGGGATACGTCGTTGAACAGTCTTCGGTTGCGGCCGGGCGCAGGGTGACCCGGATTCGCCCCGGCCTTGCTTCGGCGATCGTGCTCGCTGCGGGGCTTCGCAAACGAAAAAGCGCCCGGACGCGAGGCGCCCGGGCGAAGCCACCCGCTGCCGGGCGGCGGAGGTATGCGTTTCATAAAAAAGGACGAGCCCCGCAATGGGGCTCGTCCTGATGTTTCTTCATCGCGCTGCGCGCGGCGCCCGTCGGGGGCGCATCGGCTTACTGGCCGAAGAAGATCGAGTCGCGAGCGTTCGACGACGTTGCGGCCGGGGCGCCCGAGTGGACGGCCGGAGCCGGTTGCGCGCCGTAGCCGCTGGTGTCGGCACCATGAACACGCGCTTCGGCGCTCTGGATGTCGTTCGGGTAGTACGGGCTCGACAGGCCCGGCTTGTAGCCGGCTTGTTCGAGCTGAACCAGTTCGTTCTTCACTTGCGCGCGGGTCACGGTGCTTTGGGCGAATGCGCCGAACGAAGCGGACAGGGCGGCAGCGGCAACGACTGCGGAAACGAGCGATTTCATGATGACCTCCGGTGTTTTATTGAGTTCGCTCTCGACACCATGTCTTAAGCGATTGATCAAATCTTAGTCATCGGAAGGTTCAGGGTAAACGCTGATTTTGACGATAGATTGTTTCCTGGGCAGTAACAGTGGCGCGTCGCCTCAGGCTTTCAACGGGCTTTCTTATCGGTTGGTGCAACAAGTATGAAGAATGTTGCGGAGGCCGGCACGCATTTCAGCGCGCCTCGGCCGCGGTGTCGAACGGCCGGCCCGGAGAACGTCCGGCCGGCGCGCCCGAGCTGAGGAAGCGCACGCCCGTCGCGGCTTCCGATGCCTCCCACAGCAACGCCGCCGATCCCACGTCGCGGGCCGCGCGTGGCACGCTCGCGGGCGCCGGCAGCCCGCGCGACTCGAACCAGCCGGACGGCCCGATATACGCGCCGCCCGCGAGATCGGGCGCGGTCGCCGCATGAATCGCGGGCAGTGCCCCCTGGTCGGCCGGCTGCGCGAGATAACAGTTCGCGGCCCGCATCAGCGCCGCACGCGCGGGCGAGCTGTCCATCGCCGGGCCCGCGAACTGCAGGTTGGTTGCCGCGTAGCCCGGGTGCGCGGCCACGCTGATCCCGGCGAACGCCGCGCGCTCGAAACGGCGCTGCAGTTCGATCGCGAACACGAGGTTCGCGAGCTTGCTGTCGCAATAGGCGAGATAACGGTTGTAGCGGCGCTCGGCGCGCAGGTCGTCGACGCGGATTCGCCCGCCGCGGTTGAGGCCGCTCGACATCGTCACGACCCGCGGCCGGCGCGCGGCGCGCAGCGCGGGCAGCAGATGGCCGGTCAGCGCGAAATGGCCGAGGTGGTTGGTGCCGAACTGCATCTCGAAGCCGTCGCGCGTATGGCGCAGCGGCAGGAACATCACGCCGGCGTTGTTGCAGAGGATATCGACGCGGCCATGGCGTTCGGCCACATCGGCCGCGAAGCGTGCGATCGAGGCGAGATCGGCGAGGTCGAGCGCGTCGACTTCGACGCGGGCATCGGGATGGAGCCGGCGGATCGCGTCGGCGGCCTGCGCGGCGCGGGCCGCGTCGCGGCAGCCCATCACGACGGTCGCGCCTTTCGCGGCCAGCGTTTCCGCGAGTTGCCAGCCGAGCCCGCTGTTGGCACCGGTCACGACCGCGACCTTGCCGCCCTGCGCCGGGACGTGGCGCGCACTCCATGCATGCATGTCTGCCTCCATCGGCGCGACCGGGTGGCCGCGGCACGTAATCGTTACATCGAGTGGTGTAACGATAGTGCGCGTGGTCGTGGCAGGCAAGCAGGGGAATTAGACCGGCGCTTCTAGGGCTTGCGCATCGTGTGGCACCGCATGCCGCGATGCGCGGCCGGCAGGATTTACCTGCCGCCGGCCAGCGCGAGCACTTCGGCGGCGGAGATCATCGCGGCCGCGTTCGCGGGCGCCGGGCGTTCGGCCGGGCGGAAGACTTCGTCGCCGCGCTGGATGACCTGGCGCGACAGCGCGCACGTGCCGGTGCGTTGCGCGAAGCGGCGGCGCCAGCGCTGTTCACCGTAGTGACAGCGGCCGGGCTCGACCCAGCGGACGACGAGCAGCGTATCGGAGCGTTCGAGAATTTCGACGTGGACGTCGGCGGGATCGAGCACAGGCAGGGATTTGGAGGCCTTCATTTTGCCGTTTCCTAAAGCTCGTGCGGTTCGGCCGTGGCAGTGGATGTCACTACCCGATGACGAATCCGTAGCGGTTTCCATGAGTGGTGCGCTAAATGTAAGCGTCTGTGACCGGAAAAAACATCCTGTCTGGCTCAAATTACCTTTTGCCGATTTAGAAACAATCCACGCTTATTTTCTTGGAAAACCAAAGACAAAAACGCCCCGGACATGAAGTCCGGGGCGGGAAATCGGCCTGCGCGCCGTGTCTGCTCGCCCAGTCACGGAGCCCATCGCCGGGGGACGGAGGTGCCCGCAGGGATCGAACGCGGGCGGGGAGGCGATGGACCGGTAGCGCAGTCCGGTACGTCATGATGGCGCGCGCATCCCGTTGAGACCCTGACGCGAACATGACTTTTTCGCCAGTTTGGCGCGGCGCCGCGCCGGGCGTGTCTGGATAAACGGCTGGACGGCCCGCCGGTATTGGGTGTGCGCGGATCCCGGGACGGGCGCTCGCGGGCCGTCGAATGCCGGACGCTTGCTCGACCGCCCGATTTCCACGCCCGGGTAAATACTGAATTCCGATTTCGTGACAAACGCAAAGTCGGCTCCTATTATTGGTTGGACCTTTAGTCCTTTGTGCCAATCGGCCGACGGGTGGCCGGTTTTTTTCGGGAGAGTCGCTCATGAGATTGCAGGGCAAACGCGCGCTGGTGACGGCGGCCGGGCAGGGTATCGGCCGCGCGACCGCGCTGCGGTTCGCGAGCGAGGGCGCCGACGTGCTGGCGACCGACATCAACGAAGCCGCGCTCGTGCGGCTCGAGGCCGACGCCGAACGCGCGGGCAGCCGGCTGGCCACGCGGCGGCTCGACGTCACCGATGCGCAGGACGTCGCGGCGCTTGCCGCGAACGAGCGCGCGTTCGACGTGCTGTTCAACTGCGCGGGCTATGTCCACCACGGCTCGATCCTCGACTGCGACGACGACGCATGGGCGTTCTCGCTGAACCTGAACGTCACGTCGATGTACCGGCTGATTCGCGCGCTGCTGCCCGCGATGCTCGAAGCGGGCGGCGCGTCGATCATCAACATGGCGTCGGCCGCGTCCAGCGTGAAGGGCGTGCCGAACCGCTTCGTCTACGGCACGACCAAGGCGGCCGTGATCGGCCTGACCAAGGCGGTGGCCGCCGATTTCGTCGAGCGCGGCATCCGCTGCAACGCGATCTGCCCGGGCACGATCGAATCGCCGTCGCTGGAGCAGCGGATCGCGGACCAGGCGCGCATGCGCGACGTGCCGGCCGACGAGGTGCGCCAGGCGTTCGTCGCGCGCCAGCCGATCGGCCGCATCGGCACCGCGGACGAAGTGGCCGCGCTCGCGCTGTACCTCGCGTCCGACGAAGCGTCGTTCACGACCGGCGCGATTCATTTGATCGACGGCGGCTGGTCGAACTGACCGCGCCTTTCCCGTTCACTTTCCATTTCCGTTCAAGACGACATGAAACTGCTGAGATTTGGCGACAAACACCATGAAAAACCGGGCCTGCTCGATGCGCAAGGCCACATCCGCGACCTGTCGGGCGTGATCGACGATCTCGCCGGCGATGCACTGGCGCCGGCCTCGCTCGCGCGGCTGCGCGACATTCCGCCGTCGTCGCTGCCACGGGTCGAAGGCACGCCGCGGCTCGGTGCGTGCGTCGGGCGCGTCGGCAAGTTCATCTGCATCGGGCTCAACTATTCCGACCACGCGGCCGAATCGGGGATGGAAGTGCCGAAGGAGCCCGTCGTGTTCGGCAAGTGGACGAGCGCGATCTCGGGGCCGAACGACGACGTCGAGATTCCGCGCGGCTCGGAGAAGACCGACTGGGAGGTCGAGCTCGGCGTGGTGATCGGCCAGGGCGGTCGTTATATCGCGGAAGCCGACGCACTGTCGCACGTGGCGGGCTACTGCGTCGTCAACGACGTGTCGGAGCGTGAATTCCAGCTCGAACGCGGCGGCACGTGGGACAAGGGCAAGGGCAACGACACGTTCGGGCCGCTCGGCCCGTGGCTCGTGACGGCCGACGAAGTGCCCGATCCGCATGCGCTGCGGCTGTGGCTCGACGTCGACGGCCATCGCTACCAGAACGGCACGACCGCGACGATGGTGTTCCGCGTGCCGCACCTGATCAGCTACCTGAGCCGCTTCATGAGCCTGCAGCCGGGCGACGTGATCTCGACCGGCACGCCGCCGGGTGTCGGCCTCGGGCAGAAGCCGCCCGTCTATCTGCGCGCCGGGCAGGTGATCACGCTCGGTATCGACGGGCTCGGCGAGCAACGCCAGCGCACCGTGCAGGCCTGATTCCCTTTCGCGGACGATTCGTCATGCCTATCATTCGATCGATGCGCGTCCTCGACGTGCGCTTCCCGACCTCGCGCCAGCTCGACGGCTCCGATGCGATGAACCCGGACCCCGATTATTCGGCCGCGTACGTCGTGCTCGAAACCGACCGCGACGGGCTCGAAGGTCACGGCCTCACGTTCACCATCGGGCGCGGCAACGAGATCTGCTGCGCGGCGATCGACGCGATGCGTCACCTCGTCGTCGGCCTCGACCTCGACTGGATTCGCGCGGACATGGGCCGCTTCTGGCGGCACGTCACGTCGGACAGCCAGTTGCGCTGGATCGGCCCCGACAAGGGGGCGATTCACCTGGCGACGGGGGCCGTCGTCAACGCGGTGTGGGATCTGTGGGCGAAAGCCGAACGCAAGCCGTTATGGCGGCTCGTTGCCGACCTGAGCCCCGAGGAACTGGTGCGCACGATCGACTTCCGCTACCTGACGGACTGCCTGACGCCGGACGAAGCGCTCGACCTGCTGCGCAGGCAGGCGCCGGGCAAGGCCGAACGGATCGCGATTCTCGAGCGCGACGGTTACCCGTGCTACACGACGTCGGCCGGGTGGCTCGGCTACAGCGACGACAAGCTGCGGCGGCTGTGCCGCGAAGCCGTCGAAGCCGGGTTCGACCACGTGAAGCTGAAAGTCGGCGCGAACCTGGAGGACGATATCCGCCGCGTGACGATCGCGCGCGAAGTGATCGGCCCGGACCGCAAGCTGATGATCGACGCGAACCAGGTGTGGGAAGTGGACGAGGCGATCGACTGGGTGCGCGAGCTGGCGTTCGCGCGGCCGTGGTTCATCGAGGAGCCGACGAGCCCCGACGATGTCGAAGGGCATCGCACGATCCGCGAAGCGATCGCGCCCGTGCAGGTCGCGACCGGCGAGATGTGCCAGAACCGCGTCCTGTTCAAGCAGTTCATCGCGCGCGGTGCGATCGACGTCGTGCAGATCGATGCGTGCCGGCTCGGCGGCGTGAACGAGATTCTCGCGGTGATGCTGATGGCCGCGAAGTACCGGCTGCCCGTCTGCCCGCATGCGGGCGGCGTCGGGTTGTGCGAATACGTGCAGCATCTGTCGATGATCGACTACGTGTGCATTTCCGGCACGAAGGAAGGGCGCGTGACGGAGTACGTCGATCACCTGCACGAGCATTTCGTCGAACCGTGCATCGTGCGCGGCGCGGCCTACATGCCGCCGATGGCGCCCGGTTTCTCGATCGAGATGAAACCCGAATCGCTGGAGCGATACCGGTTCCGGGGCTGAGGCACGGCGCGCACGACGCGCGTCGTGCGCGCCGACAACTTGAACGACGGAGACGCGAAGTGGATTTGAATCTGCAACACAAGGTCGTGATCGTGACCGGCGGCGCATCGGGCATCGGTGCCGCGATCTCGATGCGGCTTGCCGAAGAAGGCGCGATTCCGGTGGTGTTCGCGCGCCACGCGCCCGACGATGCGTTCTGGCGCGCACTCGTGCAGACGCAGCCGCAGGCCGCGTGCATGTCGGTCGAGCTGCAGGACGACGCACAGTGCCGCGACGCGGTTGCGCAGACCGTCGCGCGCTTCGGTCGTCTCGACGGCCTCGTCAACAACGCGGGCGTCAACGACGGCGTCGGGCTCGATGCCGGTCGCGATGCGTTCGTCGCGTCGCTCGAGCGCAACCTGATCCACTACTACGTGATGGCGCACTACTGCGTGCCGCACCTGAAGGCGACGCGCGGCGCGATCGTCAACGTCTCGTCGAAGACGGCCGTGACCGGCCAGGGCAACACGAGCGGCTATTGCGCGTCGAAGGGCGCGCAACTCGCGCTGACACGCGAATGGGCCGTCGCGTTGCGCGACGACGGCGTGCGCGTGAACGCGGTGATTCCGGCCGAGGTGATGACGCCGCTTTACCGCAACTGGCTCGCCGGTTTCGACGACCCCGACGCGAAGCTGGCGGGCATCGCGGGCAAGGTGCCGCTCGGCAAACGCTTCACGACGGCCGACGAGATCGCCGATACGGCCGTATTCCTGCTGTCGGCACGCGCATCGCACACGACGGGCCAGTGGCTGTTCGTCGACGGCGGTTATACGCATCTCGACCGTGCGATCAGCTGAGGGCCGCGCTCCATGCAACTCGACCCGAACCTGACTGCCGCGCCGCCGCTGATCGCCTTGACCGGCATCGGCAAGCGCTTCCCGGGCGTGCAGGCGCTCGACGATTGCCGTTTCGACCTGCGTGCCGGCGAAGTGCATGCGCTGATGGGCGAGAACGGCGCCGGCAAGTCGACGTTGATGAAGATCCTCGCGGGCGTGTACCAGCGCGACGGCGGCGAGATCCGGATGGACGGCCGTGCGGTGGAGATCGCCGATCCACGCGCCGCGCAGGCGCTCGGGATCGGCATCATCCATCAGGAACTGAACCTGATGAACCACCTGAGCGTCGCGCAGAACATCTTCATCGGCCGCGAGCCGCGCGGCCGCTTCGGCGTGTTCGTCGACGAAGACACGCTGAATCGCGATGCCGCCGCGATCTTCCGGCGGATGCGGCTCGATCTCGACCCGCGCACGCCGGTCGGCCGGCTGACGGTCGCGAAGCAGCAGATGGTCGAGATCGCGAAGGCACTGTCGTTCGACTCGCGCGTGCTGATCATGGACGAGCCGACCGCCGCGCTCAACAACGCGGAGATCGCCGAGCTGTTCCGCATCATCCGCGACCTGCGCGCGCACGGCGTCGGCATCGTCTACATCTCGCACAAGATGGACGAGCTGCGCCAGATCGCCGATCGCGTGACCGTGATGCGCGACGGCAAGTACGTCGCGACCGTGCCGATGGCGGATACGTCGATGGACGCGATCATCGCGATGATGGTCGGCCGCCAGCTCGCGACGGAATTCCGCACGCCGCCCGATACGTCCGCGAACGACGTCGCGCTCGAAGTGCGCGGGCTGTCGCGCGGCCGCGCGATTCGCGACGTTGGCTTCACGCTGCGGCGCGGCGAGATTCTCGGCTTCGCGGGGCTGATGGGCGCGGGCCGCACCGAGGTCGCGCGCGCGGTGTTCGGCGCCGACCCGATCGACGCGGGCGAGATCCGCGTGCACGGCAAGACCGTGACGATCCGCACGCCGGCCGATGCGGTGAAGCACGGCATCGGCTATCTGTCCGAGGATCGCAAGCACTTCGGGCTCGCGGTCGGGATGGACGTGCAGAACAACATCGCCATGTCGAGCATGCGTCGTTTCGTGCACCGTGGCGTGTTTCTCGACGCGCGCGCGATGCGCGACACCGCACACGCGTATGTGCGGCAGCTCGCGATCCGCACGCCGTCGGTCGCGCAGCCCGCACGCCTTTTGTCGGGCGGCAACCAGCAGAAGATCGTGATCGCGAAGTGGCTGCTGCGCGACTGCGACATCCTGTTCTTCGACGAGCCGACGCGCGGCATCGACGTCGGCGCGAAGAGCGAGATCTACAAGCTGCTCGACGCGCTGGCCGCCGACGGCAAGGCGATCGTGATGATCTCGTCGGAACTGCCCGAGGTGCTGCGCATGAGCCACCGGATTCTCGTGATGTGCGAGGGGCGCGTGACCGGCGAGCTGCGCGCGGCCGACGCCACGCAGGAAAAGATCATGCAGCTCGCGACGCAGCGCGAGTCGACCGTGTTGTCCTGATTCAGACGCCGATCCATACGCCTATCCGATCATGTCCAACGATACGCATCCTGTCCCGCCCCTCGCGTCCGGCGATACGCCTGCCGGCGCATCGAGCCTGAAGTCGCGCTTCTTCAACCCTGCCGCGCGCCAGAAGCTGCTCGCGTTCGCGAGCCTCGTGCTGCTGATCGTGTTCTTCAGCTTCGCGTCACCGAACTTCCTCGAAGTCGACAACCTCGTCACGATCCTGCAGGCCACCGCCGTGAACGGCGTGCTGGCGGTTGCGTGTACCTACGTGATCATCACGTCGGGCATCGACCTGTCGGTCGGCACGCTGATGACGTTCTGCGCGGTGATGGCCGGCGTCGTGCTGACGAAGTGGGGCATGCCGCTGCCGCTCGGGATCCTGGCGGCGCTGTTTTTCGGCGCGCTGTCGGGTTGCGTATCGGGCTTCGTGATCGCGAAGATGAAGGTGCCGCCGTTCATCGCGACGCTCGGCATGATGATGCTGCTCAAGGGGCTGTCGCTCGTGATCTCGGGCACGCGGCCGATCTACTTCAACGACACGCCGGGCTTCACGTCGATCGCGCAGGATTCGCTGATCGGCAACCTCATTCCGGCGCTGCCGATTCCGAATGCGGTGCTGATCCTGTTCCTCGTCGCGATCGGTGCGTCGATCGTGCTGAACCGCACGATCTTCGGCCGCTACACGTTCGCGCTCGGCAGCAACGAGGAGGCGCTGCGGCTGTCCGGCGTGAACGTCGACGCGTGGAAGATCGCGGTGTACACGTTCAGCGGCGCGGTGTGCGGGATCGCCGGGCTGCTGATCGCGTCGCGGCTGAACTCCGCGCAGCCGGCGCTCGGGCAGGGCTACGAGCTCGATGCGATCGCGGCCGTCGTGATCGGCGGCACGTCGCTGTCGGGCGGCGCGGGCAGCATCGTCGGCACCATCATCGGCGCGTTCATCATGAGCGTGCTGACCAACGGCCTGCGCATCATGTCGGTCGCGCAGGAATGGCAGACGGTCGTGACGGGCGTGATCATCATCCTGGCCGTCTACGTCGACATCCTGCGCCGGCGGCGCCGCTGATGCACGCAGGCACGCACGCATCCACGCAGGCATGTGCTTCACCGCCGGTTCCGGCCGGCGTTCCAGTCGTTCCAGTCGATACGAAAAAAGGAGACGCGAAGTGATCAGGAGCAAGGTGTTGAACGCGATCGTCGGGCTGACGTTCGCCGTCGGCGTCACGGCCGGTGCGCACGCGCAGGAAGCCTACATCCCGCTGATCTCGAAGGGCTTCCAGCATCAGTTCTGGCAGGCCGTGAAATCGGGCGCGACGCAGGCCGCGAAGGACTACAAGGTGAAGGTGACGTTCGAAGGGCCCGAAACCGAGGCGATGGTCGACAAGCAGATCGACATGCTGTCGGCCGCGATCGCGAAGAAGCCGGCCGCGCTCGGCTTCGCGGCGCTCGACAGCAAGGCCGCGCTGCCGCTCCTGAAGAAGGCGCAGGCCGAGAAAATCCCGGTGATCGCATTCGACTCGGGCGTCGACAGCGACATCCCGGTGACGACGGCCGCGACCAACAACAAGGCCGCCGCCGCGCTGGCCGCCGACAAGCTCGCCGCGCTGATCGGCGACGAGGGCGAAGTCGCCGTGGTCGCGCACGACCAGACGAGCCGCACCGGCATCGACCGCCGCGACGGTTTTCTCGAGCGGATGAAGGCGGCGCACCCGAAGGTGCAGGTCGTGACCGTGCAGTACGGCGAAGGCGACCAGCTGAAGTCGACCGAGGTGACGAAGTCGATCCTGCAGGGGTACCCGAAGCTCAAGGGGCTGTTCGGCACCAACGAAGGCTCGGCGATCGGCGTGGTCAACGGCGTGCGTGAAATGAAGCGCAAGGTCGTGATCGTCGGCTACGATTCGGGCAAGCAGCAGAAGGACGCGATCCGCAGCGGGCTGATGGCCGGCGCGATCACGCAGAACCCGATCGGGATCGGCTACAAGACGGTCGAGGCGGCCGTGAAGGCGATCAAGGGCGAGAAGCTGCCGAAGGTCATCGATACCGGTTTCTACTGGTACGACAAGACCAATATCGACGATCCGAAGATCGCGGCGGTGCTGTACGACTGAACGCCGTGCCACGGCGCCGCCGCGCGCGGCGCGTAGCATGCGCGGCGGCGCGGCGGCGCGGGCGGCCGCCTGAGCAGAACACGAGGACACCATGGGCGCAGTGCGTATCGATTCCCATCAGCACTTCTGGCGTTATCGCGCGGCCGACTATCCGTGGATCGGCCCCGGCATGGAGGTGCTCGCGCACGACTACCTGCCCGACGCGTTGCGGCCGCTGATGCATGCGCAGGCGCTCGGCGCATCGATCGCGGTGCAGGCGCGCGCCGGGCGCGACGAGACCGCGTTCCTGCTCGATCTCGCCCGTGACGACGCGTACATCGCGGCGGTGGTCGGCTGGGAGGATCTCGCCGCGCCGCAGCTTGCCGAGCGCGTCGCCGAATGGCGCAGCCCGAAGCTGCGCGGCTTCCGGCACCAGGTGCAGGACGAAGCCGACGCCGGCGCGTTCGTCGCCGATCCCGGCTTCAACCGCGGCATCGCGTGGCTGCAGGCGAACGGTTACGTGTACGACGTCCTCGTGTTCGAGCGCCAGTTGCCGGACGTGCAGGCGTTCTGCGCACGGCACGACGCGCACTGGCTCGTGCTGGATCACGCCGGCAAGCCCGCGCTGGCCGAATTCGAGCGTGACGAATCGGCGCTCGCGCGCTGGCGCGCCGCGTTGCGCGAGCTGGGCGCGCTGCCGCACGTCGCGTGCAAGCTGTCGGGGCTCGTGACGGAAGCGGACTGGAAGCGCGGCCTGCGCGGGAAGGACGTCCGGCATATCGAGCAGTGCCTCGACGCGGCGCTCGACGCGTTCGGCCCGCAGCGGCTGATGTTCGGGTCGGACTGGCCGGTGTGCCTGCTGGCCGCGTCGTATGACGAAGTCGCGTCGATCGTCGAGCGCTGGGCCGAATCGCGGCTGTCGGCGGCCGAGCGCGGCGCGCTGTGGGGCGGGACGGCGGCGCGTTGTTACGCGGTGCCGGGCGATGCGAAGCGCGGCATATAAAATAGGCGCGAACGGCCCGTGCGCTTCGCCGGGCCGTCCGCAATGCAACCGATCACCAGCATCAACGTATGTCCATCCAGCCGATCCAGAACCGCCGCCTGTACCAGCAGATCGCCGACAAGCTCAGTGCGATGATCGAGTCCGGCGATTTTCCGCCGGGCAGTTACCTGCCGCCCGAGCGCGAACTGGCCGAACAGTTCGGCGTGTCGCGCACGTCGGTGCGTGAAGCGCTGATCGCGCTCGAAGTGAGCGGGCTCGTCAGCGTGCGCGTCGGCGACGGCGTGAAGGTGCGCCACCCCGAAACGGCCGCCGTACCCGAACCCACGCCCGGCCTGGCAGGGAAGGCCGCGCCGTTCACGGTCATCGAGATCGATCCCGAACTCGGCATCGCACTCGATCTCGATACCGAAATCCCGCCGTTCGCGCTGTTGCAGGCGCGCCGGCTGATCGAGCCGGAAGCCGCGTCGCTTGCCGCGAAGCACGGCTCCGACGAGCAGATCGAAGGCATCCACGAGGCGTTCCTGCGCAACCAGGAAGACAACCGCAGCGGCTCGCTCACGCATCCGGGCGACCGGCTGTTTCATATCCGCATCGCGGAAGCGAGCGACAACGCCGCGTATGCGCTGATGATCAAGCAGCTGCTCGCGCACAAGTACGACCTGATGTTCCAGCGGCTGCAGTCGTTGTACATGCCGAACGACATGCCGCACCGATCGGAACTGGAACACCGCGCGATCCTCGATGCGATCCGTGCGCGCGACCCGGACGCCGCGCGCCGCGCGATGGCCGAGCACCTCGACGAAGTGATCCGCATCTTCGGGCGCGCGCTCGACTGAGCGCGCGTCGACGCGCTGCGCGGTCAGAAGCGATCCGCGCGATACGGCGCCGGATCGGTGAACGGCGCTTCGCCCGTCATCATCTCGGCCAGCAGACGGCCCGTGACGGGGCCGAGCGTCAGCCCGTGATGGTTGTGCCCGAACGCGAACCACAGCCCGCGATGTGCGGGCGCGGGGCCGATCACCGGGCGCATGTCGGGCGTGCACGGCCGAAAGCCGAGCCACGGTTGCGGGTCGAGCCGCTCGCCGAAACCGAACACGGGGCGCGCGACACGTTCCGCGCGTTCCAGTTGCACGCCCGTTGGGGGAAGCCCGCGCCGCGCGATCTCGACGCCGGTCGTCAGCCGCAGCCCGCGCTTCATCGGTGCGATCACGTAGCCGTATTCGCGATCGACGATCGGCGCCGACGGCACGCCGCGCGCGGACGGCGCGTAATGCATGTGATAACCGCGCTTCTCGCGCAGCGGGATCTTGTAGCCGAACTTGCCGAACACCGTGTCGGACCACGGGCCGAGCGCGACGACGACAGCCGGCGCGGCGGCCGTGCCGTCCTGCGTGTTCACTTGCCAGCCGGGCGAGAGTGCGTCGAGGCTCGCGGCGTCGCCGGTCAGCAGCGTGCCGCCGCCTTGCACGAACAGATGCGCATATGCTTTGACGAGCGCGGCCGGATCGACGACGCTTTTCGGATCGAGCCAGTGCAACGCGCCGCAGAAGCCGGGGGCGAGGCTCGGCTCGTGCGCGAGCAGCGCGGCGGCATCGAGCGGCGTGATGCCGAGCCCGTGGCGGCGTGCGGTGAGGCCGGCCTCGGCCACGCCGCGTTCGAATGCGGCGGGCGTGCGGAACGCTTCCAGCCAGCCGTTCGCGCGGATCAGTTCTCCGGCACCGGCCCGTGCGATCAGCGCGTCGTGCTCGACGATGCAGCGTTCGATCAGCGGCAGCATGTCGCGTGAAGCTGCCGCGTGGCGCAGCGGCGCCGATTCCCACCAGAAACGCGCGAGCCACGGCGCGAACGCGGGCAGCGACGCGCTGTGCCAGTAGAGATCGGTCGAGCGGTTCAGCGCGTAGCGCATCAGCGTGTACGGGCTGCGCGGGAACGGATACGGTTCGACCGACGAGCGCTCGATCAGCCCCGCGTTGCCGAAGCTCGTGCCTTCGCCTGGCGCGCCGCGATCGACGAGGGCGACCTTGCGTCCGCGATCCTGCAGGTGCAGTGCGACGGAGACGCCGACGATGCCGGCGCCGAGAACGATGACGTCGAAGTCCATCTGTGGTGGTGAGTGACGGTTAGCCGGGCGAGCGCGAGATCGTGGCGGTTGTTTCGCCCGAACGGGAATTCGTTCGAACTGCAAGCATACTCGCGACGGCGCGAGGCGTGTTGCGGGCGGCGAGTTGTCGGCCGCTCGCGCGTCAGATCTCGATTCCGTGTTCCAGGAGCCGGGTGCGCAGCTCCTCGCGATGATCGCGTGCAACCCTCGCCAGCAGGCGTGTTGCTTGCGGCGTGTCGAGCATCGCGCGCTGCGCCGCGCCGGGGCGCGTCCACATCGAGACGGGATTGCGCAGCCACGTTTGCAGGTCGCGCGTCAGCGCGTCGTCCGGATCGTCCGGTTGCTCATTGCGTGCGGCAATCAGCACGATGCACACGAGACTGTCCCACTGATCCCGTGAGCAGATCGCACGTGCGGCATGGCGATCGCCGTATCGCTCGAGCACCTGTTCAATTTGCGCGAGCGAGACGAATGCGCCTTGCTCGCACAGGCGCACCGCGGTTTTGCGAATCCTGCGGGCGGGGTCCAGCAGCGCGCGCGCGGCCACCTCGTCCCGGATCGATGGCGACAAGCGAGCCAGCAGCACGAGTGCGTGTGCACGAACCGGGCTGCGCGCATCCGTCGAGAACCGCTCCATCGTCGCTATCGCGGCGGGCGCACGCAGTTCGGCGAGCAACGACAGCGCCGCGCGAACCCGAGTTCCGGACAACGAGCCCGTATCGAGCAGCGCAACGCAGCGGTCCGCGACATTCCGGCCGAGTTCGGTGAGCAACCGGGCCGCCGCGGCGCGCAAGCTGCCTTGCGAATCGAGCGTTGACCGCCACAGGAACGCCTCGGCGGCGTCGTCGATGCCCTGGTCGATCACGTGAACGAGTGCGGCGCGGCGAACCGGGCCGAACGGGGAGTCGGCCGCGAGATCGATGCAGCGCATGCGATCGCTTGCCGGCACGTCGTCGAGCATCGCCACCGCACGTCGGGCGAGCACGATGTCGCCGGAGGTCAGGCCGTGCGTGACCAGTTCGGCAGCCGGCAGGATCCGGTGATCGAATGCCACGAGGCAGGCGACGCGGCGCAGCCAGAAGTCCGGGGCGTGCATCGCGTCGGCGATCGTATCGACGCCGCCTGCCTGCACCAGCCGCTGTTCGAATGCGTGCAGCCATGGGCCGTGATCTTCGCGCGTGGCCGACGTGAGCTGGCGCAACGACGGAAGCAGGGCGGCGAAGTGCGCGGCCGGCACGGTCGCGAGCAGTGTGACAAGTGCGTTCGTCGCGGCGCGCCGCACTTCGGGCACCCAGTCGTTGATGCGCGCGGCGATCGGTTCGAGCAGTGCGCTGTCGCCAAGCTCGACCGCTCGGGCGATCGCCGCTTCGCGAACATAGCCGGAGTAATGACCGATCGCCTGCGTGAGCAGCGCAACGTCGCGGCTCGCGGCGACCTTCTGCAGCGCGTCGGCGAGCGGCATCGCCTGGCCTTGCTGCAAGTAGACCGTGTGCGCGGGCGCCATGGATGGTGGCCGCGCGCCGAAAATCCTGGCGATGAGGTTCATTGGAATCAGCGAGGTGAGATGGCGTGCAGTTTCGTCGTAAGAATCGACGGTGCCGGCCATTCTACGTCAGTGGCTTTCTCGGCAGCGGGCCGTCACCGGATGCGACGGACCGCGTTCGAGGGAATGCGCGGCAGCGTGCATCGGGTGGTCGCCACGCCATTGCGAACGGCGCATCGCAAGACATCCTGCTGCGATCGATCCGTTCGTACCGAGGCAATCCAAGATGCAACCGGTGCGCCAATCCGCCGATCAATACTGCGGCGCCGACGCTGGATCGAAGACGATGTTCGCAATCACGCGCGGCGTTGCGAGCAAGGCGGATTCAGCGTGCTTGCTCCCCCTTCCCAGCGGGTGTTTCCCACTGGTGGATCACGCGGATTTTTACCTAAGATGAAGCAATCGTGCGCGTGATACGGTGCCTGCTCGCGCACGGAGGGAGGCGGGAGGCAGCGCCGGAGCGACGCCAGCGGATGTTGCCATCATGGATGCGAAAGTGTGCGCGGCGGCTGCCGGTTTTGCGACGGCAACGACGCCAACGTGCGCGGCGGCGATTGCCGCGCGGAAGACGGGCCGGCCCGGCCGTACCGCTTCACTGCGCCACGCACTTCTCGCAATCGTTTGCGTTCTGGGAGCGGCGCCGGCCGTGCTCGCGGGGGTACCCGCCGACACGGACGGTCCGTCCGACACCATGCACATCGCCGCCGCCGCAAGCCCTGCCGATTCCGTGGCGACACCCGATCGCGCCGTTTCGTCACACGACTCCGCCGTGCGTCAGGTCGTGCTCGGCATCGTCAGCTTCACGCGCTGGCCGACCATGCCCGTTCGTCTGCACCTGTGTGTCACCGGCCGCCCCGACTACGCGCGCGGCCTGACCGATACGCTGCAGGCCGGCTCGACGCTGCTCGACGTGCAGCACGTCCGCTTCGACGATCCGTCGCTCGGCATCGCGTGCGACGTCGTGTATCTCGGCACCTTGAACAACGACGAGAGAACGCGCGTCAGGAGCGCGCTGGCCGGCCATCCCGTCCTGACGATCGCGGAACACGATCCGTCCTGCACCGCGGGCGGCATGTTCTGTCTCAATGTCGATGGCGAGCGCGTGTCGTTCGACATCAATCTCGATGCGGTGGCGCGCAGCGGCGTGCGCGTGCACCCGAACGTGCTGAATCTCGCACGACGGCCGGGGGCGCCATGATGCGGCCGTTGCTCCACCTGCCCCCTTCGCGCATGCCGCGCCCCACGCTGCAAAGCGTGCTGCGCCGCGCGCACCTGCGCCTCGCGTTCGTCGCCGTCGCGATGGCGGCCGTGTCGTTGATCGTCGTCGCCGTGATCGCGTTGCGTGCGTATGCCGGCAACAACCTGAACCTGCTGGCCCGCTCGCTCGGTTATACGGTCGAGGCGGCGCTCGTGTTCGGCGATCGCGTCGCGGCGAACGAGGCGATCGGGATGATCGCGAGCGAGGAAGACGTCGCGCAGGTCGTCGTCACCGACAGCAACGGCCAGCCGTTCGCGACGTGGCAGTTGCCAGCCGGCAACGGGATCGCGCGGCTCGAGCGCATCGTGGCCGACGTCGCGCTGCCCGGGCCCGTCGCGGTGCCGGTCGTGCATGACGGCATCGTCGTCGGGAAGGTCGTCGTGCGCGGCCGCGGGCACCAGTTCTTCGGCTTCCTGCTCGGCGGCATCGGCGGCATTCTCGGTTGTCTGGCCGTCAGCGTGTTCGGCGCGTATGTGAGCTCGAAACGCCTGCTGCGCAACATCGTCGCACCGCTGCGTGCGCTCGCCGGCGTCGCGCACGCGGTGCGGCGCGAACGGGCATTCGCACGGCGCGTCGAGCCGGCGGCGATCGCGGAACTGAACGAGCTCGGCGACGACTTCAATGCGCTGCTCGACGAATTCGAAGACTGGCAGAACACGCTGCGCGACGAAAACGCGTCGCTCGAACACAAGGCGACGCACGATGCGCTCACCGGGCTGCCCAATCGCGTGCAGTTCGAGTCGCGCCTGACGCGCGCGCTCGGCGACGCGAATGCGACGGGCCAGCGGGTCGCGATCCTGTATCTCGACTGCGATCGCTTCAAGGAGATCAACGATTGTCTCGGTCACGATGCCGGCGACGCGGTGCTGATCGGCGTCGCGTCGCGGCTGCGCACGCAGGTGCGCGAGACCGATCTGGTCGCCCGCCTCGGCGGCGACGAATTTGCGGTGATGCTGGCGGCAGTGCCCGAAGCGGGCAGCGTGTGCCGGATCGCCGACGAGATATTGTCCGGTATGGCGCCGTCGATCGAGCTGTCCGACGGCCGCATGGTGGCCACCATGATGAGTGCCGGCGTAGCGCTGTATCCCGACCACGCATCGGACGCGAGCGGTTTGCTGCGCGCGGCGGATGCAGCGATGTACCGGGCCAAGCGCGCCCGGCCAGGCTCGTGGCAGCTGGCCGAAGGTGTCGCGGGACCGGTTTGATCGATTGCTTCGCGCTGCGGGCGAGGCCGCAGCCGCGGATGACAACAAGCGCGCCCGGCGCGGGCGCACTCGAAGGGGATGCGACATGAACCACTCGTTTCCGGTGGGCATCGGGCGTACGTGCGTCTGGGGCGCGCTGCTGCTGTGCATGGCACTGGGCGGCTGCAAGACGCCACCGCTTCATCGCGGGCTGACGCAGACGCAGGTCACGGCGCTCAAGTCGGCCGGTTTCCAGGAAACCCAGCAGGGTTTCGAATTCGGCTCGACCGGACCGATCCTGTTCGATTTCGATCGCTACAACCTCAAGCCCGATGTGCGGCGGATCGTCGAGCGGATCGGGCGCACGCTCCATTCGGCCGGGATCAACGGGGTGCGGGTCTACGGTTATACGGACGAAGAGGGCGTGGACGACTACGACGTCGAGTTGTCGCGTCGGCGTGCCGAGGTGGTGGCGATCGAGCTCGTCGATCTCGGGCTGGACCCGAAGCGCATCGCGGTCGTCGGGAAAGGGAAGCTCGACCCGGTGGGCGACAACCGGACACCGGCGGGCCGCGCGCAGAACCGGCGGGCGGCGATCGTGGTCTCGCCGCGGTGAGGTTTCGTTTCGGCGGGGCGGCGCGGCGCGGAATCCCGGGCGTTTGCTCTCCGCGAGCAGCCGATCGTCATGCCCCTGACATGCTGACGTGGCGCATTACCGGGTGAAGCAGTCTTCGACGCCCGGATGGCGTTGCTCGACGCATTCGAGCCCGGGGCTTTCACCTGCCCGGACGAAATCGCCCCGCCGGCTCCTTGAGTACTTCCTCACCGTGGGGGCGCCGAGGGCGATCCTGCCCCGGAATCCCGCTGCCAGCCTGGTTTACCGGTTTTCGGGGCGCGAGCGTAAACGTTTGCGAGTGGCTTCCGCGCTGTCGGAATTTGTCCTACATTATCGGGGCTTCGGGCCGGCCAGCCGGCCTACGGAACCTGAGATCATACGCAAGGAACAAGAATGAGTTTCGCTCCGAACGGGGGTATTCCCAATGGTTTGGGCGGCGGCGGGCTGGGCTCGTTGAGCGCGCTCGGCGGCCTGGCCGGCCCGGTTGCGTCGAGTGTCGCCGGCAGCCTCGGGCCGCTCGCGGGGCTGGCCGGGCACGTCGACACCGTCCAGCGCGCGATGCAGCTCGCGCAGACCGGCTTCTCGCTGATGGACAAGACGCCCGGCGCGATCGCCGAGGCGATCAACGGCGCCGCCAACCCCGCGCGCCTGACCCAGCTCAATCGCTACGTGACGCTCGATACGCCGCTCGGCCCGGATGTGCTGCTGGTCAGCGCCGCCGTCGTCGACGAGCACGTGAACCGGTTGCCCGAGATCCACCTCGACCTGCTGTCCCATCGCCACGACCTTCGCCCGGAAGACCTGATCGGCCAGCAGGTCAAGATCCGGTTCGACCAGCAGGCGCGCCTGTCG
>NZ_LDUL01000052.1:0-110603 GCF_001043615.1 Burkholderia sp. LK4
CAGCGCGCTCGGTATGGCCAGCGGTGGTTATTACGTGTTCGGACCGTCGGGCGTACATGGCGGCATTCACTATGAGTCGGCGATGGCCAACCTGCTGTCCCTTGACGAGGGCATTGGCGCCATGACCAAAGGCGAAGTGGTCGCCTACCGGATCAATCGCGAATACCCCACTTCCCCCGGGGCGGCCAATGTGCCGACGACCGCCGAATCCACCTCGGTGGCCTTCAGTATCGGCTTTGTCCTGACAAGTCACGTCACACCCTGGAATATCCGATCGGCAATAAGCTCACTTGTTCTTGGATAATATCTGTAAAGACATCGTGGAGTAAGTCGTGACTGTCCTTGTGAGATGGGGTGTGCTTGTCGCCGTTATATTTTATGCTTCCGCAGTGACTGCGAGGGAGGTTTATCACACTGTGGAGGATGACGGGCTGACAAATCAAAATCATGATCTGACGAAGGAAGTTGCTGCTCATAGATCATTTTCTGTATACAAATCTTTAGGTTGCCGCTTAATAGGTGAGCCCATCAATTTGGATGACAAGGGAAAAGCATTTCTATTCACCACGAAGGATGCATGCGGATGGGGAACTGCTCTCGGACCTATGTGGATCGTGCATGTGAGAAACGGTCATGCTGGCAAAGTGATTTTGGCCGCAGGGGGCTACTCTGTCGAGGGCAGGTCTAGTTTCTCGCATGGAATGCGAGACGTAGAAATCCGATGGGGTAACGCGGGGTTTATAGCGGCACAAAGTTACCGCTTTGACGGTGTGCGATACAGATCCGTCGGCCCCGCGAGAAGGCTCGCTCCGGCGGGGGGGCTCCGATAAGGGAAACAAAGATGGAGGTGGGACGTGAGACAGATCGTGTAGCCAAACGGCAAGTGAGTTCTCTTACGCTAGAGGCAAGGAGAACTCGATGAAGATCGTCGTCTGCCTGTTAGAGACGGTTTCATAAAGACTGCTAATTCCGCAGCAAGGTGTTCCATCAGATCAAACAGCAACCGAGTTCGAGGAAAGCTTGATGGATATCGGCGCGATGCTCAAAACCGATGCGGGGACGTCGGAGGTGATGCAATCAGGCATGCGTGCGCGCAACGACCCAGCGAACCTTTACGAGACCGCTGCCGTGAGGTTCCCCGAGCGTGGCGATACTGGTTGGAATGCCGTGTTCGTGCAGGATGCGTCGGTGATCGTAATCACGATTCGCGTAGACGCGTCTGGGACGGCTCAGTGGTCGAGCGCGAACACTTTTGAGCGGCGCAGTCGACTCGATCAAGGGAGTCAATTGCGTGACGGCGTTACGGTTTGCGCCAGTCAGGATCGCCGCGATCGGCGTGCCTTGGGCGTCGGGAGTTTTTTTGTATCCACTTCATTTTTGATGATGGGGAGTATGCCATCGAGTTCAGTGTTGAAAATGCAGGTTGAGGCCTGAGTTGTGTGTTGCTTATTAATGGATTTCGTGAGGGGTGATGCGCAAAAGTGAATTGTATTTGGTTGATCTGGGGCAGTTTTTTTGCGCTTGTCGGTAATCGTTTTTCTGTTTCTTTTTGGGCTCCCTGTCTCGGAACTCAGTGAGTCGATGCAGCATTATGGTTTTTATCAGAACTGTGGCCTGTCACTTAGCCTTCCAAGGATCCTTGCTCCCGTTGTTGATTCTGAGGTCAGTCCTTGTGCGAACTCGTATCGAGAGCAAAGTGGAGCAACGATGCTGATTGGTTCTTTAGTTGGTGGCCGGAGAAATCCAGATCTACTCGAAAAATTGCCAGCGTTACACATCTACAGGCGGGATCTCGATCGTGTTCTGAATTCATTGAATGGAAGTGGCTTGCGTCGAATTGCAAATGGATCTGTCATCTCGACAAGCGAACTGGAAGAGGCAGAGTGTGGATTATCTGGGGCGGCACATATATCCGAGATCGCGGGAGCGAATTGGAGCGGCTGGATCGCAGAGGATTTTTACAAAAATAACCAAGGCATTGCATCGAGTCGTGGCCACTGCGAGCGATTTGACAATCGGCACCGATGTATCAGGTTGGTCATTGGAAACGTGAAAGAAACAGTGGCAATGAGCCAATATTGCCTGGTGCGTCGAGATGGAGACTTCGACCTGGATGACGGGCTGAGCTACGAAATTTTTATGGAAATCCTCAAGTCTGTAAAACTGCTTGGAGAGTGAGACAAGAACCAGGGGCCACGTCACCGCTACCATGATGGCCTCTAGAGCATTAACAGGGTCGGATCGCTATCTGACGAGACACTTCACTTCGGCAAATAGTGAATGTAGGCGCAGTTGGTCCCGTCGCTCAGGCTCCACCGCAACCCCTGCATCCGTCCGAATCCCCGGACGGATACTTTCCGGAAATCCGGAAAGCCGGATTTCCTTGCCTGCCGCATTATGAGAAATACAATGAAAACAACGGCTTGAGGGGTTACGGAAACCTGGCATCGACCTTGCGATATAAAGCGCACGGCCATCCCCCGGCCGAACTACTACAGCAAGCAGCTATGCATGGGACTGGAGTAAGCGCTGAAGCGCTAACTCCAATCGACAGGAGACAACCGATGACCACTGCCTTCCTCCCCCTCCGGATGTCCTGAGGCATCGCTTGTTGCGGCACGGCAGCCGCGCGGGCGATTTGTTTCCCCTGACATTCGTCCGCGCGCGTGACGCCGTTTCCACGGCTCATCTACTTCAGCAGGAACCATCGTGAAGAAGAAACCCTTCTACAAAGTGCTCTATGTGCAGGTGATTTTCGCCATCATCGTCGGCGTGATCCTCGGCCATTTCTACCCGTCGATCGCCACCGACATGAAGCCGCTCGGCGACGGCTTCATCAAGCTGATCAAGATGGTCATCGGCCCGATCATCTTCTGTACGGTCGTCACCGGCATCGCCGGCATGGAGGACATGAAGAAGGTGGGCCGCGTCGGCGGCAAGGCACTCCTGTACTTCGAGATCGTGTCGACCTTCGCGCTGGTGCTCGGCCTCGCGGCCACGCACATCCTGCGTCCGGGCGTCGGCTTCAACATCGATCCGGCGACGCTCGACGGCAAGGCCGTCGCGTCGTACGCGGCGAAGGCGCACGGGCAGTCGACGGTCGACTTCCTGATGCACATCATCCCGAACACGATGGTCGATGCGTTCGCGCAGGGCGAGATCCTGCAGATCCTGCTGATCGCACTGCTGTTCGGCAGCGTGCTCGCGCACCTCGGCGAGCGCGGCAAGGTCGTCACCGACTTCATCGACGGGCTCACGCGCGTGCTGTTCGGCATCGTGCACATCGTCACGAAGCTGGCACCGATCGGCGCGTTCGGCGCGATGGCGTTCACGATCGGCAAGTACGGCGTCGGCTCGCTGGTGCCGCTGCTCAAGCTGATCGGCACGTTCTACCTGACGTCGGTCGTGTTCGTGCTCGTCGTGCTCGGCACGATCGCCCGCGTCACGGGCTTCTCGATCATCCGCTTCGTGTCCTACATCAAGGAAGAACTGCTGATCGTGCTCGGCACGAGCTCGTCGGAAGCCGCGCTGCCGCAGCTGATGGAAAAGCTCGAGAAGGCCGGCTGCTCGCGCTCGGTCGTCGGCCTCGTCGTGCCGACCGGCTATTCGTTCAACCTCGACGGCACCAACATCTACATGACGATGGCCGTGCTGTTCATCGCGCAGGCGACCAACATCGAACTGACGTGGATGCAGCAGCTCACGCTGCTGGCTGTCGCGATGCTGACGTCGAAGGGCGCGAGCGGCGTCACCGGCGCGGGCTTCATCACGCTCGCCGCGACGCTGGCCGTCGTGCCGACGATCCCGCTGTCGGGCATGGTGCTGATCCTCGGCATCGACCGCTTCATGAGCGAATGCCGCGCGCTGACCAACATCGTCGGCAACGGCGTCGCGACGGTCGTCGTGTCGGCATGGGAGAAGGAACTCGACCGCAACAAGCTGCGCCAGGCGCTGAAGGGCAGCGGCGAAGTCACGCCGACCGAGACGGCCGGCGTCTGACGTCATGAAGGAGCAGGCGGCGGCATCGCCCGCGGGCGGTGCGGCCCGCGGCGGCCAGGGCGGGCAGGTGGAGGCCTATGACACAATAGGCGATCCGCATCGCCAGGAAGCCTCGACCGTGACGCGCCGCCTGCTCATTCTCGTCGTGCTTGCCGCCGCGCTCGCCGCGGCGTGCACGCTGACGTGGACGATCACCTGGCGGCGCGGCGTCGCAGAGTTGCAGCGCAACGCCGCGGTGCGCGTCGACCGCACCACCAACGCGCTCAAGAGCACGCTCGACCGCTACGAATCGCTGCCTTATCTGCTCGGCAGCCATCCGTACGTGCAGGACCTGCTCGCCGAGCCGAAGCGCACCGACTACACCGCACGCGTCAACCGCTATCTCGAAGACCTCAACGAACACGCGCACGCGACCGTCACCTACGTGATCGGCGCGGACGGCCTGTGTGTCGCCGCCAGCAACTGGCGCGCGCCCGACAGCTTCGTCGGGATCGAATACCGCTTCCGCCCGTATTTCCTCGATGCGATGAACGGCCAGGTCGGCCGCTTCTTCGGGATCGGCACGATCTCGCGCGATCCCGGCTACTACATCTCGCAGCCCGTGTGGCGCGACGGCAGGATCGCGGGCGTCGTCGTCGTGAAGCTCAACCTCGAATGGTTCCAGGGCGCCGATGCGTCCGAGCCGCTCGTCGTCGCGGACGACCACGGCGTCGTGTTCCTGTCGTCGGTGCCCGCCTGGAAGTACCACACGCTGCGGCCGCTGACGGGGTCTGTCGCCGCGTCGATCTACGAGACGCGCCAGTACGCGCAGCAGCCCGTCACGCCATTGCCGCTGCGCATCGAGCAGGTGCTGGGCCCCGATGCGGAAATCGTGCGTCTCGGCGCGGGCCTGCGCGCGCCGCGCTACCTCGCGAGCAAGCGCCGGATCGGCGAGCCCGACTGGCTGCTCGTCACGCTGGCGCCGATCGCGCCCGTCGATGCCGATGCGCGCAACGCGACGATCGTCACGGGCTTCGGCTTCGTGTCGGTCGCGCTGCTCGCGTTCTACTGGCGGATGCGCCGCGCGCGCGTGCGCGAAATGATCCGCGGCCGCGCGCTGCTGCAGCAGGCGTACGCGGAGTTGAACCGGCGCGTCGAAGAGCGCACGGCCGACCTGTCGGAAGCGAACGAGCAACTGCAGAAGGAGGTCGGCGACCGGATCCGCGCGGAACAGGAACTGCGTGCCGCGCACGACGAACTGATCCAGGCGAGCAAGCTCGCCGCGCTTGGCCAGATGGCGGCCGGCATCACGCACGAACTGAACCAGCCGCTCGCGGCGCTGCGCAGTTTCTCGGACAACACGCGTGTGCTGCTCGATCGCGGCGAGCAGGCGGCCGCGCGCGAGAACCTCGAGGCGATCGCCGCGCTCACGGAGCGGATGGGCAAGATCACGAACCAGCTGAAGCTGTTCGTCGGCCGCGCGAAGCCGCGCAACGAGCAGGCGCTCGTCGTGCGCGCGCTGCGCAGCGTGCTGTCGTTGCTCGACGAGCGCTTGCGCGGCGTCGCGCTCACGCTGACGTTGCAGGATGCGACCGTGTCGCCCGCGCACGATGCGCCGCTCGACCTGGCGCGCGACTATCCCGAACTCGTCGCGCGCTGCGAGGACCTGCGCCTCGAACAGGTGCTGATCAACCTGCTCGGCAACGCGCTCGACGCGGTCGCCGGTGTGGCGGCGCCGGCGATCGAGGTGACGGTCGCGGTGTCGGCCGCGACGCTCGCGATCGAGGTGCGCGACAACGGCTCCGGCATCGCGCCCGACCTGCTGCCGCGCCTGTTCGAGCCGTTCTTCACGACCAAGGAAATGGGGCGCGGGCTCGGGCTCGGGCTCGCGATCTCGTCGTCGATCGCGAGCGACGCGGGCGGCGCGCTGACCGCGCGCAACGCGCCGTCGGGCGGCGCGCTGTTCGTCTTGACGCTGCGGCGCGCCCGCACGCATCATCCGGACTCCGTGTCCGAGCCGGCGGGCTCGCGCTAGGCGCGCCATGCCGCCCGCCCGATCGGTGCACGATCGGTATCAACCGACGCCGCGCGCGCTGCCGCCGTGCGGCCCGTCAGGAGCAAGTGAGTACGATGGCCAACCGCCTGCAAGTGATCTATATCGAAGACGATGCGCTCGTTCGCCGGGCAAGCGTGCAGAGCCTTCAGCTGGCGGGGTTCGACGTCGCCGGCTTCGAGTCGGCCGAGGCAGCCGAGAAGGCGATCGTCGCGGATACCGCCGGCGCGATCGTCAGCGACATCCGGCTGCCCGGCGCGAGCGGGCTCGACGTGCTCGCGCAGTGCCGCGAGCGCGTGCCCGACGTGCCCGTGATCCTCGTCACCGGGCACGGCGACATCTCGATGGCCGTGCAGGCGATGCGCGACGGCGCATACGACTTCATCGAAAAACCGTTCGCGGCCGAGCGCCTGATCGAGACGGTGCGCCGTGCGCTCGAGCGGCGCGAGCTGGTGCTCGAGAACCACGCGCTGCGGCGCGAGCTTGCCGGGCAGAACGTGGTCGCGCCGCGCATCATCGGCCGCAGCCCCGCGATCGAGCAGGTGCGCAAGCTGATCGCGAACGTCGCGCCGACCGACGCGTCGGTGCTGATCAACGGCGACACGGGCGCCGGCAAGGAGCTGATCGCGCGCAGCCTGCACGAGCTGTCGCCACGTCGCGACAAGCCGTTCATCGCGGTGAACTGCGGCGCGCTGCCCGAGCCGATGTTCGAATCGGAGATGTTCGGCTACGAGCCCGGCGCGTTCACCGGCGCCGCGAAGCGTCGGGTCGGCAAGCTCGAGTACGCATCCGGCGGCACCTTGTTCCTCGATGAAATCGAAAGCATGCCGCTCGCGCTGCAGGTGAAGCTGCTGCGCGTGCTGCAGGACGGCGTGCTGGAGCGGCTCGGCTCGAACCAGCCGATTCGCGTGAACTGCCGCGTCGTCGCGGCCGCGAAGGGCGACATGAGCGAGCTCGTCGCGGCCGGCACGTTCCGGCGCGACCTGCTGTACCGGCTCAACGTCGTGACGATCGCGCTGCCGCCGCTTGCCGAGCGCCGCGAGGACATCGTGCCGCTGTTCGAGCACTTCATGCTCGACGCGGCCGTGCGTTACGCGCGGCCCGCGCCGGTGCTGACCGACCGGCAGCGCGCGAGCCTGATGCAGCGCGACTGGCCCGGCAACGTGCGCGAGCTGCGCAACGCGGCCGACCGCTTCGTGCTCGGCGTGGCCGACATGCCGCAGGAGACGGGCGCGAACGGCGGCGACGCCGACAACGAGCAGACGCTGAAGGAGCGCATCGAGCAATTCGAGCGCGCGGTGATCGCCGAGGCGCTGAACCAGACGGGCGGCGCGGTCGCCGCGACGGCCGACCGGCTGCATGTCGGCAAGGCGACGCTGTACGAGAAGATGAAACGCTACGGGCTGTCGGCGAAAGGCGAAACCGAGCGCTGAAAAGCGAACGGACCGCGGAACCGGGTTGCCCGGTCGTGCGGTCCGTCGTGCAGGGAAGGGCGCGGCGCGCGGCCCTTCGAGCCGGATCGGGCGGCGCTCAGGCCGCGTTGCTGTCGAGTGCCTTCTTGAGCAGTGCGTCGAGTTCCGCGAACTGCGGTGCGCCGACGTAGCGCTTCAGGATCTTGCCGTCCTTGTCGACAACGAAGGTCGTCGGCGTGAGCTGCACGTTGCCGAACTGCTTCGCGACGCTGCCGTCGTCGAGCGCGACCTTGAACGGCAGCTGGCGCGTCTGCGCGTAGTTCGCGACGTACATCGGCGGATCGTAGTTCATCGCGACCGCGACGAATTCCAGCCCCTGACCCTTGAAGCGATTATAGGTATCGACCATCTGCGGCATTTCCTGCATGCAGGTCGCGCAGCTCGTCGCCCAGAAGTTCACGAGATAGACCTTCCCTTTCAGGTCGCCTGCGGTCGAGACCTTCTGGCCCGACAGCAGCGTGAACGTGGCGTCCGGCACGGTGGACTTGCCGTTGAACGCGAAGAAGCCGGCAACGGCGATCGCCGCGACGACGGCGGCGGCGACGATGTAGCGGACGGGGCCGGCGCTGCGCCGGGCGGGAGGCGTGGTGTTCATCTGGGGCTCTCGGAGTCGGTCGATGACGCGGATCGAAGCAAAGGACATCGAAATTCGGCGCTCATTTTAGCGCGAATGCGGGATGTGCACCGACGGCGGCCGCACATCCCGGAATTCACGTTCGGCGGATAATGCCCGTTTTGCCTGCCCGCTCCACGCCATGCCGAAGGAAGTCACCGATTCGTTGCGCCCCCTTTTTCGTCCGCTGCGACACTTCGCCGCGCTCGCGTGCATCAGCGTCGCGCTGGCCGCGTGCTCGCCGTCGTATGACTGGCGCACGCTGCACAACGACGCCGGCTACACCGTCGACCTGCCGGCGAAGCCGACCGTCGAGCAGCAGCCGGTGGCGATCGGCGGCGCGTCGATGCCGATGCGGATGCAGGCCGCGCACGTGGACGGCGCGGTGTTCGCGGTCGGCACGCTGACGCTGCCGGACGACAGCGACGACACGCGCCGCGCGGCGCTCGAGTTCCTGCGCACCGGGCTGTCGCGCAATCTCGACGGCGCGCCGCAGACGGCTGCGGTGCCGGTGCCGCTTGCGGCCGGCGGCGCGGTGAACGGGCTCGAGCTGCGCATCGCGGGCGCGGCCGCTGGCGGCGATCGCGCGCGCAAGACGATCGTCGCGCGGCTTGTCGCGCGCGGTCGGCATGCGTACCAGGCCGTCGTGATTGCCGACGGGCCGCTTGCCCAGGAGCAGCTCGACCAGTTTTTCGGGTCGTTCAAGCTCGACTGACGGCATCGGCGAGCGCGCCGGGGCACCCCCTGACAACTGAAAGTTCGTTCGCAACTTTCGGCGCTAGTCGCCGGATTTTGCGAGGTTTTTTCGGCTATCCACAGCGCATGTGGATAACTTTGTTGAAAAGTTGCCCGAATTTCCCGCCAAGCCGCGCGGGACGGCCTTCCGGTCCATTTGGTCGCTCGCTCGCGTTTTTGGAAAAGCCAATCAAAACAACGAGATACGGATTCCGTGCTGCAAAGGTCCCGCCGAGCCCCGATCCGGGGCCGGATTGGTGGAATTGTGCATAAGTCAAGTCTTGACAGCCGGATTTTGTCCTCCGAGGGCACTCACAGCGCCGTCAGCGCGCGTCGGTAGCGGATCGCCTCGGCGATTTGCGCGGCCGTCGGCAGCGGGTCGCCGGCCAGGTCGGCGATCGTCCGCGCGACCTTCAGCACACGGAAATACGCGCGCGCCGACCAGCCGAAACGCTCGCCGGCCTCGCGCAGCAGCCGCTCGCCTTCGTCGGTCGGCCGGCACAGGTCGTCGGTTTCGCGGCCGCTCAGCATGTGATTCGTCTTGCCCTGCCGGTCGAGCTGCAGCGCACGCGCGTGTGCGACCCGTGCGGCCACCGCGGCACTCGGCTCGCCGGGCGCCGTCGCGCGCGACGCGAGTTCGGCCGGCGACAGCGCGGGGAGGTCGATCTGGATATCGATGCGATCGACGAGCGGCCCCGACAGCTTGCGCAGGTAGCGCGCGGCGACGTCCGGCGTGCAGCGGCAGCGGCCGGACGGATCGCCGTGCCAGCCGCACGGGCAGGGATTCATCGCGGCGATCAGCTGGCACGCGGCGGGAAAGTCGGCCTGCTGCGCCGCGCGCGAGATCGTGATGCGGCCGGCTTCCAGCGGCTCGCGCAGCATTTCGAGCACGTGCCGGTCGAATTCCGGGAGCTCGTCGAGAAACAGCACGCCGAGATGGGCGAGCGTGATCTCGCCCGGTTGCGGCGGGTTGCGGCCGCCGACCAGCGCGGCGGCGCTCGACGAATGATGCGGGGCACGGAACGGCCGCCGGCGCCACTGTGCCGGTGAAAAGCCGACGCGGCTGGCGGAGAGGAGCGCCGCCGACGTCAGCGCCTCGTCGTCGGTCAGCGGCGGCAGGAGGCCCGGCAGCCGTGCGGCCAGCATCGACTTGCCGGCGCCCGGCGGCCCGACCATCAGCATGTGATGGCCGCCCGCGGCCGCGACTTCCAGCGCGCGGCGGGCACCGCGCTGGCCGACCACGTCGGCGAGATCGGGGGCGGCCGGCATCGGCAGGCCGTCGAGGCACGGTGCCGCGACCGGTGGGAGCCGGGCGTCGGGCGTGCCGGCGAGGTGGGCGCACAGCGCGGGCAGGTCCGGCGCACCGAACACGGTGACGCCCGGCACGAGCGCCGCCTCGGCGGCGCTGGCGAGCGGCAGGTACAGCTCGGGAGCATTTGACGCGACGGCGGCCGGATCGGGGGCGGCCCGTTGATCACCGCTGCCCGAACCGGAAGGCGCGCTGGCGCCCGAACCGGAACCCGCACCGCTCTCCGCGACCTGCGAGTCCCGCGCGACCCCGCACGCCATCGCGAACGCGCCGCGCATCGGCCGCAGCGCGCCGGTCAGCGACAGTTCGCCCGCGAATTCGCGGCCGGCCAGCGCGTCGGCCGGGATCTGGCCGTTCGCGGCGAGGATGCCGAGCGCGATCGGCAGGTCGAACCGCCCCGACTCCTTCGGCAGGTCGGCCGGCGCGAGGTTGACGGTGATGCGGCGCACCGGGAATTCGAAGCCGCAGTTCTGCAGCGCGGCACGCACGCGCTCGCGGCTTTCGCGGACCTCGAGATCGGGCAGGCCGACGATCGAGAACGACGGCAGCCCGTTGGCGAGATGGACTTCGACGGTGACGTCCGGCGCACGGCCGGAGGCGGGCGCGCGACTGCGCACCACGGCGAGCGACATGGCGAGGCTCCTGTAAACAAGACGGACGGGCGACGCTGTTCGTGGCCGCGTGCCGCGGTAATCGGAGAAATCGGTGCGCGCTTGCCGGCGTGGCGCGAGGAAAGAACGAGGTGTTGCGAACGACGAACAGCGAAGAGCGGAGGTGCTGCGAAGAGCGATGAACGGCTAAGAGCGGCGTGCTGCGAAGAGCGATGGACTACGAAGAGCGGAGGGTGCTGCGAAGAACGACGGACGACGAAGTGCGGAGGAAGGTGCCGGACGCGGGCCGCACGAGGCGGCCCGCGTCCGGACCTTGCGGCCGGGTGGGGCGTCAGGCTTGCGGCGCGGCGAGCTTCTGCTCGAGTTCGGCGACGCGCTTTTCGAGTTCCTCGAGGCGCACACGGGTGCGGGCGAGCACTTGCGCCTGCGTGTCGAATTCCTCGCGCGTGACGAGGTCGAGTTTCGAAAAGCCTTGCGACAGCATGGCCTTCACGTTGCGCTCGACGTCCTTGGCCGGCGAGTTTTTCAGCAGATCGCTGACGCGCGACTGCAGATCGTTGAAAACATCGCTGGGTTGCTTCATGTGATTCCCCTTCCTTGCACAAAAAATGTGCATCTTCAGTTGCGTACGTGCCCATGATGCACGCATGACCGGAAATGGTGCGCCGGGAGCGCGAATTCCGGGCATGGCGCCGGCATGGGTGAATGGCCCGGTGACCCGGGACGTGCGTGCACTCTAGCAACGTTCCTTTCGCCGCGCCAGCAAACCCGCCCGCGTTGGCCATTCGGCCGGGCTTGCGCACCTTACATCGCGGGATGCGACCCCTTGATGAAGCCCTTTGAAACGGTGCTCGAACCGACATGGCATGCGAGTTGCTGAGGAGAGTCCGTTACAACTTTCCAACCAATTCGACGGGACAACTCAGCGAGAGGACTTCATGAAACTCATTACCGCAATCATCAAGCCGTTCAAGCTCGATGAGACGCGCGAGGCGCTGTCGGCGCTTGGCGTCTCGGGAATCACGGTGACCGAGGTAAAAGGGTTCGGCCGCCAGAAGGGGCACACCGAGCTGTATCGCGGCGCCGAATACGTGGTCGATTTCCTGCCGAAGATGAAGATCGAGGCAGCGGTGTCCGACGATCTCGTCGACCAGGCGGTCGAGGCGATCGAGCGGGCCGCGCGCACCGGCAAGATCGGCGACGGCAAGATCTTCGTCACGGCGATCGAACAGGTGATCCGGATTCGCACCGGGGAGACGGGCGCAGACGCGCTGTAACAGAACAGACAAGACAAGCGACAAGAGGAAACCCAAGATGCGCAAACTTCTGATGTCCCTGCTGATGGCCGGCTCGCTGATCGCGGCAGGCGTCGGCCCCGCGCTCGCCGACGACGCGGCGTCCGCGCCCGCCGCAACGGCTTCCGACGCCTCGGCTGCCGCCGCGCCGGCCGCTTCGGCACCGGCCGCAACCGATGTATCTGCACCGGCCGCTGCCGCCGCACCGGCTTCGGGCGCCGCCGACGCATCGGCCGCCGCCGCCGCGTCCGCGCCGGCCGCACCGGCTGCGCCGACCGCACCGTTCTCGGTCGATTCGTCGAAGATCAGCGCGGGCGACACCGCGTGGATGCTGACGTCGACCGCGCTCGTGCTGTTCATGACGATCCCGGGCCTCGCGCTGTTCTACGCGGGCATGGTCCGCAAGAAGAACGTGCTCGCGACCGTGATGCAGAGCTTCGCGATCACCGCGGTGATCACGGTGCTGTGGACGGTGGTCGGCTACAGCCTCGCGTTCACGCCGGGCAACGGCTTCATCGGCGGCCTGTCGCGTGCATTCCTGCACGGCATGAACTACATCAAGGGCGACAAGGCGACGACGCTGACCGTCAGCCATCTCGCGACGACGATTCCGGAATCGGTCTACTTCGTCTACCAGATGACGTTCGCGATCATCACGCCGGCGCTGATCTGCGGCGCGTTCGCCGATCGCATGAAGTTCTCGGCGATGCTCGTGTTCATGACGCTCTGGTCGCTGATCGTCTACGTGCCGGTCGCGCACATGGTGTGGGAGCCGACCGGCTGGCTGTCGGCCGACGGCGTGCTCGACTTCGCGGGCGGCACGGTGGTGCACATCAACGCCGGTATCGCGGGCCTCGTGTCGTGCCTCGTGCTCGGCAAGCGCGTCGGCTACGGCCGCGAATCGATGGCGCCGCACAACCTCGTGCTGACGATGATCGGCGGCTCGATGCTGTGGGTCGGCTGGTTCGGCTTCAACGCGGGCTCCGCGGTTGCCGCTGACGGCCGTGCCGGCTTCGCGATGCTGACCACGCAAGTGGCGACCGCCTGCGCGGCGCTCGGCTGGATGTTTGCCGAGTGGATCGCGAAGGGCAAGCCGTCGGTGCTCGGCATCGTGTCGGGCGCGGTCGCGGGTCTCGTGGCGATCACGCCGGCCGCCGGTTTCGTCGGCGTGGCGGGCGCACTGGTGATCGGCATCGCCGCCGGCGTCGTCTGCTTCTGGTCGGCGACCTGGCTCAAGTCGAAGCTCGGCTACGACGATTCGCTCGACGCGTTCGGCGTGCACGGCATCGGCGGGATTCTCGGCGCGCTGCTGACGGGGGTGTTCGCGGTCAAGGACATCGGCGGCGCCGACGGCAGCCTGCTGCTGCAGGCGAAGGGCGTGCTGATCACGCTGGTCTACAGCGGCGTGCTGAGCTTCGTGCTGCTGAAGCTGATCGACCTGACGATGGGCCTGCGCGTGTCCGAAGAGGAAGAGCGCGAAGGTCTCGACGTGATCCTGCACGGCGAGCACGTGGAATAAGTCACACGAATCAATGGCGGGCCGCCGCGACGACGGCGCCCGCCCCGAATGAGCGCAGCGACTTCGGCCCGCCCACCCGGCGGGCTTTTTTTCTCCTGTCACGCACTGACGTAGCGGATAACCCTTCACTCTATCGGGTCAATAGCCGAAAACTTCCTGCATATCCTTGTGAAGCCGGGAACAATCCCCAAATGGGCAAGGCAATTGCTCTACAATCTTCATTCTCCCGCTCGCGAGTGATTCATGGTTCCCCACCTCGTTACGGCGTTGAACGGTCCGCTGCTCGAACTCGAGCAGAAGATCCTCGACGCGACGCCTGCGATCGAACGCTGGTTCAGGCTCGAATGGCAGGAACACACCCCGCCGTTCTATTGTTCGGTGGACCTGCGCAATGCCGGCTTCAAGCTGGCGCCCGTCGACGCGAACCTGTTTCCCGGCGCGTTCAACAACCTGCCGTCCGAAGTGCTGCCGCTCGCCGTGCAGGCCGCGATGGCCGCGATCGAGAAGATCTGCCCGGACGCGAAGAACCTGCTCGTGATTCCCGAGCTGCCGACCCGCAACGCGTTCTACCTCGAAAACGTCGCGCGCCTCGCGACGATCATGCGCCAGGCCGGCCTGAACGTGCGCTTCGGCTCGCTCGACCCGAGCATCACCGACATGACGCCGATCACGCTGGCCGACGGCCAGAAGATCGTGCTCGAACCGCTCGAGCGTTCGCAGCGCCGCCTCGGCCTGAAGAATTTCGACCCCTGCTCGATCCTGCTGAACAACGACCTGTCGGCCGGCATTCCGGCCGTGCTGGAAAACCTGCACGAGCAGTACCTGCTGCCGCCGCTGCACGCGGGCTGGGCCGTGCGCCGCAAGTCGACGCACTTCTCGTGCTACGACGACGTCGCGAAGAAGTTCGCGAAGATGGTCGGCGTCGATCCGTGGATGGTGAATCCGTATTTCGCGCACGTGGAAGGCGTCGACTGGCAGGCGCATGAAGGCGAACAGGCGCTCGCCGACGCGATCGACGGCGTACTGAAGAAGATCGCGCGCAAGTACCGCGAATACGGGATCAGCGAGAAGCCCTACGTCGTCGTGAAGGCCGACGCGGGCACGGCGGGGCGCGGCGTGATGACCGTGCACGACGCGGCCGAGATCGGCCGGATGTCGAAGGCCGAGCGCGCGCAGATGGCCGAGTCGAAGGCCGGCCTCGCGGTGCGCGACGTGATCGTGCAGGAAGGCGTGTATACGTTCGAGCGCGTCGGCGACGAAGTGGCCGAGCCCGTTGTATACATGATCGACCGCTACGTGGTCGGCGGCTTCTACCGCACGCACGCCGGCCGCGAGCGCGACCAGAACCTGAACGCGCCCGGCATGCACTACGTGCCGCTCGGCTTCGAGCACACCGCGCTGCCGGATGCCGGCGCGAAGCCGGGTGCCGCGCCGCCGAACCGTTTCTACATGTACGGCGTCGTCGCGCGGCTGTCGCTGATCGCGTCGTCGATCGAACTGGAAAAGACCGACCCCGAAGCCATCCAGGTATAACGGACCTTCGCCACGTACAGGACCTCATGGACATTCTCTTTATCGCCGACCCGCTCGAGCGCTTCAAGATCTACAAGGATTCGACCTACGCGATGATGGCCGAGGCCGCGCGGCGCGGGCATGCGGTGTACGCGTGCCAGCCGCACCAGCTCGCATGGACGGGGAGCGGTGTCGAGGCGGACGTGCAGCGCGTGACGATCGTCGGCGACACGGCCGACCTGCACCGCGAACCGTGGTACGAGGCGGCCGCTCACGAGTCGCGTGCGCTGACGTCGTTCGGCGCGGTGCTGATGCGCAAGGATCCGCCGTTCGACATGGAATACGTAACGGCCACGTGGATGCTCGAGCTTGCCGAACGGGCGGGCGCGCGTGTGTTCAACAAGCCGCAGTCGATTCGCGATCACTCGGAAAAGCTCGCGATCGGCGAGTTTCCGCAATTCGTCGCGCCGACGCTCGTCACGCGCGATGCGGCGCGCCTGCGCGCCTTCCACGCCGAGCACGGCGACGTGATCGTGAAGCCGCTCGACGGGATGGGCGGGATGGGCGTGTTCCGCGTGAAGGCCGACGGCATGAACCTCGGTGCGATCATCGAGATGCTCGGCCATGACGGCACGCGCTCGCTGATGATCCAGAAGTTCATTCCCGAGATCAAGGCCGGCGACAAACGCATTCTGCTGATCGCGGGCGAGCCGGTGCCGTATTCGCTCGCGCGGATTCCGCAGGGCAGCGAGGTGCGCGGCAATCTCGCGGCGGGCGGGCTCGGGGTCGCGCAGCCGCTGACCGCGCGCGATCGCGAGATCGCCGACACGCTCGGGCCCGTGCTCGCGGCGCGCGGGCTGTTGCTGGTCGGCCTCGATGCGATCGGCGACTGGCTGACCGAGGTGAACGTCACGAGCCCGACGTGCTTCCGCGAGATCATGGAGCAGACGGGCTTCGACGTCGCCGCGATGTTCATCGACGCGCTGGAGCGTGCGGCCGCGTAGGCCGTCTCCCGCGCAACCCCGGCGGCGGCCGCGCAGGTCCCCCGTCGCCGGAGCAGCTCGACCGGCCTGCTACAATGCCCGCTTGCCCGGTGCCGCGATCGCGCACCAAAGGCCCGGCGGTCGGGCCGAAACTGTTGCAAGGCTGACCATGAAACGTTTCCCACACTCGCTACGCTCATTGCCCCGCCGCGGGGTATCGGCCCGCCAGGGGCGGCCGGGAGCGATCTGACATGGCCGGGATCCTGATCATCGCGCACGCCCCGCTCGCCACCGCGCTGCGGGACTGCATCGCGCACATCTATGGCGGCGTGCCCGCCCGCATCGGCTGTATCGACGTGATGGCGGACAGCGATCCGGCCCAGGTGATGGCGTTCGCGCATGCGGAGCTCGCGCGGCTCCGGGAAGACAACGGCGTGGTCGTGCTGACCGACATGTACGGCGCGACGCCGGCGAACATCGCCGGCCAGCTCGCGAAGCTCGACAACGTGCGCGTGCTGGCGGGCGTGAACCTGCCGATGCTCGTGCGGGCCGTCTGCTACCGCACCGTGCCGCTCGACAAGCTCGTCGACAAGGCGCTGTCCGGCGGCGCGAAGGGCGTCCACGAAGTGTCGGCCGGCACGCCGCCGCCGCCGACGGAAACCGGCTGCGGCCAGTGCGCGCCGATTCCGCCGGAACCGCAACCGCGCACCGAGTCGCACTGATTTCCCGTTTTCCGTTTTAGACAGCACCGCCGGCGCGCGCCGCCGGCGATCCCGACCGACCCGACCGAGAATCATGCTTCAACAAGAAACCACCATCGTCAATAAATTGGGGCTCCATGCGCGTGCATCGGCCAAGCTTACGCAACTGGCCGGCAACTTCCAGTCGGAAGTCTGGATGACGCGCAACGGGCGCAAGATCAACGCGAAGAGCATCATGGGCGTGATGATGCTGGCGGCGGGCATCGGCAGCACCGTGACGATCGAGACCGAAGGGCCCGACGAGCGGGAAGCGATGGACGCACTGCTGAAACTGATCGCGGACAAGTTCGGCGAAGGCCAGTGATCCGCGCGCGCCGCGCACGGGATCGTTGCCGTTTCCAGTCAGAATGCCGCGGATTCCGCGGCATTTTTTTCGTCGGAAGCATTGATGCGGAATGCGCAATGCTGCGGTGCATGCAGTCAGCGGGGAGTCGCGGAATTTATAATCGCTAACCGGGGTCATAAGCGCATCGCAGCAGTGTGCCGCGGCTTTACTTGTACAGAGGAGGTGCGCGTGTCCTTCACGCTGCATGGCATTCCCGTCTCACGAGGTATCGCGATCGGGCGAGCGTACCTGATCGCGCCGGCGGCGCTCGACGTCGCCCATTACCTGATCGACGCAAACCAGACCGATGCCGAGGTCGAGCGCTTCCGCACGGCGCTCGATGTCGTGCATCACGAACTCGAGGCGCTGCGCGCCGACCTGACCGACGACACCCCGAGCGAGGTCGGTGCATTCATCGACGTCCACGCGATGATCCTGGGCGACGAGATGCTCGTGCAGGAAACCATCGACCTGATCCGCACGCGCCGCTACAACGTCGAGTGGGCGCTGACCGAGCAGCTCGAGCTGCTCACGCGTCACTTCGACGACATCGAGGACGAATACCTGCGCGAGCGCAAGGCCGACATCGAGCAGGTGGTCGAGCGCGTGCTGAAGGCGCTCGCCGGTGCACCGTCCGCGTCGCAGGCGCTCGACCGCGCGGCCGCGAACGGCACGAACGAGATGATCGTCGTCGCGCACGACATCGCGCCGGCCGACATGATGCAGTTCAAGTCGCAGTCGTTCCAGGCGTTCGTCACCGACCTCGGCGGCCGCACGTCGCACACGGCGATCGTCGCGCGCAGCCTCGGCATTCCGGCCGCGGTCGGCGTGCAGCACGCGAGCGCGCTGATCCGCCAGGACGACCTGATCATCGTCGACGGCGACCAGGGCATCGTGATCGTCGATCCGGCGCCGATCGTCCTCGAGGAGTATTCGTACCGGCAGTCCGAGAAGCTGCTGGAGCAACGCAAGCTGCAGCGTCTGAAGTTCTCGCCGACGCAAACGTTGTGCGGCACCAAGATCGACCTGTACGCGAACATCGAGCTGCCCGACGACGCGAAGGCGGCCGTCGAGGCCGGCGCGGTCGGTGTCGGGCTGTTCCGTTCCGAGTTCCTGTTCATGCATCAGAAGGAGATGCCGGAAGAGGAGGAGCAGTTCGCCGCCTACAAGCGGGCCGTCGAGTGGATGAAGGGCATGCCGGTGACGATCCGCACGATCGACGTCGGCGCGGACAAGCCGCTCGAGGCGCTCGACGAAGGCTACGAGACGGCGCCGAACCCCGCGCTCGGCCTGCGCGCGATCCGCTGGAGCCTGTCCGAGCCGCAGATGTTCCTCACGCAGTTGCGTGCGATCCTGCGTGCGTCCGCGTTCGGCCAGGTGAAGATCCTGATCCCGATGCTCGCGCACGCGCAGGAGATCGACCAGACGCTCGACCTGATCCGCGAGGCGAAGCGCCAGCTCGACGACGCGGGGCTCGCGTACGATCCGAACGTGCGCATCGGTGCGATGATCGAGATCCCGGCCGCGGCGATCGCGCTGCCGCTGTTCCTGAAGCGGTTCGATTTCCTGTCGATCGGCACGAACGACCTGATCCAGTACACGCTCGCGATCGACCGTGCGGACAACGCGGTCGCGCACCTGTACGACCCGCTGCACCCGGCCGTGCTGCACCTGATCGCCTACACGTTGCGCGAAGCGAAGCGCGCGGGGGTATCCGTGTCGGTGTGCGGGGAGATGGCGGGCGACCCGGCGCTCACGCGCCTGCTGCTCGGGATGGGGCTCACCGAGTTCTCGATGCACCCGAGCCAGCTGCTCGTCGTGAAGCAGGAGATCCTGCGCGCACACCTGAAGGCGCTCGAAAAGCCGACGGCCGACGTGCTCGCCGCGTTCGAGCCGGAGGAAGTGCAGGCCGCGCTGCAGCGCCTGTCGGTTGCCGAGCCGCGCGCGGATGCGGCCGCATAGGCGCCCAAGCCGCCGCTGAAACGGTAGCGAAGTGTCACCACGCATGCGCCGCCTGGCGCATGCCCGTCGCGCGTCAGTGCCGGCCCCCGCACACGGGGCAGTCGGCCTGGCGCGCGATTTTCATCGTCGTCCATTCCATCCGCAGCGAATCGAGCATCATCAGCCGCCCGTTGAGCGTCTTGCCGATGTCGCCGATCACGCGCAGCGCCTCGGCGGCCTGCATCGCACCGATGATCCCGACCGTCGGCGCGAACACGCCCATCGTCGCGCACGCGACCTCCTCGAACGGCTGGTCTTCCGGAAACACGCATGCATAACAGGGCGCGGCCGGGTCGCGGAAATCGAACGTGCTGATCTGGCCGTCGAAGCGCAGCGCGGCGCCCGACACGAGCGGCACGCCGTGTGCGACGCACGCGCGGTTGATCGCGTGCCGCGTCGCGAAGTTGTCAGTGCAGTCGAGCACGACGGTCGCGTTCGGCACGTGCGCGTCGAGCCATGCGTCGTCGACGCGTGCGGCGACCGCATGCACCTTCACCTCGGGGTTCAGTTGCGCGAGCGTGTCGCGCCCCGATTCGACCTTGCTGCGGCCGACCGAGGCCGTCACGTGCAGGATCTGCCGCTGCAGGTTCGTGAGATCGACCGTGTCGGCGTCGACGAGCGTGATCGTGCCGACGCCCGATGCCGCGAGATACATTGCGGCGGGCGAGCCGAGGCCGCCCGCGCCGACGACGATCGCATGCGCATCGAGAAAGCGCTGCTGCGCCTCGATGCCGATTTCGTCGACGAGGATGTGGCGGGAGTAGCGAAGGAGTTGATCGTCGTTCATGGGGGGAGTCGTGGGCGAAGCGGCGGACGTGTCGTTATTTTAGGCGCGCATGAAAAACGGGCCATCGCGGTCTTCCCGCGATGGCCCGTCGGATGCCGGCCGGCGCTTACTTCGGCGCCGACGCGGGCTTCGGTGCGGAAGCCGGCTTCGCGCTTGCGCCCGATGCCTTCGGGGCCGTGGCGGCCTTGCCGGCCGTGGCCTTCGTGCTTTCGGCGAGCAGCGACTTCGATTCCTGCACCGGCTTGCCTTCGAGCTTGTTGAGCGCCTGCTGCATCATGAAGTCGTCGGCGCTGCCGAACTCGATCGGCTTGCGATCGCGATCCTTCTGGCGCTGCTCCGGCGTCTTCTTGTCGTTCTGCTCTTCGAGGACGCGCAGTTGATCCATCCGGCGCTGCTCGCGCTCTTCCTGTTCCTTCTTCTCGTTCGGATCCTGCGTGTTCGCGAGGTGGTTCGTGTAGTCGACCTCGCGCGTCACGAGCACGTCGTCCGGATCGCCGTCCGCGTACTGATCGACCGGCACGTCCGGCGTGATGCCCTTGTTCTGGATCGAACGGCCGCTCGGCGTGTAGTAGTACGCGGTGGTCAGGCGCAGCGCGGTGTCGGCCGTCATCGGGCGGACCGTCTGCACCGAACCCTTGCCGAACGTCGTCTTGCCCATGATCTGCGCGCGCTTCGAATCCTGCAGCGCACCGGCGACGATTTCCGACGCGGATGCCGAATAGGCGTTCGTCAGCACGATCATCGGCACCGTCTTGAAGACCGGCGGCAGGTTCTTCAGCGGATCGCCGTCGAAGGACGGCAGGCGATAGTTGTCGTACGTATCGCGGTAGACCTGCTTCGAATCGGGGATCTGGCCGTTGGTCGACACGACGACGGAGTCGGGCGGCAGGAACGCGCCGGCCACGCCGACCGCGCTCTGCAGCAGGCCGCCGCCGTTGTTGCGCAGGTCGAGGACGAGGCCCTTCAGGTTCGGCTGCTGGCGTGCGATGTCCTGCAGCTTCTGCGCGAGATCGGGCGTCGTGCGCTCCTGGAAGCTCGTGATGCGGACATACGCATAGCCCGGATCGAGGATCTTCATCTTCACGCTCTGGACCTTGATGATCGCGCGCGTGACGGTGACCGGGAACGTGCGGTCGTCGCTCTTGCGGAAGATCGTCAGCGTGACCTTGGTGCCCGGCTCGCCGCGCATCTGCTTCACGGCCTTGTCGAGCGTCATGCCGCGCACGGGCTTGTCGTTGATGCGCGTGATCAGGTCGCCCGGACGGATGCCGGCGCGGAACGCGGGCGTATCTTCGATCGGCGAGATCACCTTGACGAGGCCGTCTTCCTGCGAGATCTCGATGCCGAGACCCGCGAAGCGGCCCTTCGTCTGCTCCTGCAGCTCGTCATAGTCGGTCTTGTCGAGGAACGACGAGTGCGGGTCGAGGCTCGACACCATGCCCTTGATCGCGGCCGTCAGCAGCTTCTTGTCGTCGACCGGTTCGACGTACTCGCGCTTGATCTGTCCGAAGACTTCCGCGAACAGGCGGAGCTGGTCGAGGGGAAGCGGCGCCGTGGCGGTCTGCTCGGCCGATGCGGAAACCTGCAGCGTGGCGAACACGCCCGTGGCAAGGCCCGCGGCAATCAGGCCGATGTTCTTCAATTTCATTCGCATAGAGATCTGGTGCGGTCGGGAAGCGCGTGGCGGTAGCGGGGATGATGTAGCGGACAAGTATAACTGTTCGTCCGATAACTCAGTGGAACGGCGCGAAAAGCGTCGAACAGGCCCGGAGCCGGCCCGGCGGGGCGCCGCCGGATGCGCTGCGGGTTCGAAAGCGGTTTCGACAGCGCCGGGGCCGCGAAGGTTCGCGCGGCGCTCGCGACAAGGGCCTGGGGCGGGGCCGGACGGGCCGCAGCGGACGCCGCCCGCCCGGTTCGCCCGGCCGACGGGCGTCAGCCCGCCTTGCCCTGCTTCGCGACGGCGGCCTGCGCCTGCGCGATCGCGTCCTGATCGCCGAGGTAATAGTGCTTGATCGGCTTCAGGTTCTCGTCGAGTTCATACACGAGCGGCACGCCGTTCGGGATGTTCAGGCCGACGATGTCGCTGTCCGAGATGCCGTCGAGGTACTTGATCAGCGCGCGCAGCGAGTTGCCGTGCGCGGCGATCAGCACCTGCTTGCCGGCGCGGACCGCCGGGGCGATCGACTCGTTCCACAGCGGCAGCACGCGCGCGACCGTGTCCTTCAGGCACTCGGTGAGCGGCAGCTGCTCGCGCGGCACCTTCGCGTAGCGCGGGTCGTTGAACGGCGCGCGTTCGTCGGTCGGCTCGAGCGCGGGCGGCGGCGTGTCGTAGCTGCGGCGCCACACGAGCACCTGGTCGTCGCCGAACTTCGCCGCCGTTTCCGCCTTGTTCAGGCCCGACAGCGCGCCGTAGTGGCGCTCGTTCAGGCGCCACGAGTGGACGACCGGCAGGTACATCAGGTCCATCCGGTCCTGCACGTGCCACAGCGTGCGGATCGCGCGCTTGAGTACCGACGTGTACGCGATGTCGAACGTGTAGCCGGCCTCCTTGAGCAATTCGCCGGCCTGGTAGGCCTCGTTGCGACCCTGTTCGGTCAGGTCGACGTCGACCCAGCCGGTGAAGCGGTTTTCCTTGTTCCACGTCGATTCGCCGTGGCGGATGAGAACGAGTTTGTACATGGATCTTGCGGTCGGTAGTGATAGGGAAGCGGGGCGCGTCGTACGGGACCCGACCGGGGCCCGCCATCGCGCAAGACGGTTATTTTATAATGGCGGGATTGTCCTCATCCGATTTCTCTTTTTCCGGCGGAATTCCGTGACGTTCTTTACCGATTACACCAACCTGGCCCTTATCGCGATCCTGGTGGTATCCGGCGGCCTGCTGGCCTGGCCCGCGCTGCGCCGCGGTCGCGGCGGCCTGTCGGCCGCAGAGGCGACACAACTCATCAACCGCCGCAACGCGGTCGTGATCGACGTGCGCGCCGCGTCCGACTTCGCGGCCGGCCACCTGCCGTCGGCCCGTCAGGTCGCGGCGGGCGAGATCGGCGCGAAGATCGCGCAGGTCGCGAAGAACAAGAGCACGCCGGTGCTGCTCGTCTGCCAGAACGGCCAGCAGTCGCAGAAGGCGGCGCGCGAGGTCGAGGCGGCGGGCTACGCCGAGGTGCACGTGCTCGAGGGCGGCGTGGCTGCCTGGCAGCAGGCCGGGATGCCGGTCGTCAAACAAGGAGTGGCGAAGTGAACAAGGTTTTGATGTACAGCACGCAGGTGTGTCCGTATTGCATCCAGGCCGAGCGCCTGCTGAAGCTGCGCGGTGTCGAGCAGATCGAGAAGGTGCTGATCGACCGCGATCCGGCCCGCCGCGACGAAATGATGTCGCGCACGGGGCGCCGCACGGTGCCGCAGATCTATATCGGCGACACGCACGTCGGCGGCTACGACGATCTGTCGAAGCTCGACCGCGAAGGCGGGCTCGTTCCGCTTCTGCAAGCGGCCTGATTAGGGCAGAATGGCCGCCGGCCGCGCCGCGGCTTGGGCGCGCAGGATTCATCCGTGGCGGCCGGCGCGAAGCCGGGCCGCCCCGTCACCACTTTTAGGGAAACACCATGTCCGACGTCGAAAACCAACCGTTCTTCAACATCCAGCGCGTCTACCTGAAGGATATGTCGCTCGAGCAGCCGAATTCGCCGGCGATCTTCCTCGAGCAGGACATGCCGTCGGTTGAAGTCGAAGTCGACGTGAAAGCCGACCGCCTCGCGGAAAGCGTATTCGAAGTCGTCGTGTCGGGCACCGTCACCGCGAAGGTGAAGGACAAGGTCGCGTTCCTGATCGAAGCGAAGCAGGCCGGCATTTTCGACATCCGCAACATTCCGGACGAACAGCTCGACCCGCTCGTCGGCATCGCGTGCCCGACGATCCTGTTCCCGTACCTGCGTTCGAACATCGCCGACGCGATCACGCGCGCGGGCTTCCCGCCGATCCACCTGGCGGAAATCAACTTCCAGGCGCTGTACGAACAGCGTCTCGCGCAGCTTCAGCAGCAGGCCGGCGCCGCAGCAGGCGCGCCGAACGGCACGACGCTGAACTGACGTTTTGCTCGGAGGACCGGTGCTGGGTATGAAAGTAGCCGTTCTCGGCGCCGGTGCCTGGGGCACCGCGCTCGCGGGCCATCTGGCCGCGCGGCACGATACGCTTCTGTGGGCGCGCGATGCCGCGCTCATCGCCGGGCTGCAGGCCCGGCACGAAAATTCCCGCTATCTGGACGGCATCGCGCTGCCTGACGCGTTGCGCTACGACGCCGATCTCGGCGCCGCGCTCGCGCACGGCGCCGCGGACGACGCTCTGTGCGTGATCGCCGCGCCGGTGGCCGGGCTGCGCACGCTGTGTCACGCGATGCGCGCTGCGGGCTGCGTGCCCGCGCACATCGTCTGGGTCTGCAAGGGCTTCGAGGCCGATACGCATCTGCTGCCGCACCAGGTGATCGCGGCCGAGCTGCCCGAACAGCACAGCAACGGCGTGCTGTCGGGGCCGAGCTTCGCACGCGAGGTCGGGCAGTCGCTGCCCGTCGCGCTGACGGTGGCGAGCACGTCCGCCGAATGCCGCGAGCGCACGCTCGCTGCGTTCCATCACGGCGCGATGCGGATCTATACGGGTGACGACGTGGTCGGCGTCGAGGTCGGCGGCGCGGTGAAGAACGTGCTCGCGATCGCGACCGGTATCGCCGACGGCCTCGGCCTCGGGCTGAACGCGCGTGCCGCGCTGATCACGCGCGGCCTCGCCGAAATGTCGCGGCTGGGCGTCGCGCTCGGCGGCCGTGCGGAAACCTTCACGGGCCTGACCGGCCTCGGCGACCTGATCCTCACCGCAACGGGCGACCTGTCGCGCAACCGCACGGTCGGCCTGCAACTGGCGGCCGGCCGCACGCTGAACGACATCCTCGGCGCGCTCGGCCACGTGGCCGAAGGCGTGCGCTGTGCGCAGGCCGTGCTGGCCATCGCGCGGGCGCAGTCGATCGAAATGCCGATCACCGAAGCCGTGTGCGGCGTGCTGTTCGACGGCATCGCGCCGCGCGACGCCGTCAGCGGCCTGCTGCGGCGCGACGCGCGCGCCGAATAGCGCGGCCGGGCGCGGCCGGGCGCCGCCTGGCGCCGTGTTCGCCGCGGGCGCGCGGCGTCAAAGCGCGCTACGCTTGAACAGTCTCCGGCGTTCCGGGAGGTTGTCATGCTGCAGATCCATTCCACCACGCTCGATGCGCAGGTCGTCGACATCACGACGCTCGATGTCGACGCGATCGTCAACGCCGCGAACGGCTCGCTGCTCGGCGGGGGCGGCGTCGACGGCGCGATCCACCGCGCGGCCGGCCCCGGCCTGCTCGCCGAGTGCCGCACGCTCGGCGGCTGCGACACGGGCGACGCCAGGCTCACGCGCGGCCACGGGCTGCCGGCGCGTTACGTGATCCATGCGGTCGGGCCCGTGTGGCATGGCGGCGGGCGCGGCGAGGCCGACCTGCTCGCGTCGTGCTACCGCCGCGCGATCGAGCTGGCCGAGGAGGTCGCGGCGACGTCGATCGCGTTCCCGGCGATCAGCTGCGGAATCTATCGTTATCCGGCCGAAGAAGCCGTCGACATCGCCGTGGGCACCGTCGCCGAAATGTTGCCGCAGGCGCCGAACCTCGCGCGCGTGGTGTTCGCGTGCTTTTCCCCCGACATCTACGACCTGTACCGCGCGCGGCTCACGCGGATGTGACGCCTTCCGCGGGGCGGGAGGCGCCGTCCCGGGTCATGCGCCGCCTTCGAACCCGGCCTGGCGCCACGCCTCGAACACGACCACCGCGACCGTGTTCGACAGGTTCAGGCTGCGGTTGTCCGGCCGCATCGGCAGGCGCACGCGCTGTTCGTTCGGGAAGCGCTCGAGCAGTTCGGCGGGCAGGCCGCGCGTCTCCGAGCCGAACACGAACCAGTCGCCGGGCAGGAATGCATGATCGTGGAAGCGGCCCGAGCCGCGTGTCGTGAACGCGAACATTCGCGCCGGATCGGGCGTTTCCGCCGCGATGAACGCGTCCCAGTCGCGGTGTACGCGCATCTGCGCATACTCGTGATAGTCGAGGCCCGCACGGCGCATCCGCGCGTCGTCGAGCGGGAAGCCGAGCGGCTCGATCAGGTGCAGGTGCGCGCCCGTGTTGGCGCACAGGCGGATCACGTTGCCGGTGTTCGGCGGGATTTCGGGGGCGACGAGGACGACGTTGAACATGTTCCGGTTTGGCTGGGCCGGCCGGGGCGGCGCTACGCGCGCGTTCCCGGCCGGCCGGTTCGTGACGGCCGCCGCCGTGTCCGGTCGGTCGGCCTCTCTATCTAATTAATCCCTGGCGGTGCGCAGCGCAACCAGATTCGTCACGCGTGCGGCACCCGCCGCCTTCAGTGCGTGCGCGGCGGCCGCGAGCGTCGCGCCGGACGTCATCACGTCGTCGACGAGCGCAACGTGGCGGCCGGCGACGCCGCCCGCCACTGCGAATGCCGCGATCACGTTGTCGCGCCGTGCGTGCCGGTCGAGCCGCGACTGCGGCGCGGTGTCGGCGATGCGCGCGAGCAGCGCCGCATCCGCGCGCACCCCGAGCCGCCGCGCGAGCGGGCGCGCGATCGCCCACGCCTGGTTGTAGCCGCGCGCGACGAGCCGCCGGTGTGACAGCGGCACCGGCGCCAACAGGTCGAAGCCGCCGGCGCCGGGCGTATCGTCGATCAGCCGAGCGAGCCGTGCCGCGAACTCGGTGCCGAGCGCGAGTTGCCGGTGAAACTTCAGGCCGCGCGCGAGCCCGTCGAGCGGCGTGCGGTAATCCGCCAGCGCGAGCGTCGCATCGAACGGAGGCGGTGCCGCACGGCACGCGTCGCAACGGTACGCGGCCGCGCTGCCGGCGCCGGCGCGAGCGCCGCGAGGCCGGTGCGAACGCGGTTGCCCGATGCCCAGCGGTATCGCGCAGACGCCGCAGCGCAGCCGCGCTTCGTTCCAGTACGCGGCGTCGCAGGAGACGCAAATCATCGTGTGTGACAAATTGCCGCACAGTGCGCAGCGATTCGGCAGCGCGACCGCGGCGACGCGCGCGGCCAGCGCGCGAACCTGCGACAAAGCGACGCGCATCGTGCGCCGGGCGGAACTGCGGATCATCGCAACACTCCTGACACCCCGCCTCAATGAAGCCTGCTGGGCGAGCGAGTATACTTCGGGCTCTTCGCCAGTGTGCCCGACATGTCCCCAGCTTCGACTTCAACCGGCCGTCCGGCCAATGACGCAAGGCGCCTGCGGCGGATCTTCGACCGCCGCGCCGCCACGTTCGACGCGGTCGCGTTCCTGCCGCGCGAGATCGCGCAGCGGATGAACGAGCGCCTCGAATACATCAAGGTCAGCCCCGCGGCGGTGCTGGACGCGGGCTGCGGCCCGGGGGACGACCTGCCGGCGCTGCGCGCGCGCTTTCCGGAGGCACCCGTATTCGGCGTCGACCTGTCCGGCGCGATGCTCGCGCGAGCCGGTCAGCGCGAGGTCGAGCAGACGAGCTGGCGCCGCTGGCTGCCGGCCTCGCTCGGCCGTGCGCTCGGCCAGCGCGGCCCCCGCGTCGCCCAGGCCGACTTCGCCGCGCTGCCGTTCCCGGGCGGCGCGTTCGACCTGATCTGGTCGAATCTCGCGCTCCACTGGCATTCGCGTCCGGACACGGTGCTGCCCGAATGGCAGCGCGTGCTGCGCGTGAACGGGCTGCTGATGTTCAGCACGCTCGGCCCCGACACGCTGCGCGAACTGCGCGCGGCCTGCGCGGATGCGGAAGCGGCGCTCGGCATCGCGCCGCCCGCCGCGCGCGTGATCGATTTCGTCGACATGCACGACCTCGGCGACATGCTCGTCGAGAGCGGCTTCGAGATTCCCGTGATGGATCAGGAAGTGCTGACCGTCACCTACAAGACCCCCGATTCCCTGCTGGCCGACGTGCGCCGCTGGGGCGCCTATCCGTTCGAGCGCGAGGCGCCGCAGCGCGCGACCCGGCGCTTTCGCGCGGCGCTCGGCGACGCGCTGGAGGCGCGCCGGCGCGCGGACGGCACGATCGCCCTGACGTTCGAAGTGATCTACGGCCATGCGTGGAAGGCCGTGCCGCGCACGACTGCCGAGGGGCACGGGATCGTGCGCATCGAGGACATCGGAAAGGGGCGTCCGAAGAATCGGTAGAGCGGTAAAGAGGGGTTTTGTTATGTCTGAAATTAGCGGCGCAAAGCGGGGTCGAATTGGCGCCTGAAATGGCCGGAAAGCTTGTCGCGCTTGGCTTGCGGGGCGATAGCCGCTTGCTTGTGGATGCCATTGAACCCGCCTATAATGCGTCAGCTTGTCGTCCCGGGGTCCCCGCAATACGGGGCGACGAGTCCGATGCAGGCATGCATCGCATGCCATTCGCGTGAGGCGGCGATGGAAGCAGCGAGGGTTTTGGCGGAGACGACGAACGGCGAGCCGGTCCTCGAAGACTGGCTGATGAAACGCAATTGTTCGGCGTCGCCGCGCCAGTTCGTGCTGTTTTACGCGTCGCTCGCGGGCTTCTCGCTGGTGATCGCGACATTGCTGATGTGGCGGGGGGCCTGGCTCGTCATGCCCTTCACCGGAATCGAGTTGCTGGCGGTGGGTGTCGCATTTGCGATCTATGCTCGCCATGCGGTCGATTACGAACGCATCAGGCTGTATCCGCACCGGCTCGTGATCGAGCGGATGGATGCGGAGCGGCTCACGCAGATCGAATTCAACCCGCGCTGGGTGCGGGTCGAGCCGGGTGCGACGCCACGCGATCCGATTCGGCTGGTATCGCGCGGGCAGACCGTCGTAATCGGGCAGCATCTCGCGCAGTACAAGCGTGCGCAGTTCGCCGACGAACTGCGTGCATCGCTCAGGCGCTGCGGCTGACGAGGCGCGGGCACTGGCCGGAAACGGGCCGGGGGCTTGCGACGGGGGAGGGTTTGAATGGAAATTTTGGGTAAGGATGCTATGAAAACAATCAAGCGAGCCCTCACGGGCGTGCTGGCATGCAGCGGATTGCTCTTTGCCGGTGCCGCCCTGGCGGTCGGTGATAGCCCGGGCGGCCCCCGCGTCAACGAGATCAACTTTCAGCCGCCGGTCACGAAAATCGCCGAGGAGCTCTACGATCTCCACACGATGATGCTGATCCTGTGTACGGTGATCTTCGTCGGCGTGTTCGGTGTGATGTTCTATTCGATCTTCGCGCACCGCAAATCCAAGGGCCACAAGGCCGCCAATTTCCATGAAAGCACGACCGTCGAGATCATCTGGACGATCGTGCCGTTCGTCATCGTCGTGCTGATGGCGCTGCCGGCGACGAAGGCCGTCGTCGCGATGAAGGACACGACCAACGCCGATCTCACGATCAAGGTCACCGGCTACCAGTGGAAGTGGGGCTACGACTACGTGAAGGGCCCGGGCGAGGGCATCGGCTTCCTGTCGACGCTGTCCACCCCGCGTGACGAAGTGATGGGCAAGAAGCCGATCACCGACACCTACCTGCAGGAAGTCGACAACCCGCTCGTCGTGCCGGTCAACAAGAAGATCCGCATCATCACGACCGCGAACGACGTCGTCCACTCGTGGTACGTGCCCGCGTTCGGCGTGAAGCAGGATGCGATCCCCGGCTTCGTGCGCGACACGTGGTTCAAGGCCGACAAGGTCGGTACGTTCCGCGGTTTCTGTACCGAGCTGTGCGGCAAGGAACACGCGTACATGCCGGTCGTCGTCGAAGTCCTGTCGGACGACGACTACGCGAAGTGGGTCACCGCGCAGAAGGCCAAGCTGGCCGGCGCCGCAGTCGATCCGAACAAGGTCTACACGATGGCCGAACTCGTCGCGCACGGCGAGGAAGTCTACAAGGCGAACTGCGCGGCCTGCCACCAGGTGAGCGGCAAGGGCCTCGGCGCATTCCCGGCCATGGACGGCAGCCCGATCGTGAACGGCCCGATCGCCGGCCACGTCGAGCGCGTGCTGCACGGCAAGGGCGCGATGCCGTCGTGGGCGTCGCTGTCGGATCTCGACATCGCTTCGGTCGTCACGTACGAACGCAACTCGTGGGGCAACCACAAGAACGACCTGCTGCAGCCGAAGCAAGTGGCCGACGCGCGTAACGGCAAGATGCCGGAAGACGCGGCGGGCGCGGCAGCGGCACCGGCAGAAGCGGCTTCGGCACCGGCGCAAGCCGCGTCGGGCGCCGCTGAACAGCCGGCGGCGGCAGCGGCATCGGCCGCGCTGTCGACGATCTACTTCGAAACGGGCAAGAGCGTGCTGCCGGCCGACGCGAAAGCGGCGATCGCCGCCGCGGCCGACTATGCGAAGGCACATCCGGACGCGAAGCTCGCGCTGTCGGGCTTCACCGACAAGACGGGCTCGGCCGACGCGAACGCCGAACTGGCGAAGCATCGCGCGCAAGCCGTGCGCGACGCGCTGAAGGCAGCAGGCGTGGCGGAAGACCACATTATTCTCAAAAAGCCGGAAACGATCACGGGCGGGGCGGACGCGAAGGAAGCCCGGCGTGTCGAGATCGGGCCGGCGGCTTGACGTGTCGCTGAGTTAGTCGACGTATTCGCATTAGGAGATTCTCATGTCTAGCATCGGGCACGACGTAGCCGCGGACCACGCGCACGACGACCACGCGCACGAAATGCCGCACGGCTGGCGGCGCTGGCTGTTCGCCACCAACCACAAGGACATCGGTACGCTGTACCTGCTGTTCTCGTTCATCATGTTCCTGTCGGGCGGCGTGATGGCCCTCGGCATCCGGGCCGAGCTGTTCGAGCCGGGCCTGCAGATCATGCGTCCGGAGTTCTTCAACGAACTCACGACGATGCACGGCCTGATCATGGTGTTCGGCGCGATCATGCCGGCGTTCGTCGGCTTCGCGAACTGGATGATTCCGCTGCAGATCGGCGCATCCGACATGGCGTTCGCGCGGATGAACAACTTCAGCTTCTGGCTGCTGCCGGTCGCTGCCGTGCTGCTGGTCGGTTCGTTCTTCGCGCCGGGCGGCGCGACGGCCGCCGGCTGGACGCTGTACGCGCCGCTGTCGACGCAGATGGGCCCGGGCATGGACTTCGCGATCTTCGCGGTGCACATCATGGGTGCGTCGTCGATCATGGGCGGGATCAACATCGTCGTGACGATCCTGAACATGCGCGCACCGGGCATGACGCTGATGAAGATGCCGATGTTCGCATGGACGTGGCTGATCACGGCGTACCTGCTGATCGCGGTGATGCCGGTTCTGGCGGGCGCGATCACGATGGTGCTGTTCGACCGTCACTTCGGCACGTCGTTCTTCAACGCGGCAGGCGGCGGCGACCCGGTGATGTACCAGCACATCTTCTGGTTCTTCGGCCACCCCGAGGTGTACATCATGATTCTGCCGGCGTTCGGGATCGTGTCGCAGGTGATCCCGGCGTTCGCACGCAAGACGCTGTTCGGCTATAGCTCGATGGTGTACGCGACGGCTTCGATCGCGATCCTGTCGTTCATGGTCTGGGCGCACCACATGTTCGCAACGGGCATGCCGGTCACCGGCCAGCTGTTCTTCATGTACGCGACGATGCTGATCGCGGTGCCGACGGGCGTGAAGGTGTTCAACTGGCTCGCGACGATGTGGCGCGGCTCGATGACCTTCGAAACCCCGATGCTGTTCGCGATCGGCTTCCTGTTCGTGTTCACGTTCGGCGGCCTCACGGGCCTGATGCTTGCGATGGCGCCGCTCGACATCCAGTATCACGGCACCTACTTCGTGGTGGCGCACTTCCACTACGTGCTGGTGGCGGGCTCGCTGTTCGCGCTGTTCTCGGGCTGGTACTACTGGGCGCCGAAGTGGACGGGCTGGATGTACAACGAGACGCGCGGCAAGATCCACTTCTGGGCGTCGATGATCTTCTTCAACCTGACGTTCTTCCCGATGCACTTCGTCGGTCTCGCCGGCATGCCGCGTCGTTATGCGGACTACCCGGCGCAGTTCACGGACTTCAACCAGGTCGCGACGATCGGCGCATTCGGCTTCGGCCTCGCGCAGGTGTACTTCCTGTTCGCGGTCGCGCTGCCGGCCTACCGTGGCGGCGGCGAGCTGGAAAAGGCGTCGGACAAGCCGTGGGACGGCGCGACGGGCCTCGAGTGGACGGTGCCGAGCCCGGCTCCCTTCCATACGTTCGAGCAACCGCCGCACGTCGAATAAGTTTCACCCTGCGCTCCGCCGTTGCCTGCCGCGCAGGCAGGCGCGGCGGGCGCGGAATTGAAATGTCAGCGAAGTTTCAGATGAACCGGAATCCACAACAAAGACGAACGCCCGAGCAGATCCGCGCGGGCAACAAGCGGCTCGGCCTCATCCTGCTCGTCATCGCCGCCGTTTTTTTTGTGGGTGTCGTGATCAAGCAGTGGTGGCTGTCCACTCACTGATGCAGCAACAGACGCAGTAGCGAGGAAGTTGTCGTATGTCGAAGCCGGAAGAGGGCGCCGTCGATCGCGCGTTCAATCGTTCGATGCTGGTGAAGCTCTTCGTCGTGGCCGGGCTGATGTTCGGTTTCGGCTTCGCGCTGATCCCGATGTACCGGGCGATCTGCCAGATCACCGGCATCAACAACCTGGTGCAGCGCGATGTGAGCGAGCGCGAGGTGAAGAATTCGCAGGTCGACACCAGCCGCACGGTGTCGGTCGAGTTCGACGCGAATGCGCGCGGCCCGCTCGGTTTTAAACCGGAGCACAACAGCCTCGACGTGCATCCGGGTGAGCTGACGACGATCGTGTACGACGTAACGAACGGGCGGGGCAGGCCGGTCGTTGCACAGGCGATTCCGAGCTACGCGCCGAAGCAGGCGACGGAGTTCTTCAAGAAGATCGAGTGCTTTTGCTTTACGCAGCAGACGCTGGCCGCGAACGAATCGCGCAAGATGCCGGTGGTGTTCGTGATCGATCCGAAACTGCCGAAGGACGTGAAGACGATCACGCTGTCTTACACGTTCTTCGAGCTGAATACGCCGGCCACGCCGGCGCCGGCGCCGGGCAAGACCGCGGCGCAGGGCGCGGCGAAGCCGGACGCATGACGACGGAGGCGGGGCGATGACGGAGGTCAAGCGGGGCGGGTCGTTCGGTCAGGCGCTGAAGGCCGTGCTGTGGTCGTTCTTCGGGGTGCGCAAGCGGCGCGACCTGGAGGCCGACGCGACGCAGCTGAATCCGCTGCACGTGCTGATTGTCGCGTTGCTGGCGGCCGGTGTGTTCATCGGCGTGCTGATCCTGATCGTGCGTGCCGTCGTGGGCTGAGGTGCGCGGCTAGCGGCCCACGGCCACGAAAGAATGCAGTGCGCGGCGCCACGGCGCCGCGTGCAGGAAAGAGCGGTGGCGGTCACGCCGCGCAAGAAATAAAGCCGGAGCGGTTTCCGGTACACAAATTGGACAGAAGTGGAGAATCAAGCATGAGCGGTCAAAACCAGACCCCGTACTATTTCGTGCCGCATCCGTCGCACCATCCGATCAGTGCGGCCACCGGCCTGCTGGTCATGCTCGGATCGGCGGCGCTGTGGATCAACGGTCACGACTGGGCGCCGTTTACGGCACTGCTCGGCCTGCTGTGGTTGCTCTTCACGCTGTATCACTGGTTCGGCGACGCGATCGCCGAGTCGGAAGGCGGTCATTACGGCAAGAACGTCGACAAGTCGTACCGCTGGAGCATGAGCTGGTTCATCTTCTCGGAAGTCATGTTCTTCGGCGCGTTCTTCGGCGCGCTGTTCTATGCACGTGAAATCGCGCTGCACCAGCTCGGCAGCCTCGACTACAAGCTGATCTGGCCGGATTTCTCCGCCGTGTGGCCGAACGAAGGCCCGGCAGCACTCGCAGGTCACTTCAAGACGATGGGCCCGTGGCCGATCCCGACGCTGAACACCGCGTTCCTGCTGTCGTCGGGCGTGACGCTGACGATCTCGCACCACGCGCTGCGTGACGACCATCGCAAGAAGGCGATCGCATGGCTGGCCGCGACGCTCGTGTTCGGTATCTGCTTCCTGTTCCTGCAGGGCTTCGAGTACTACCACGCGTACAACGAACTGAACCTGACGCTGAACTCGGGCGTGTACGGTTCGACGTTCTTCCTGCTGACGGGCTTCCACGGTTTCCACGTGTTCCTCGGCGGCACGATGCTCGCGGTGGTGCTGGTGCGGATGATCCGCGGCCACTTCAAGCCCGATCATCACTTCGCATTCGAAGGCGCCGCGTGGTACTGGCACTTCGTCGACGTCGTCTGGCTCGGCCTGTACGTCGTCGTCTACTGGCTGTAAATGGAAAAACGGCCCGCGCAGCAATGCGCGGGCTGTTTTCATTGGTGTCGTGGGCGCGGCAGCGAGGCTGCGAGCGACACCACCCTGGCGCCGCCGCGACTCAGTCAGGCGGCGCTTTTGCTTGGTGGCGCGGCCGTGCGGCGAAATGTCACAGCGGCAGCCACGGCAACGGCATCAACGCCCGATCGGCAGGCCGGTCGAATGGATCCAGCCCATCCAGTTTGCGATCAGGATGAGCAGGAACAGCGAGACCGACAGCCCGACGCGGGTGGCGAGCGACCAGACCATGCGTTTCGTGTGGCCGCGGTCGTGCATCATGAAGTAGAGCGCCGAGCCCATGCTGGCAATGATGAGGACGAAGGCGATGGGAACGAGTATGTGCATGACACGAACCGGACGACGGCAATTCGGAAGGAAGAGGATAATTATCGCACTTCGCATTCCGGCACATGCCGGGCGGGCCGCATGATGAAGATTCGCTGGCTGCCTGCGCTGCTGATTCTCGTCGTCGTCGCGGTCACGATCCGTCTCGGTTTCTGGCAGCGCGACCGCGCGCACCAGAAGGAAGCGCTGCAGGCGAGCATCGAGCGCTACGAGCAGGCGGCGCCCATCGACGTCGGCGCGCAGCCGATGCCGCTCGCGTCGATCGAGTTTCACCGCGTGCGGGCGAAGGGCCGTTTCCTGCCTGAACAGGCGGTGTTCCTCGACAATCGGCCGTATAACGACCAGCCGGGTTTTTACGTCGTGATGCCGTTTAAACTCACGGGCGGCGGCGTCGTGCTCGTGAACCGCGGCTGGCTGCCGCGCAATATCGCCGATCGCACGGCGATCGAGCCGTTCGCGACGCCGACGGGCGACGTCGAGATCGTGGGCATCGCGCGTGCCGACGCGTCGCGTGCGTTCGAGCTCGGCGAAGGCGGGTCGGCGGCGCACCAGAAGATCCGGCAGAACCTGGACGTCGCCGCGTATGCGAAGGAAACCGGGCTGCCGCTGCAGCCGTTCGTGATCCAGCAGACGAGCGACGACGGCGACAAGCTCGTGCGCGACTGGCCGGCGGCGACGACCGGCGTCGAGCGCAATTACGGTTACATGTTTCAGTGGTGGGCGATGGCGGCGGCCGCGCTCGGCTTCGGCCTGTATGCCGCGCGGCGTGCGGCGAAGAAGTCGGCCGGCGCGTGAGCGCCATGCCAGGACGCGGCGCCGGCGCCGCGGGTTCGTTTCGAGAGGTCTGATTTGTCCATGCAATCTTCCCGTCAGGGTTCGGCCGCTGCGCCGATGTTGCCGGCGGCCCGCAAGCGCGGCCGCTGGATGCTCGTGCTGCTGGGTCTCGTGTGCGCGGCACCGATGATCGCGTCGTACTTCACCTATTACGTGATCAAGCCGAAGGGCGGCTCGACGAACTACGGCACGCTGATCGAGCCGCAGCGTCCGATCCCCGCGGATCTGCAGGTGACCGACGAAACCGGCAAGACCGTGCCGCTGTCGTCGCTGCGCGGCGTGTGGCTGTTCGTGATGACCGACCGCAGCGCGTGTGACGACGCATGCGCGCAGAAGCTCTATTTCATGCGCCAGATCCGCGTCACGCAGGCAGGCGAGCGGCACCGGATCACGATGGTGTGGCTGCGCAGCGATGCGGGCGCGATGCCGCAGAAGGTGCTCGACGCGTACCCCGACACGCGCCGGCTCGTCGCCGATCCGGCCGCGGTGGCCGCATGGCTGCCGGCCGATGCCGGCACGAAGGACAGCGACCACCTCTACTTGGTCGACCCGAACGGCAACCTGATGATGCGTTTCCCGAAGGATCCGAACCCCAGCAAGATCAAGTCGGACGTGACGAAGCTGCTGAAGTGGTCGAGCATCGGCTAAGGCAAGACGAGAGGCAAAGAACCGATGTCGTATCTACTGCAACTCGGCCTGATCGGCCTGTGCATCGCGCTGCTGCCGCTGTCGTACGTGTGGGTGAAGGCCGACGACAACAAGTTTCGCAAGCTGGTGTGGATCACCACCTTCCTGACGCTCGACCTCGTGATGTTCGGCGGCTTCACGCGGCTGACCGACTCGGGGCTCGGCTGCCCTGACTGGCCGGGCTGCTACGGCACGTCGTCGCCGTTCATCGCGCATGCCGCGATCACGGCCGCGCACCAGGCGATGCCGACAGGCCCCGTCAGCATGACGAAGGCGTGGATCGAGATGATCCACCGCTATTTCGCAATGGCGATCGGCGTGCTGATCATCGCGCAGGTCGTGATCGCGTGGTCCGCGAGGCTGCGCCGCCGCCCGCTGCACGTGTCGCCGTGGTGGCCGACGAGCCTGCTGCTGCTGATCCTCGTGCAGGGCGCGTTCGGCGCATGGACGGTCACGATGAAGCTGCAGCCGGTGATCGTCACGATCCACCTGCTGCTCGGCCTGACGCTGCTCGGCACGCTCGGGTGGCTTGCGGCGCGGCAGACGCCGCTGCCGTCGTACGATCCGGAAGCCGGCCGCTATCGCGCGGCCGCGCTCGCGGCGCTCGTGCTGCTGGTCGTGCAGATCGCGCTCGGCGGCTGGGTGAGCACCAACTACGCGGTGCTCGCATGCACCGACTTCCCGACCTGCAACGGCCAGTGGATTCCGCCGATGGACTTCCAGCACGGCTTCCACCTGTGGCGCGCGCTCGGAATGACGAAGGACGGCGACGCGATCACGCAGGACGCGCTGGTCGCGATCCACTGGACGCACCGCACGTTCGCATTCGTCGTGGTCGCGTATCTGGTCGCGTTCGCGCTGAAGATGCGCCGCTTCGAATCGCTGCGGCGGCCCGCGAACGGCGTGCTGCTGGTCGTCCTGCTGCAGTTCGTGACGGGCCTGACCAACATCGTGCTGCAGTGGCCGCTGCCGGTCGCCGTCGCGCACAACGGCGGGGCCGCGATCCTGCTGCTGCTCGTCGTCATGTTAAACTTTCGCATCCTTTCAAGCCGCCCCGGCCGTGTCGCGCAGCCTGCGCGCGACGCCGCCCCGGCGTGACCGCCCCCATGCAAAGCACCCTCTCCCAATCGCCCGGTAGCCGCTTTTCCCAGTACATGGCGCTGACGAAGCCGCGTGTCACGCAGCTCGCGGTGTTCTGCGCGGTGATCGGCATGTTCCTCGCGACGCCGGGCATGGTGCCGTGGCACGTGCTGATCGGCGGTACGGTCGGCATCTGGCTGCTGGCCGGCGCGGCGTTCGCGATCAACTGCCTCGTCGAACAGAAGATCGACGCGATGATGCGCCGTACCGCGTGGCGCCCGTCCGCGCGCGGCGAGATCACGACGCCGCAGATCCTGCTGTTCTCGGCCGTGCTCGGCAGCGTCGGCGCATGGACGCTCTACACGTTCACGAACCCGCTGACGATGTGGCTGACGATCGCCACCTTCGTCGGTTATGCGGTGATCTACACGCTGCTGCTCAAGCCGATGACGCCGCAGAACATCGTGATCGGCGGCGCGTCGGGCGCGATGCCGCCGGCGCTCGGGTGGGCCGCGGTCACCGGCGCGGTGCCGGGCGACGCGTGGATCCTCGTGCTGATCATCTTCGTGTGGACGCCGCCGCATTTCTGGGTGCTCGCGCTGTATCGCCGCAAGGACTACGAAAACGCGGGGCTGCCGATGCTGCCCGTCACGCACGGCGAGAAGTTCACGCGGCTGCACATCCTGCTGTACACGGTGATCCTGTTCGCGGTCACGCTGATGCCGTTCATCTCCGGGATGAGCGGGGCCGTCTACCTGACGAGCGCGGTGCTGCTCGGCGCGGTGTTCCTCGCGTATGCGTGGAAGATCCATCGCGACTATTCGGACGAACTCGCCCGCAAGGCCTTCCGCTACTCGATCGTCTACCTGTCGCTGCTGTTTGCCGCGCTGCTCGTCGATCACTATGCACGCCCGCTGCTCGGCGTGTAACCGCACGGTTTGAACGCAATGCTCCAATCACGGTTCGGGCGCCGCGCGCGCCAAGGCTGGATGCTCGCATGCGCATTCACGGCAGCGCTGCTGCTCGCCGGATGCGACAACGCGCCGAAATTCCAGAATCTCGACATCACCGGCAACACGCAGTTCGGCAGCGACTTCTCGCTGCCCGATACGGCCGGCAAGGTGCGCACGCTCGGCGATTTCAAGGGCAAGGCCGTCGTGATGTTCTTCGGTTATACACACTGCCCGGACGTGTGCCCGACGACGATGGCCGAGCTGTCCGAAGCGTTGAAGCAGCTCGGGCCCGATGCCGCGAAACGCGTGCAGGTGCTGTTCGTCACCGTCGACCCGGAGCGTGACACGCCGGCGCTGCTCGGCCAGTACGTGCCCGCGTTCGATCCGTCGTTCATCGGCCTGCGGCCGGCCGACGAAGCCGCGCTGAAGAAGGTCACGAAGGATTTCCGCGTGTACTACGCGAAGGTGCCCGGCAAGACGCCCGGCAGCTACACGATGGATCACACCGCCGCGAGCTACGTGTTCGACCGCGACGGCAAGCTGCGCCTGTTCGTGCGTGACGGCCAGGGCCCCGGCCCGTGGGTCCACGACCTGAAGCTGCTGGTCGACTGACCGGCCGCCGCCGGGCGCCCGGCCCGGCGTTGCGCGTGACGGCCGTCACGCGCTATCACCCTGGTTCTCTCCTCGTTGTTCGCATGCGCCGCCCGTCGGGCGGCGTGTCGGCGCGCGCGCATCGCGCACGCGTCGCATGTCGCGTTACGGCAGCGCGGGTACGTTGAAGCCGGATGCGGCACGCGTGATCCGGAATTCCGTCACGCGATACGTGGCAAGCCCCTCGGTGACGAACGGATCGGTCTTCAGGATCGCGTCCAGCTCGTCGCGATCGATGCGGGCCGCGAGGATCACGCCGCCTTCGCGCGGCACCTTCGGCCCGGCCGCGATGAAGATGCCCTTGTCGAACTGCGGCTGCAGGAACGCGCGATGGCGTTCGAGCGCATCGTCGATATGTTCGAGCGATGCGGTGTAGTGGATGTCGATGACGTACATGGATGGCCCCCGGAATGGTGCCGGCTCCTCGTGTGCCGGCCAGCCGGTCTTTTTAGCACAGCGGATGCGGGCTGTCGCGCTGCGGGCGGCCGACCGACCGGCGGTTTGCCGCACCCGCGCGTATTCAAGTTGTAAGCCTCGGTGCCGTAAATAAAAAGGCAAGCGTTTGCGCGGGGCGGGCCGTTCGCGCGCAGCGTGCGCATCGACATCGACAAAGGCACGCAGATGAGCAGAATGAGTTTGAACCGCAAGCTGTGGCTCGCGCTTGCGCTGGTATGGATCGGTCTGCTGGGCGTCGGCGCATGGAGCGCATACGAGACGCGCGCGACGATGCTCGCCGAACGCAAGGCAGGCATCGCGAATCTCGTCGACTCGGCGGCCGGCATCGTGAAGGCGTATCACGCACTCGCGCAGGGCGGCACGTTGCCCGAGGCCGACGCGAAGCGCGACGCGCTCGCGAGCCTGGCCGCGATGCGCTATGGCGATTCGGGCTACGTGTTCGTGATGGATTCGAAGCCGGTCGTGCTGATGCATCCGACGCTGCCGAAGCTGGTCGGCACGCAGGTCGGCGACTATCTCGACCCGGACGGCAAGCCGCTGTTCGTCACGATCCTGAACGCCGCGAAGGAAACCGGCAGCGGCTTCGCCGAGTACCGCGGGCGCCTGCCGCACAGCGAAACCGCCGTGCCGAAGATCAGCTACGTCACGCGCTTCACGCCGTGGGACTGGAACATCTCGAGCGGCGTCTTCCTGAAGGACATCGACACCATCTATTACCGGACGCTGCTCGGCCACCTCGCGGTCGTGTTCGTGATCGGCTTCGTGATCAGCGCGGCGATGCTGGTGATCATCCGCAACGTGCGCGGCAGCCTCGGCGGCGAGCCCGACGAAGCGGCCGCGCTCGCGGCGCGCATCGCGCAGGGCGACCTGACGCAGCCGGTGCCCGTGCGCGCGGGCGACCGTACGAGCATGATGGCCGCGATGCACGACATGCAGGCCCGCCTGCAGGCGACGATCGGCGGGATTCGCCAGTCGGCCGGATCGATCGCGTCGGCGAGCCGCCAGATCTCCGCCGGCAACGACGACCTGTCGCAGCGCACCGAGGAGCAGGCCGCGTCGCTGGAGGAAACCGCCGCGAGCATGGAGCAGCTGACCGCGACGGTGAAGCAGAACGCCGACAACGCGCGACAGGCGAGCGGGCTCGCGAACAACGCATCGGAGATCGCGCGCACGGGGAGCGACGTCGTGAACCGCGTGATCGGCACGATGGGCGAGATCGACGACAGCTCGCGCAAGATCGCCGACATCATCGGCGTGATCGAGGGCATCGCGTTCCAGACCAACATCCTCGCGCTGAACGCGGCGGTCGAAGCCGCGCGCGCGGGCGAGCAGGGCCGCGGCTTCGCGGTGGTCGCGGGCGAAGTGCGCTCGCTCGCGCAGCGCAGCGCGACGGCCGCGAAGGAGATCCGCGAGCTGATCGTCGACTCGGTCGAGCGCGTGCGCAACGGCTCGACGCTGGTCGGCCAGGCCGGCACGACGATGGGCGAGATCCTGCAGGCCGTCGCGCGCGTGACCGACATCATGGGCGAGATCGCGGCCGCGTCCGAGGAACAGGCGAGCGGCATCACGCAGGTCGGGCGCGCGGTCACGCAGATGGATCAGGTGACGCAGCAGAACGCGGCGCTCGTCGAGGAAGCGGCGGCGGCCGCCGCGTCGCTGCAGGAACAGGCCGCGCGGCTGCGCGATGCGGTCGGCGCGTTCCGGGTCGTCAATGCAGACGGCCTGTCGCCGCGCCGGGCCGGCGGGCAGACGGGCGAGCCTGCATTCGGCACGAAGGCGGCCGACCATGCGGCGGCGGCGTGACGCGCACCGGCTGACGCGCACGTCGCTAGAACGCAACTAACGGCCGAGTCGCGCAGCTTCCGCCGGCACCGCTGCGGTGCATACCCATATGAGCGGGATGTATTTCACTTCCCGCCGATCCTGTGACACCATTTGCCCCTTCCTGCGAGTCGGGGCTTACCCGTATCGCGCCCTATTTCCAGTAAGCAAGAAAGCGAGAAACAGATGAAGCGTCGCAGTCTCCTGAAGGTATTTTCCGTGCTGGCCACCGGCGCAGCGCTGACGCTGTCGGCAGGCGCGCACGCCGAAGACAAGGTGATCAAGGTCGGCACGGTGGCCGGCCCGGATGCGGAAGTGTGGCAGCTCGTGCAGAAGGTCGCGAAGGAGAAGGAAGGCCTGAACGTGAAGGTCATCGAGTTCAACGACTACGTGCAGCCGAACGCGGCGCTCGATTCGGGCGACCTCGACGCGAACAGCTTCCAGCACCAGCCCTACCTCGACAGCCAGGTGAAGCAACGCGGCTACAAGATCGTCAGCGCGGGCCTGACCTACATCTCGCCGATCGGCGTGTACTCGAAGAAGTTCAAGACGCTGAAGGACCTGCCGCAAGGCGCGAAGCTCGCGGTGCCGAACGATCCGTCGAACGAGAACCGCGCGCTGCTGCTGCTGCAGACGCAAGGCGTGATCAAGCTGAAGGCGGGCGCCGGCACGGGCGGCAACAACGCGACGGTGCTCGACATCGCCGAGAACCCGAAGAAGCTGAAGATCTCCGAACTCGACGCCGCGCAACTGCCGCGCGTGCTGTCGGACGTCGACGCGGCCGTGATCAACACGAACTACGCGCTCGCCGCGAACCTGCAGCCGACCAAGGACGCGATCGCGCTCGAATCGCTGACGAGCCCGTACGCGAACCTGATCGCCGTGCGCGCGAAGGACAAGGACCAGCCGTGGGTGAAGAAGCTGGTCAAGGCGTACCAGTCGCCGGAAGTGCGCGAATTCATCAAGAAGCAGTTCAAGGGCTCGATGGTCGCGTCGTTCTGAACGTCGCACACCGGCCGGACAGCTGAACGAAAGGGCCTGCATCGCGCAGGCCCTTTTTCATTGGCGCGGCCGGTCGGGGGGCCGCGGGATGCCGCGTTCGGCGCCGTCTCACATCTCGCCGCGCCGCGAGCAGATCGACATGATCTGCTGGATCGCATAGTTGTCGCGCACACCCGGCAGCGACTGCACGACGCACTCGTGAAAGCGCCGCTCGCGCGGCAGCAGCATCGCGTTGTTGCGGTACAGCGCGTCGCACGAGCGCTGGATCAACTGGGCCGCCGCACCGTTGCGGCTCTCGCGCAGCGCATTGAGCATGCAGTCGTCGTATTGCGCGCTGCCGTCGGTCAGCGCGAACGCCGCTCCCGGCAACACCAGCGCGACAGCCGCGAATGCGATGGCTCGGATCCCCCGTTTCATGTCGCCTCCGATGGCGTGGACTGGGTCGGCCGACAGCATAACGTAAAGCCGCGAGCACGGCTGACGCGTTGCGCCGGGGCCGGCCGAAACCGCCGTCGGCCGGGCTTCGCGCGCGGTCGCGGCGCCCCGGCGGGCGCCGCGACCCGGCCTCTTCAAGAAAGCCGGGAGTCAGGCGGTGGTCTGCGGAAATGGTATCCTCGTGCGTTCGCCGCTGCGCGCCTTCCCGGGGCGCGCACGGGCCGGCCGCCACCGCGTCGCACGCGTGGCGGCGCCCGCACGACGGCGGCGGGAATCCATCATCCAGAACCGACACAATACGGGGGAGACACACCCATGAAGCGTTTCAAGACTTTCGCGATCCGTTCGATCACGGCCGGCGTGGCCGCACTCGCGCTGGCCGGTGCCGCGCACGCCCAGACCGTCAAGGTGCTGTCGATCGTCGACCACCCGGCGCTCGATGCGATCCGCGACGGCGTGCGCGCCGAACTGAAGGCGGAAGGTTACGGCGACGACAAGCTCAAGTGGGAATACCAGAGCGCGCAGGGCAACACGGGCACGGCCGCGCAGATCGCGCGCAAGTTCGTCGGCGACCAGCCCGACGTGATCGTCGCGATCGCGACGCCGGCCGCGCAGGCGGTGGTTGCATCGACGAAGAGCGTGCCGGTCGTCTATTCGGGCGTGACCGATCCGGTCGCCGCGCAGCTCGTGAAGGGCTGGGGCCCGTCGGGCACCAACGTGACGGGCGTGTCCGACAAGCTGCCGCTCGATCGCCAGGTCGCGCTGATCAAGCGCGTCGTGCCCAACGCGAAGACGGTCGGCATGGTCTACAACCCGGGCGAGGCGAATTCGGTCGTCGTCGTGAAGGAGTTGAAGGGCATTCTCGCGAAGCAGGGGATGACGCTGAAGGAAGCGGCCGCGCCGCGCACCGTCGACATCGGCCCGGCCGCGAAAAGCCTGATCGGCAAGGTCGACGTGATCTACACGAACACCGACAACAACGTCGTGTCCGCGTACGAAGCGCTCGTGAAGGTCGCGAACGAAGCGAAGATCCCGCTCGTCGCCGGCGACACCGACAGCGTGAAGCGCGGCGGCATCGCGGCGCTCGGCATCAACTACGGCGACCTCGGCCGCCAGACGGGCAAGGTCGTCGCGCGCATCCTGAAGGGCGAGAAGCCGGGCGCGATCGCGTCGGAAACGAGCAGCAACCTCGAGCTGTTCGCGAACACGGGCGCGGCCGCGAAGCAGGGCGTGACGCTCGCGCCCGATCTGCTCAAGGACGCGAAGACGGTCATCAAGTAAGCCGCGGCCCGAGCGCCGCGCCTGCAGGCCCGATCCGGGCCTGAACGACACCGCCGGACGGGCGGCTCCCACCCGGGGCCGCCCGTTCGCTTCGCCCGGCCGTACACGTCCGGCCGGGAAGCAACAGGATTTCCCCATCATGTCTCTGTTCTCGTTTCTGGGCGCCCTGGAGATCGGCCTGATCTTCAGCCTCGTCGCCCTCGGGGTGCTGATCTCGTTTCGCATCCTCAACTTCCCCGACCTCACCGTCGACGGCAGCTTTCCGCTCGGCGGCGCCGTCGCCGCGACGCTGATCTCCGCCGGCTACGACCCGTTCAGCTCGACCTGCATCGCGATCGTCGCGGGCGCGGTGGCCGGCTTCATCACCGGCTGGCTCAACGTGCGCCTGAAGATCATGGACCTGCTCGCCAGCATCCTGATGATGATCGCGCTCTATTCGGTGAACCTGCGGATCATGGGCCGGCCGAACGTGCCGCTCATCACCGAGCCGACCGTCTTCACCGTGCTGCAGCCCGACTGGATGCCCGATTACGTGCTGCGCCCCGCACTGCTCGCGATCGTCGTCGTGGTCGCGAAGCTCGGCCTCGACTGGTTCTTCTCGTCGCAGCTCGGCCTCGCGATGCGCGCGACCGGCGCGAACCCGCGGATGGCGCGCGCGCAGGGCATCGCGACCGGCCGCGCGACGCTCGCCGGGATGGCGCTGTCGAACGCGCTCGTCGCGCTCGCCGGTGCGTTGTTCGCGCAGACGCAGGGCGGCGCGGACATCTCGATGGGGATCGGCACGATCGTGATCGGGCTGGCCGCGGTGATCATCGGCGAGACGCTGCTGCCGGCGCGCCGGCTCGTGCTGACGACGCTCGCCGTCGTGCTCGGCGCGATCGTCTACCGCTTCTTCATCGCGCTTGCGCTGAACAGCGAATTCATCGGCCTGAAGGCGCAGGACCTGAACCTCGTGACGGCCGCGCTCGTCACGATCGCGCTGGTGCTGCCGGCAACGCGCAAGAAGCTGTTCGCGCGCAAGAACGGAGGGGCCTGACATGCTGTCCGCACAAGACCTGAAACTGACGTTCAATCCCGGCACGCCGATCGAGACGCGCGCGCTGCGCGGGCTGTCGCTCGAGATTCCCGACGGCCAGTTCGTCGCGGTGATCGGCTCGAACGGCGCCGGCAAATCGACCTTCCTCAATGCGATCAGCGGCGACCAGGCCGTCGATGCGGGACGCATCTCGATCGACGGCACGGACGTCACGCGCAAGGCCGCGTGGGACCGCGCGCACCTCGTCGCGCGTGTGTTCCAGGATCCGATGGCCGGCACCTGCGAGGCGCTGACGATCGAGGAGAACATGGCGCTCGCGATGGCGCGCGGCGCGCGGCGCGGCTTTCGCGCGGCGCTCGACCGGCCGTCGCGCGAGCTGTTCCGCGACAAGCTGCGGCTGCTGAACCTCGGGCTGGAAAACCGGTTGACCGACCGGATCGGGCTGCTGTCGGGCGGCCAGCGGCAGGCGGTGAGCCTGTTGATGGCGTCGCTGCGGCCGTCGCGGATCCTGCTGCTCGACGAGCATACGGCCGCGCTCGACCCGAAGACGGCCGCGTTCGTGCTGGAGCTGACCGCGCGCATCGTCGCCGAGAGCAGGCTGACGACGATGATGGTCACGCACAGCATGCGGCAGGCGCTCGACTACGGCGACCGCACGGTGATGCTGCACCAGGGGCAGGTCGTGCTCGACGTGTCGGGCGACGCGCGCAAGGGGCTCGACGTGCCGGACCTGCTGCAGATGTTCGAGAAGGTGCGTCACGAGCAGCTCGACGACGACGCGCTGCTGCTCGGCTGACGAGCGGCTGGCGGGCCGGCGCGGCGCGGGGTGTTGCATCGTGCCGGTTCGCGTGAGGGGGGGCGTGCCGGCCCGGCGAGTCGGGGCGACAAATCTGCCCGACGAATCAGTCCGGCGAATCATCCCGACGAATTGGGGTGGCGCGGCGGGTCGGCAATTCGGCCCGGTTGGCGGTGGCGCGCGTTCGGGCGGCACGATCCGGCCATACCCGCTCCGGTGCGGCGTAACATGACGACCGCGCCGGCTTACCCGTCGTTTTTCCTCTGACGAAAACCGGTTTCGCGCCGGTGCTGTGCGACGCGAGCGCATTGCCATATACTGTATATCCATACAGTTGTGGGTGGCGTCATGCTCGCATCCTCCATTTCTCCCGAATCCCTTCATCCGTCCCTTTGGCGCGGTTCCCAGCTCGCGCGCGGCGGCCCGCGCACGATCGATACCGGCTTCGCCCCGCTGTCGGCCGAGTTGCCGGGCGGCGGCTGGCCGGTCGGCGGGCTTGTCGAACTGCTGGCCGCGCAGCCGGGCTGCGGCGAGATGCGGCTGCTCGCACCCGCGCTCGCACGCACCGTCAGCGCGCGCCGTCCGCTTGCGCTCGTCGCGCCGCCTCAAGCGCCGCATGCGACCGCGCTCGCCAGCCTCGGCGTACCGTCCGACGCACTGCTGTGGCTGCGTGCCGGCAGCCGCACCGATGCGCTGTGGGCCGCCGAGCAGGCGCTCAAGACGGGGTGCTGCGGCGCGCTGCTGCTCTGGCAGGATGCGCGGCCCGATGCGCTGCGGCGCCTGCATCTCGCAGCCGCGCGCACGGGCGACACGCTGTTCGTGATGCTGCGTCCGCTGTCGGCCGCGCGGCAACCGTCGCCGGCCGTGCTGCGTGTCGCGCTGTATCCGGTGCCGGGCGGCGTGTCGCTCGACATCGTCAAGCGTCGCGGCCCCGCACGCGGCGAGCCGCTCGTGCTCGACCTGCCGTCGCCCATCGTGGAGAGCCGCTATGCGCGTCTTGCTCGGCATCCATCTGCCGCGCCTGCCGCTCGACGTGTGCGCCCCGCCGCCGTCTGACGGCGCGGCGCAACGCGTAGACGAAGCGGACGAAGCAGGCTGCGCGGTGCTCGAGCAGGGTGTCGTGCTGATCGCCGATGCACCCGCGCGCCGGCAGGGCGTGCGCGCGGGCATGAAGCGCGGCGGCGTGCTCACGCTCGCGCCGCACACGCGGCTCGTCGAACGCGACCCCGCGCGCGAGGCCGATGCGCTGCGCGCGGTCGCGCTCGCGTTGCTGCGCTTTTCGCCGTGCGTTGCGCTCGACGACGAAGCCACGCTGATCGTCGACGTCGGCCCGAGCCTGCGCCTGTTCGGCGGCCTGCCGTCGCTGTGCCGACAGGTGCGCGCGACGCTCGCGGCACTCGGTTATGCGGCGCGCCTGTCCGCCGCACCGACCGGGCGTGGCGCGTGGCTGCTCGCGCGCGTGTCGGCCCGTGCACGCATCCGGCGCCGCGTCGCCGGCCAGGTGTCGCTCGTGCGTTCGCTCGACAGGCTGCCGTACGTGCTGCTGCCCGAGGCGCGTCCGTATGCGGGCTGGTTCGACGGCCTCGGCTGCCGCACGCTCGCCGACCTGCGCAACCTGCCGCGCGCGGGGCTGCAGCGCCGCTGCGGTCCCGCGTTGCTGGCCGCGCTCGATCGCGCGTACGGCGATGCGGTCGAGCCGCTCGCATGGATGGCGGTGCCGCCGGTGTTCGACGTGCGGCTCGAATTGCCGGAGCGCGTCGAATACGCGGAAGCCGTGCTGTTCGCCGCGCGGCGGCTCGTCGTGCAGCTGTGCGGCTGGCTGGTCGCGCGGCAGCTGTCGCTGGCCGCGATGACGTTCGATCTCGAGCACGAGCGCGGCCGCCAGGCCGTGCCGCCGACGTCGCTCGAACTCGCGTTCGCCGCGCCCGTGCGCGACGAGACGCACTTCATGCGGCTGCTCGGCGAGCGGCTCGCGCGCGTCGAGTTGCCGGCCGCGGTGATCGCGGTGCGTCTGACGGCCACGCGCGTCGAATCGGTCGCGCCGCCGGCCGACGATCTGTTCCCCGAGCCGGGCGGCACGAAAGAGACGCGCGCGCGGCTGTTCGAGCTGCTGGTCGCACGGCTCGGCGCGGAGAACGTGCTGCGCGCGGCACCCGTCGCCGATCACCGGCCCGAGGCCGCGAACCGCTGGCTGCCGCTCGATGCGCAGGCCGGCAAGCCGGCCGGCGGGCCGCCGGCCGTGCCGCCGAGGCCCGCGTGGTTGCTGGACGAGCCGCTGCCGCTGCTGATGCGGGGGGAGCGGCCGGTATTTCATACGCCGCTCAGGATGATGTCGTCGGTGGAACGGATCGAGGCCGGGTGGTTCGATGGCCAGCTCGCCGCACGCGATTACCACGTCGCGCAGGACGAAACCGGTGCGTGCTACTGGGTGTTCAAGGAGCGGGCAGCGAGCGAGGCCGAGCCGCGCTGGTTCCTGCACGGCCTGTTCGGGTGAACGGTCATGGTTGCGGAATTCAGCTGGCTGCCCGATTACGCGGAGTTGTTCTGCCGTTCGAACTTTTCGTTCCTGCATGGCGCGTCGCATGCGGAAGAACTGGTCGAGCGTGCGGCGGAACTCGGCTATCGCGGGATCGCGATCACCGACGAATGCTCGCTCGCCGGTGCACCGCGCATGCACGTCGCGGCGAAGGCGAAAGGGTTGCCGCTCGTCATCGGTTCGTACTTCGAAGTCACACCGGATGAAGTCGCACCGGGCCACGATCCGGGCCCCGGCGCGTTCGGGCTCGTGCTGCTCGCGCAGAATCGGGAAGGCTACGGCAACCTGTCCGAGCTGATTTCGTGGCGGCGGATGGAAGCGCCGAAGGGGACGTACACGCTGACGTCGCACATGCTGTCGAGGCCGCCCGAGGCATTCGCACACCTGCGCGGCATGCCCGACTGCTTCGCGATTCTCGTGCCCGCGTACCCGGTGCGCGCGGACGTGCTCGATGCACAGGTCGCGTGGTTTCGCGCGACGTTCGGCGAGCGTGCACGGCTCGGGCTCGTGCAGTTGCAGCGCGCGCTGGACGGTGCGCAGCGCGAGGAGATTCGTGCGGCCGGCGAGCGGCGCGGCGTGCGCATCGTCGCACTCGGCGACGTGACGATGCACCGGCGCTCGTGCAAGGAACTGCAGGACGTGATGACGGCGATTCGTGTCGGGATGCCTGTCGCGGAATGCGGTTATGCGCTCGCGCCGAATGCGGAGCAGCATCTGCGTGCGCGCGGGCGGATCGGGAAGCTGTTTGCGCCGGAGGAGATCGCGCAGACGTGCGCGATGCTCGACGGCTGCAATTTCTCCCTCGACGACCTGAAGTATGAATACCCGCTCGAACTCGTCCCGCGCGGGCATACGCCGGCGAGCTACCTGAAGCAGGAGACCTGGGCGGGTGTGGCCCGGCGTTACTGGAATGGTGTGCCGGAGAAAGTCGCCAGGCAGATCCGGCATGAACTCGCCCTGATCGCGAAACTGAATTACGAGCCGTTCTTCCTGACCGTCTACGACATCGTCAAATTCGCGCGCAGCCAGAACATCCTGTGCCAGGGACGCGGCTCGGCGGCGAACTCGGTGGTCTGCTATTGCCTCGGCATTACCGAGGTCGATCCCGATCAGAGCACGATGCTGTTCGAGCGCTTCATCAGCGTGGAACGCGGCGAGCCGCCCGATATCGACGTCGATTTCGAGCATCAGCGCCGGGAAGAAGTGATTCAGCATATCTACGAGAAGTACGGGCACGATCGCGCCGCACTGGCGGCCGCCGTATCGACCTATCGCCCGCGCGGCGTGCTGCGCGAGACCGGCAAGGCGCTCGGTGTCGATCCGGTGCTGGTCGATCGCGTCGCGAAAGCGCATCGCTGGTTCGACGGCAGTCGCGACCTGCTGCAGCAATTCTCGACGACCGGGCTCGATCCCGAGACGCCGCTCATCCAGGCGTGGGCCCGGCTCGCCGCGCGGCTGCTGAACTTCCCGCGCCATCTGTCGCAGCACTCGGGCGGCTTCGTGATCAGCCGCGGCAAGCTCACGCGGCTCGTGCCGGTCGAGAACGCGGCGATGGACGGGCGGCGCGTGATCCAGTGGGACAAGGACGATCTCGAAGCACTCGGGCTGATGAAGGTCGACGTGCTCGCGCTCGGCATGCTGTCGGCGCTGCATCGCGCGTTCGACATGCGCACCGCATGGCGAGGCCCGCCGAAGGCAGACGGCAAGCCGTTCACGTTGAAGCACATTCCGAAGGATGACGTCGCAACCTACGACATGATCTGCCGCGCCGACACGGTCGGCGTGTTCCAGATCGAATCGCGCGCGCAGATGTCGATGCTGCCCCGCCTGCGGCCGCGCACTTATTACGACCTGGTGATCGAGGTCGCGATCGTGCGGCCGGGGCCGATCCAGGGCGGGGCAGTGCACCCCTATCTGAAACGACGCCAGGGCCTCGAAAAGGTCAGTTATCCAAAGGAGGACCTGAAGCCCGCACTCGAACGGACGTACGGCGTGCCGATCTTCCAGGAACAGGTGATGCAGATCGCGATGATCGCGGCCGGCTTCACGGCCGGCGAGGCCGACCAGTTGCGTCGCGCGATGGCCGCGTGGAAGCGCAAGGGCAATCTGGAGCAATATCACGGCAAGATCGTCGACGGGATGCGCGAGCGCGATTACCCGCCCGAGTTCGCCGAACAGATCTTCGAGCAGATCAAGGGTTTCGGCGATTACGGTTTCCCCGAGAGCCACGCGGCGAGCTTCGCGAAGCTCGCCTACGCCAGCAGCTGGCTCAAATGCCACGAACCGGCGATCTTCCTCGCCGCATTGCTGAACAGCCAGCCGATGGGTTTCTATCCGCCGTCGCAACTCGTGCAGGACGCGAAGCGTCACGGCGTGCAGGTCCTGCCGATCGACGTCACGCAAAGCGGCTGGGAGGCATCGCTCGAAGCGCTGCCCGGCCAGCCGCCTCCGCACGGACAGCCGGCCGTCCGGCTCGGGCTGTCGCTCGTGAGCGGTCTGGGAGAAGCCGCTGTCCGCAGGATCGAAGCCGCACGCGCGGCGGGCCCCTTCGACAACGTCGACACTCTCGCGCGCCGCGCGCAGCTCGAACGCCGCGATCTCGAGGCGCTCGCCGCCGCGAACGCGCTCGCGACCCTCGCCGGCCACCGCCGCGACGCGCTGTGGCAAGCGGTCGCCGCGGCACCCGAGCGCGACCTGCTCGCGACTGCACCGATCGACGAAGCGGAGAAGCCGGCACTCGGCGCGCCGTCGGAGGCCGACGACATCCTCGCCGACTATCACACCACCGGCCTCACGCTGAACCGCCACCCGGTCGCGCTGCTGCGGCCCGAGCTGCGCGCGCGGCGGCTGTCGTCCGCGGCCGAACTGCACGACCGGCCCGACGGCCGGCTCGCGCGCGCGTGCGGGCTCGTGACCGCACGGCAGATGCCGGGCACCGCGAAAGGCGTGATGTTCATGACGCTCGAGGACGAAACCGGCTGCGTGAACCTGATCGTCCGGCCCGAGCTGCTCGCGCGGCAGCGCCGCGAAACCCTCGATTCGCGGCTGCTCGCCGTGTCCGGCGTGTGGCAGGTCGCGAGCGACGTGAGGCACCTCGTCGCGCAGCATTTCGAGGATCTGACGCCGCTGCTCGGCGGCCTGCGCACGTCGAGCCGCGAGTTCCATTGATGCCGGGGTGCCCCCGTCGTACCGGCACCCCCTACGCCGATGCATACCAGTCGGCCGAACTGGTTCTATTCCGGTATCGTTTCCCCCCCTCCAAACCCGGCAAATCCGGCGCTTGAACTGTCCCCTTGCATACCAATCCGGGTAAATCCCTATCCCGCATCGCGTTGTAAACAAAGGCTTTCTCGCAACTAAAACGCTTGCCGGGCAAGGCTTTCGGCGATTTTTGCGTCACTAATACCAGTTCGTTGACTGGTATTATGGTGGTTATATAATGCCCTCACTTTCGACGGCCCGAGGTCGTCGTCCGACACCCGGAGGCACATGGAAACCGGCTGGTCCGAACTGGCGCCCGATCCCCTCAGCGACACGCCGCTCTATCTGCAGCTCGCCCGCAACCTGGCGAGCGCGATCCACGCCGGCGCGTGGCGGGCCGGCGAGGCGCTGCCGTCGGAGCGGCTGCTGTCGGTGTCGGTCGGCGTATCGCGGATCACGGCCCGTCGCGCACTCGCGCTGCTGGTCGAGCAGGGGCTGATCAAGCGGGCGCGCGGAGCGGGCAGCTTCATCACGCCGCGCGTCGCCGATCCGCTGTCGCGTCTCGTCGGCTTCACCGCGAAGATGAAGCAGCGCGGCTTCGTGCCCGATTCGGTATGGCTGTCGCGCACGCTGCGCGCCGCGACCCGCGACGAGATCACGCATCTCGGTCTCGCCCCCGGCGCGACGGTGGCGCGGCTCGAACGGCTGCGCCGCGCGGACGGCATCGTGATGGCGGTCGAGCATTCGACGCTGCCGGCCGCGGTGGTGCCCGATCCGCAGGCGCTCGGTGCGTCGCTGTACGAGTACCTCGACACGCGCGGGATGACCGTCGTGCGCGCGCTGCAGCACTTTCGCGCGGCGAACGCGACCCACGCGATCGCGAAATGGATGGCGGTGAAACCGGGCTCGGCGCTGCTGGTGATCACGCGGATCGGCTACGGTGCCGACCAGCGCGCGATCGAAGTGAGCGAAACGTATTGCCGCGACGACTACTACGACTTCGTCGCCGAACTGAAACGCTGACGCGCGAGACTTGCCCGCGCGCGACAGCCGTGAAGCAACGACACGGAATTGCAAATCACGACGCGGATACCCGCGTCACCAGATCATCAAGAGAACGTCATGCTGACTGGAAACATCCTTACCCCCGACGGCTGGATTCAGGGTTCGCTCGATAGCGAGAACGGCCGCATCACGACACTCGACGGCAAGCCCGTCGATCCCGCGAAGAACGACGCGCCTTACATCCTGCCCGGCTTCATCGACCTGCACGTGCACGGCGGCGGCGGCGCCGACGTGATGGAAGGCGGCGACGCGATCGAGACGATCGCCCGCACGCACGCGCAATTCGGCACGACGAGCCTGCTCGCGACGACGATGACCGCGCCGCGCGACGAACTGATGAAAGTCGTCGGCAACCTCGGCAGCGTCGCGCGTACCCGCACGCCGGGCGGCGCGCGCGTGCTCGGCGTGCACCTCGAAGGCCCGTACATCAACCCCGGCAAGCTCGGCGCGCAGCCCGACGCGGCCGTCTCGGCCGTGCTCGACGAAGTGCTGAAGTACCTGTCGATCGCGCCGATCCGCGTCGTCACGCTCGCGCCGGAAATCGCCGGCCACATCGAGATCATCGGCGAGATGGCCGCGCGCGGCGTGCGCGTGCAGCTCGGCCACTCGCTCGCGACCTACGACGACGCGGTGGCCGCGCTCAAGCACGGCGCGTGCGGCTTCACGCACCTGTTCAACGCGATGTCGCCGCTGCATCACCGCAACCCCGGCCTGGTGGGCGCGGCGCTTGCTCACGCCGAATACGCGGAAATCATTCCCGATCTGCTGCACGTGCACCCGGGCGCGATTCGTGCGGCGCTGCGCGCGATCCCGCGCCTGTACGTCGTGACCGACAGCACGTCCGCGACGGGCATGCCCGACGGCGAATACCGGCTCGGCAGCCAGCACGTGACGAAGTGCCTCGGCGGCGTGCGTCTCGCCGACGGCACGCTCGCCGGCAGCACGCTGACGATGGACCAGGCGCTGCGCAACCTCGTGTCGCTCGGCCTGCCGATCGCCGACGTGTCGAACCGGATGTCGCGCTATGCGGCCGACTACCTCGGCATCGCCGATCGCGGCCGCCTCGAGCGCGGCGCATGGGCCGACCTCGCGGTGTTCGATCGCGACCTGAACCTCACCGCGACCTATGTCGAAGGAGAATCGATTGTCGAATATGCTTAAGGAAGCGCGCGAGTCCGCCCAGGTCGTCGCCGCGCAGATCGCCGACACCGCGCGCGTCGAAGCGCTCGCCGGCCAATTGCTCGATCACCCGCCGGCCGTCGCGCTGACGGTCGCGCGCGGCAGCTCGGATCACGCCGCGAGCTATTTCGCGAGCCTGACGATGAGCCGCCTCGGCGTGCCGGTCGCGTCGCTGCCGATGTCGGTCGCCACGCTGCAGCAGGCGCCGCTGAAGGTGCAGGACCAGCTCGCGATCGCCTTCTCCCAGTCGGGCAAGAGCCCCGATCTCGTCAACACGATGGCCGCGCTGCGCGAAGCCGGCGCGCGCACCGTCGCCGCCGTGAACGTGCTGCCGTCGCCGCTCGCCGACGCGTGCGAGCACCAGTTGCCGCTGCTCGCCGGCCCCGAATTGTCGGTCGCCGCGACGAAGAGCTATATCGCGATGCTGTCGCTGTCCGCGCAGATCGTCGCGTACTGGCAGCGCGACGCCGCGCTGATGACCGCATTGCGCGGCCTGCCCGACGTGCTCGCGCAGGCCGGCCGGCTCGACTGGTCGCAGGCCGTCGCCGCGCTGGCGGGTGTCGAGCGGATGATCGTGATCGGCCGCGGCCTGGGCCTCGCGATCGCGCAGGAAGCCGCGCTGAAGCTGAAGGAAACCTCCGGTATCCAGGCCGAGGCGTTCTCGAGCGCCGAAGTCCGTCACGGCCCGATGGAGCTGATCGACCGCGACTATCCGCTGCTCGTGTTCGCCCCGCCGGGGCCCGAGCAGGCCGGCCTGCTGCAGCTCGCGCAGGACATGCGCGCACGCGGCGCGGCGGTGCTGCTCGCGGCGCCCGCCGGCACGCCCGGCGCGACCTTGCCGCTCGCGCAGTCCGCCCACTCGGCGCTCGACCCGATCGCCGCCATTCTTTCGTTCTACGTGATGGCGGCGGATCTCGCCGTCGCGCGCGGCCGCAACCCCGACACGCCGCGCCACCTGAACAAAGTCACCGAAACGCACTGATAGCCGAGACAGCCGATGAGACGCGCCGAGGAGTCCCAGTTGAAGAGTTCTACCCATGATCAGATCGTCCTGCTCAGCCCCTTGACCGGGCCGATCGTCGCGCTGGCCGACGTGCCCGATCCGGTGTTCTCCGGCGGGATGTTCGGCGACGGCATCGGCATCGACCCGCTCGCGGGCCAGCTCGTCGCGCCGTGCGCGGGCGTCGTGTCGCATCTCGCGCGCACCGGCCACGCGGTGACGATCACGACGCCGCAAGGCGCGGAAGTGCTGCTGCACATCGGCATCGACACCGTCGAGCTGAACGGGCAGGGCTTCACCGCGCACGTCGAGGCCGGCGCGCGTGTCGAGGCGGGCGCGCTGCTGATCGAGTTCGACCAGGACGCGGTGGCGCGCAGCGCGCATTCGCTCGTGTCGGTGATCGCGATCGCGAACTCGGATGCGTTCGAGGTCGTCGATCGTGCCAGCGGCTTCGCGACGGCCGGCAAGACGCCGCTGCTCACGCTGCGCGGCAAGGGCGAAGCGGCTGCGCAGGCGGCACAAACCGGCGCAGCCGCGCATCACGAAGTGCGCCGTGAAATCGTGCTGGCCCAGCCGGGTGGCCTGCACGCACGGCCGGCCGCGCGGGCGCGCGAAGCCGTGCGCGGGTTCGACGCGACCGTCGACGTGCTGTTCGACGGCCGCAAGGCGTCGATCGCGAGCGTCGTCGGCCTGCTCGGCCTCGGTGCGGGCGAAGGCGCGACGGTCGAACTGGTCGGCCGTGGCGCGCACGCACAGCAGGCCGTCGATGCGGTCGAGCACGAGCTGCTGCGCGAAGCGCACGGTGAAGTCGAGGAAAAGCCGGCGCGGCTGAGGTCGCCCGCGCCGCAGACGGTTGCGCGCAACGTCGGCGCACCCATTGACCCGAATACGCTCGCGGGCGTGTGCGCGGCACCCGGCATCGCGGTCGGCACGATGGTGCGTCTCGACGATGCGGAGATCGTGCCGCCCGAACAGGCCGCCGGCACGCCCGCGTCGGAGAGCCGCCAGCTCGACCAGGCGCTGAAGGCCGTCGACGCCGAACTCGACGAAACGGTGCGCCACGCATCGGCGCGCGGCGCGGTCGGCGAAGCGGGCATCTTCGCGGTGCACCGCGTGCTGCTGGAAGACCCGACGCTGATCGACTCAGCACGCGACCTGATCAGCCTCGGCAAGAGCGCGGGCTTCGCATGGCGCGCGACGATCCGCACGCAGATCGACACGCTGTCGAAGCTCGACGACGCGTTGCTCGCCGAACGCGCGGCCGACCTGCGCGACATCGAGAAGCGCGTGCTGCGCGCGCTCGGTCATACGAACGGTGCCGCGCGTGCGCTGCCCGACGAAGCGGTGCTCGCGGCCGAGGAATTCACGCCTTCCGATTTGTCGTCGCTCGATCGCCAGCGCGTGACCGCGCTCGTGATGGCGCGCGGCGGCGCGACGTCGCACGCGGCGATCATCGCGCGCCAGCTCGGCATTCCGGCGCTGGTGGCGGTCGGCGATGCGCTGTACGCGATCCCGGACGGCACGCAGGTCGTCGTCGATGCGAGCGCTGGCCGGCTCGAACATGCACCGACCGCGCTCGACGTCGAGCGCGCGCGGCACGAGCGCCAGCGCCTGGACGGCGTGCGCGAGGCGAACCGGCAACTGGCGGGGGCCGCGGCCGCCACCGTCGACGGGCGCGCGATCGAGGTCGCCGCGAACATCGCGACGCTCGACGATGCGAACACCGCGGTCGACAACGGCGCCGACGCGGTCGGCCTGCTGCGTACCGAGCTGATGTTCATCCATCGCCAGGCCGCGCCGACGGTCGTCGAGCACCAGCAGAGCTACCAGTCGATCGTCGACGCGCTGCAGGGCCGCACGGCGATCATCCGCACGCTCGACGTCGGCGCCGACAAGGAAGTCGATTACCTCACGCTGCCGCCCGAACCGAACCCGGCGCTCGGCCTGCGCGGCATCCGTCTCGCGCAGGTGCGCCCCGACCTGCTCGACGATCAATTGCAGGGCCTGCTCGCGGTGAAGCCGTTCGGCGCGGTGCGCATCCTGCTGCCGATGGTGACCGACGCGGGCGAGCTCGTGCGCCTGAAAAAGCGCATCGACGAATTCGCGCGCGCCCAGGGCCGCACCGAGCCGGTCGAGGTCGGCGTGATGATCGAGGTGCCGTCGGCCGCGCTGCTGGCCGACCAGCTCGCGCAGCACGCGGATTTCCTGTCGATCGGCACCAACGACCTGACGCAGTACACGCTCGCGATGGACCGCTGCCAGGCCGATCTCGCCGCGCAGTCCGACGGCCTGCACCCGGCCGTGCTGCGCCTGATCGACATCGCGGTGCGCGGTGCCGCGAAGCACGGCAAGTGGGTCGGCGTGTGCGGCGCGCTCGGCGGCGATCCGCTCGCGGTGCCGATCCTGGTGGGCCTCGGCGTGACCGAGCTGTCGGTCGACCCCGTATCGGTGCCGGGCATCAAGGCGCGTGTGCGCCGTCTCGATTACCAGTTGTGCCGTCAGCGCGCGCAGGATCTGCTCGCGCTCGATTCGGCACAGGCGGTAAGGGCAGCAAGTCGCGAGGTCTGGCCGCTCGACTGAGCGTCGACGGCAGGTTCGCGACCCGTATTACGACGAAGGCAGTCAGCTCAACGACGATTAACGACGCTTAACGACGAGACAAGGATTGGAGGACTGAATGAACGGGAATCCGTTTCTGAAAATACAGGGCCTGGGCCGGGCACTGATGCTGCCGATCGCGGTATTGCCGGTCGCCGGCATCCTGCTGCGACTCGGCCAGCCTGACGTGTTCAACATCAAGATGATCGCCGACGCCGGCGGCGCGATCTTCGACAACCTGCCGCTGCTGTTCGCGATCGGCGTGGCGGTCGGTTTCGCGAAAGACAACAACGGCGTGGCGGCACTCGCGGGCGCGATCGGCTACCTGATCGAAACCGCGATCATGAAGGACATCGATCCCAAGCTGAACATGGGCGTGCTGTCCGGGATCATCGCGGGTGTCGTCGCGGGCCTGCTGTACAACCGCTACAAGGACATCAAGCTGCCGGACTACCTTGCGTTCTTCGGCGGCAAGCGGTTCGTGCCGATCATCACGGGGCTGGTGTGCGTGGTACTCGGCATTGCGTTCGGGTACGTGTGGCAGCCGGTCCAGCATGCGATCGACGCGGCCGGCCAGTGGCTGACGACGGCGGGCGCGATCGGTGCGTTCGTGTTCGGCTTCCTGAACCGCCTGCTGCTCGTCACGGGCCTGCACCACATCATCAACTCGCTCGCGTGGTTCGTGTTCGGCAACTTCACGCCGCCCGCCGGCGGCGAGATCGTGCACGGCGACCTGCACCGCTTCTTCGCAGGCGACCCGACCGCGGGCACCTTCATGGCCGGCTTCTTCCCGATCATGATGTTCGGCCTGCCGGCCGCGTGTCTCGCGATGCTGCACGAGGCACCGAAGGAGCGCCGCGCGATGGTCGGCGGCCTGCTGTTCTCGATGGCGCTCACGTCGTTCCTGACCGGCGTGACCGAGCCGATCGAATTCAGCTTCATGTTCCTCGCACCGGTGCTGTACGTGATCCACGCGGTGCTGACGGGGCTGTCGCTCGCGATCTGCCAGATCCTCGGCGTGAAGCTCGGTTTCACGTTCTCGGCGGGCGCGATCGACTACGTGCTGAACTACGGGCTGTCGACGAAGGGCTGGATCGCGATCCCGCTCGGCATCGCGTACGGCGCCGCGTATTACGGGCTGTTCCGCTTCTTCATCCGCAAGTTCAACATGGCTACGCCGGGCCGTGAGCCGGCATCGGCCGACGCGGCTGCCGAATCGTACGCATCGGGCGGCTTCGTCGCGCCGGCGGCGGGCGCCGCTGCGGTGGCTGCCGCGCCGCGCGCGCAGCGCTACATCGCCGCGCTCGGCGGGGCGGGCAACCTGTCGGTCGTCGACGCATGCACGACGCGCCTGCGCCTGACCGTCGTCGATCCGGAGAAGGTCTCGGAGCCGGAACTGAAGTCGATCGGCGCGCGCGGCGTGCTCAAGCGCGGCGGCAACAGCGTGCAGGTGATCATCGGGCCCGAGGCGGACATCATTGCCGACGAGATGCGTGCCGCGATCGGCAGCGGCGCGACCGGTGCCGCGTCGACGGCGACGGCCGCCGCGGCGCAACCCGTCACGGGTGCGGCCGCCGGTCCGCTCGATCCGGAGCCGACGCGCTGGCTCGCGGTGTTCGGCGGCGCGACCAACGTCGTGTCGCTCGACGCGATCGCGACCACGCGCCTGCGTGTGGTCGTGCGCGATCCGTCGGCGGTCGATCGCGATCGTCTCGGCGCACTCGACGTCGCGTGGGTGTCGCTCGACACGTTCCACATCGTCTGCGGCAATGCGGCGGCACGCTACGCCGAACAGCTCGGCGCGCGCCTGCCGCCGTCGGGCAGCGGGGCGGCCGCGCAGCCGGCCTGACGTGACCAGGCCGGCCCGATCTGCGATGCGGATTCGGGCCGGCCGGCAAAACGAAAACGGCTTGCGATCCTTGCGTCGCAAGCCGTTTTTTCTTGGTGCGGGCGATGGCGCGATGCACGTGTTTGCATCGCGCATCGCCCGGTCGTTCAGCCGATCACGGATTCGTCAGCGTGAAGGTCGGCTTCCGGTAGCCGACACCGGCCCGGTCGAGCTTCGGCAATTCGCGTTGCGTGAGCAGCGTCGCGAAACCGGCCCAGTCGCGCTGCAGCGCGGCCGTGTCGACGTGATGCGTGTCGCCGCGCTTGTAGCGCACGCCGGCCGCATACGGCAGTTCCCAGTCGGCGCGGTGCCAGGCGCGCTCGGCGAGCGCGAGCAGCCGCGGATAGGCCATGTACTCGAGGAAGGTGTCGTTGCGCATCACCTCGCCCCATGCCTGGCCCTGCATGCCTTCGATGCGCGGCGCGGGGCCCGTGCCGGTTACCTCGAACGGGTTGCCGTCACGGTCGCCCATCACTTCGGCGTTCTGCGGCAGGTTCTCCGGCGCGAGCGAGAACACCTTGTACTCGTCCGTCGCGTGCGAGCCCCAGTAGTAGCCGCGCTCGCGCGGGTTGAGCGTGTACGGGAAGTCGAAGTACAGGTAGTCGGGCAGCGCGAGCACCGTCAGGTAGCCCTTGCCGCTCAGGTCGCGCGCGCTGTCCGACGCCCCCCAGAAGATCGTGTCCCACAGCGACACCATCACGTGGCGCGTGCTGAAGTCCTGCGGCCCGTTCGCATGCTTGATGCCGTCCTGCCACGCGGCCATCGTGTCGATCCCGTTTGCGCTGACCGCCGCGCTCACCTGCTGAGCGAAACGCGTCGGCAGCTCGTCGATCGACTTGATCTCGCCGCGCTGGAGCAACGCCGTGCATGCGGGCGAACGCGCCCACGGCTTGTCCTGCGCGGCGAGATCGATGCGCCCCTTGTTCGGATCGGTGCCGTTCAGCGGCTGGAAGCCCGCGCCGAGGAAGATGTTCTTCGCCTCGTCGCCGCCGTAATGCCAGATGTGCAGCGGCGCCTGCGCATCCGCATGCATCGCCGCGATCTCGCGGATCACCTTCGATGCGAAATTGAGCGCGCCCGGCACGCACGGGTTCAGGTCGCTGCGGCGGTCGTAGAACTGCACCGTCGTCAGGTTCGACGTGTCCTGCGGATCGAGCAGCCGGTATGCGTTCGCTTCCTGCTCGCGCCCGGCCGCATGCAGCCGCCGGTAACGTGCCTCCATCGTCACGACGGCCGCGCGCGCATGTGCGGGCATGTCGATCTCGGGGACGATCTCGACGAAATGCGCGGCCGCGTAACGCACGAGCGCCACGTAGTCGTCGCGGGTCAGGTAGCCGCCGCCCGAGCGGTTGTCCGGGCCGGAGCCGAGCTGCGGCAGCAGGCAGCGCGTCTCGCTCGGGTCGTGACAGCGGCGCGAGCCGATCCCGGTCAGTTCGGGCAGGCCGGGAATCTCGATGCGCCAGCCCTCGTCGTCCGACAGGTGCAGGTGCAGGCGATTGAGCTTGTACGCGCTCATCTGGTCGATCAGGCGGCGCAGCGTCGCCGGGTGCTTGAAGTTGCGTGCGAGGTCGACGTGCATCCCGCGATGCATGAAGCGCGGCGCATCCTCGACGAGCATCGCCGGGATCGGGCCGCCGCCGGCCGGTGCGAGCGAGTAGAGCGTCTGCACGCCGTAGTAGAGGCCCGCGCGATCGTAGCCCTCGATCAGCACGCCGCGCGGCCCGATCGCGAGCCGGTAGCCGCCCGGCGTCGCGATGTCGGCCGGCAGCCGGCGCGGCGCGACCGCGCCCCGCACCGGCACGCGCGCGCCGTCGAGCCCGAGTGTCGTCGCACGTTCGCGCAGCGCCGCGACCTGCGCGTCCGGCAGATCGGGCAGGGCGAGCTCGACACCGCGCAGCTCGAGCGTGCCGGGTAGCGGCTGCTCGCGCTTCACGCTCGGCAGCGCGCGGCTCGGGTCGGGCCGTGCGGCCACCGGCGGCGCGTTGCCCGTCGAGTTGTTCTGCGCGTCGGCCGGCAGCGATTCGACGTAGCGCAGCTCGTCGTCGGTGTCGTTGTAGCGGAGCACGGCGGGCGGCGCGCCCTCGACAACCACGTACGGGCGCGGGATCACGTCGCTGTAGCGCAGCAGCCAGTATTCGGCGACGAACGGCAGTTCGATGCGCTCGCCCGGTGCCAGCCGCACCGAGCCGGGTTGCGGTGTCAGCTCGTACAGGTCGCCGGTGAGCCGCCGCAGCGCGAAGCCGGGGCGATCGATTCGCAGCAGGCGGCGGATGCTGTGCAGGTAGAGCTTCCAGCCGCCGTCGGCGATCGCCTGATGGCCGCGGTTCTGCAGGATCAGGCGGCCCGTCGCGCAGGCCGCGCCGTCGGCACCGAGGTCGGCGCACTGCACGCCGGCCGAGGCCGCGTGATTGTTGTCGACGGCGACGCGCAGCGCGAGGCCGTTCGACAGCCGCGCCGCGAGATCGGCCGGCGGCACGGGCGGGCGGACGGCACCGGCCGCCGCGACCGCCGCACTCGACGCGGGCAGCGCGCCGAGCGCGACCGGCGGCAGTGCCGCGATCAGCACGCCGGCAAACAGGGTGGACAAAGTTCGGCTCATGCGGACTCCTGAGAAAAAGGGGGGCGTAGCGGCGTCACGGGATGACGTCGCTGCGGGCGGGTCTTTCAACGGAGCTGCGGGGACAACAGGATGCGCGGGCGATGCGGCTGCCCTGCGCGCAGTCGGCACGCGGAAGCGTGCGTTACGGAACGGGTGGCGGGCAGGCGTGCCGGTCGGATCGGCGCGGGCGGGTGCGCGTCCTCATCGGCCGGGCACGGCGGCGGCCGCGGTTGCGGACGATGCTGACCCTGACGCGGTGGCGACGCGCCCGGTGACAAAGGCGCACGCGTGACCGGCGCGGACGACGGCGGCGCCGGGCGCGGACGAAGCGTAACCGGCCGCCGCGCGGCGACGGCGAGATGGCGCGCACGTGCGCGCCGCATACGGGATTCGCATGTCTCCCCCACCCAGATGGATTCGGCCTGTCAGCGGCCGTGTCCAAAGATCTTATGAAACCTTTTATTGGTATTCAAGTGGTATCAATCTGGCGCTAAATTGGCATCGGCATGTCCGGCTTGTCCGGGCGAAAAAAAACCTCGCGCGAGGCGAGGTTCCTTCCGGGCGGCGGCCGCTCGATCGGCCGAACGCGTCAGTTGCGGGTTACGCGTGCTTCCTGCGTTTTCTGCCGTGCTTCGAGCCACATCGCATTGACGATGCCGAACGACAGCGCGACGCCGATACCGAGAATCCAGCTGAAATACCACATGATCCGACTCCTTGCGAAACGGGGGCGGCGGGGCGCCTGCGCGCCCCGGCCGGGTTCAATACATCGAATGCGTGTTCTCTTCGAGCACCTCGCGCGTGACCTTGCCGCGCATCACGCGATACACCCAGCTCGTGTAGAGCAGGATGAGCGGCAGGAACACGATCACCGCGAACAGCATCACCTGCAGCGTCATGTGGCTCGACGTCGAATCCCACACGGTCAGGCTGCTCCTCGGGTCGAGCGACGACGGCATGATGAACGGGAACATCGAGAAGCCGGCGGTCAGGATCACGCCGACGATCATCAGCCCCGTGCAGAAGAAGGCCGTCTTCTCCTGCTTCGAGCCGGCGAGCAGCATCGCGAGCAGGCCGCCCGCGATCCCGACGACGGGCGCCGCGATCATCCACGGGAATTCGCCGTAGTTCGCGAGCCACAGGCCCGAGCCCGCGGCGACGTCCTTGAGCAGCGGGTTCGCGACCGTATCGGTCGGCGCGGCGTGCGTGATGTGGAAGCCGCCGACATACGAAGCGATCAGCACGCCGGCCAGCACGAACAGCACGACGGCGAGGAACGACGCCACGCGCAGCGCGATCGATGCGCGGCGCGCGATCACGCCTTCCGTCTTCATCTTGATGAAGGCCGCGCCGTGCGCGACGAGCATCGTGAGGCTGACGAGCCCGCAAAGCAGCGCGAACGGATTCAGCAACGCCCAGAAGCCGCCGTAATAGGTCACGCGCAGGTCGCTGTCGAACTTGAACGGCACGCCTTGCAGCAGGTTGCCGAACGCGACGCCGAACACGAGCGCCGGCACGAAGCCGCCGACGAACAGGCCCCAGTCCCAGCCCGCGCGCCAGCGCGGGTCAGGGCGCTTGCTGCGGTAGTCGAAGCCCACCGGCCGGAAGAACAACGCGAACAGCACGAGCAGCATCGCGAAGTAGAAGCCGGAGAACGACGCCGCGTAGACGAGCGGCCAGGCCGCGAACATCGCACCGCCGGCCGTGATCAGCCACACCTGGTTGCCTTCCCACGTCGCACCGACGGTGTTGACGATGATGCGGCGTTCCTCGTCGGTCTTGCCGAGGAACGGCAGCAGCGCGGTCGCGCCCATGTCGAAGCCGTCGGTGACGGCGAAGCCGATCAGCAGCACGCCGACGAGCAGCCACCAGATCACCTTGAGAGTTGCATAGTCCATAGCGATTCCTTGTTCCGTTTCAGGTGCGTGCTCAGGCCGGGGCGCGCTCGCTGGCGGCCACGAGTTCGTGGTGATAGCGGCCGGTATGCAGCGACGACGGGCCGAGGCGCGCGTACTTGAACATCAGCTTGATCTCGATGACGAACAGCGCCGTGTAGAACGCGATGAAACCGGCGAGGCTCAGGTACAGGTCCGTCGAAGTCAGGCTGGACGCGGACAGATGCGTCGGCAGGATGCCCGCGATCGTCCACGGCTGGCGGCCGAGCTCGGCGACGACCCAGCCGAATTCCGCGGCGAGCCACGGCAGCGGGATCGCCCACACCGCATAGCGCAGGAACCAGCGGCGGTTGTCCTGCAGCAGCTGCCGGCGCGCACAGAGCCAGAACGCGGCGACGAAGGTCGCGAGGAACAGGAAGCCGAGGAACACCATGATCCGGAACGAGAAGAACACGGGCGCGACCGGCGGGATCGTCTTCTTCGCGGCGGCCTTGATCTGCTCCGGCGTCGCATCGACCACGTTCGGCGTGAACTGCTTGAGCATCAACCCGTAGCCGAGATACTGCTTGTGCTGGTCGAACAGTGCGCGGGTCGCATCGCTCGTGTCGCCTTCCTTGATCTTCTGCAGGGCGCCGTACGCGAGCATCCCGCTCTGGATGTGCTCCTCGCTGCGCTTCGCGAGCTCGCGCAGGCCGATCACCGGCTCGTCGATCGAGCGCGTCGCGATCAGGCCGAGCGCATACGGGATCTTGATCGCGTAGTCGGTGCGCTCTTCCTTCTGGTTCGGAATGCCGATCAGCGTGAACGAGGCCGGTGCCGGCTGGGTTTCCCATTCCGATTCGATCGCGGCGAGCTTCATCTTCTGCACTTCGCCGGTCGTATAGCCCGACTCGTCGCCGAGCACGATCACGCACAGCGTCGCCGCGAGGCCGAAGCCGGCCGCGACCGCGAACGAACGCAGCGCGAAGTCGGTGTCGCGCTTCTTCAGCAGGTACCACGACGAGATGCCGAGCACGAACATCGCGGCCGTCACGTAGCCGGCCGACACGGTGTGCACGAACTTCACCTGCGCGACCGGGTTGAACAGCACGTCGAACAGGCTCGTCAACTCCATGCGCATCGTCTGGTAGTTGAACTCGGCGCCGACCGGGTTGTTCATCCAGCCGTTCGCGACGAGGATCCACAGCGCGGACAGGTTCGAGCCCAGCGCGACGAGGAACGTGACCATCAGGTGCTTGACCTTCGACAGGCGGTTCCAGCCGAAGAAGAACAGGCCGACGAACGTCGATTCGAGGAAGAACGCCATCAGGCCTTCGACCGCGAGCGGCACGCCGAAGATGTCGCCGACGTAGTGCGAGTAGTACGACCAGTTCGTGCCGAACTGGAATTCGAGCGTGATGCCGGTCGTCACGCCCATCGCGAAGTTGATCCCGAACAGCTTGCCCCAGAACTGGGTCATGTCCTTGTAGACCTGTTTGCCGGTCATCACGTAGACGGCTTCCATGATGACGAGCAGCCAGGACAGGCCGAGCGTCAGCGGCACGAACAGGAAGTGGTAGAGCGCCGTGATGCCGAACTGCAGACGCGACAGATCGACGACTTCGCTACTTATCATGGTGGTCTCCCTCGGTGGGTGCAGGCGCCGGCACCGAGAGCAGCTTCTCGGCGACGGCGGCAGGCGGAAGCGACATGTGCTCGGCCTGCGGATGATTGAAGAATGCGTATTTGAGCGACATCAGGAGGATCAGCTTGACGATCAACACCAGGCTGATGTCGCGGGCGAGGGTCGGGCCGCGTGCCCACGCGGCGATGCGCGCACGCCAGCCGATCGTACCGGCCGGCCGCGGGGGAGGCGGCGCAGGCTCTTTATTGATCGAGATCAAGGCGATTATCCTGAATCGATGTAGGTCGGAATTGGGGCGACTTTACGTCGGATTTATGACGGCCGTGAAGCTGTTTTAATCCTTTTGCGCCTGACATGCCAATTTTAAAAGGACTGCTTTCCGATGCCGAGTGCTGCGCTGCGGCAGACCGTCGCGAAACACGGGCCGAAACTTGAGGCAGATCAAGCTTATGCGGAAGGGGCCCGCGAACCGTCCAATACCTGATCAAACAGGTCGATTAATCGACGGAGAAACGAGCGAAGAGGCGGGCGGAAAGGCGAGTGATAAACCGGCCAAAAACCGGTGAAAAAGGCGGGCAAAAAAAACGCTGCCGGTCAGGCAGCGGTTTTCGATGAGGCGCTTTGAATCGCCAGTGATTTACGCGTATTCGGCGAGGGCAGTGCGCATCTTTTTCATTGCGCTCGCCTCGATCTGGCGGATGCGTTCCGCCGACACGCCGAACTCGGCGGCGAGATCGTGCAGCGTCGAGCCGCCCGAGCCGTCGTCGTCGACGTGCAGCCAGCGTGCCTCGATGATGCGGCGGCTGCGCGCGTCGAGCGCGTCGAGTGCCTGCGCGATGCCGTCCGTCTGCAGCGAGTCGCGCTGACGCGCGGCGAGCACGGCGGTCGGTTCGTTGTGCGAGTCGGCCAGGTAGGCGATCGGTGCGTACGACTCCTCGCCGTCTTCGACCTGCCCTTCGAGCGCGATATCGCCGCCCGACAGGCGCGTTTCCATTTCGGTCACGTCTTCGCGCTTGACGTTGAGCTCTTGTGCGAGGCCGTCGATTTCCTCGGGCGTCATCGCCTGCATGCTCTTCTTGTGGCTGCGCAGGTTGAAGAACAGCTTGCGTTGCGCCTTCGTCGTCGCGACCTTCACCATGCGCCAGTTGCGCAGGATGTACTCGTGGATCTCGGCCTTGATCCAGTGGATCGCGTACGACACGAGACGCACGTTCTGGGCCGGATCGAAGCGCTTCACGGCCTTCATCAGGCCGATGTTGCCTTCCTGGATCAGGTCGCCGTGCGGCAGGCCGTACCCGAGATAGTTGCGCGCGATCGACACGACGAGCCGCAGGTGCGACAGCACGAGGCGGCGTGCCGAGTCGAGATTGTTGCTTTCGCGGAATTCGGTCGCGTACTGGCGTTCCTCTTCTGCCGTCAGCAGCGGAATGCGATTGACGGCCTGGATATACGCGTCGATGTTGCCAAGCTGGCCCGGCAACATCGATTGAGCTGCGAGCGCCAGCGAGCCTGCCGATTCGGCCTTGGCCGGCGTCGGGCTCAGGGTGTTCGGGAGGGTCAGGGCGTTGCTCACTAAAAACTCCTTTGGAATCAGGGACAAACCCCCGGTCTCGAATGAGATTCCGTGGGGCATCTTAGCACTCCCGCAAGCTGAGTGCTAATTCCTTAGAGCAAGCGTGGGCATCGGAGTTCCCGTTTTTCTATCGAGTTAGTCGAGTCGATAGTCTATTCTGCGACAGGGGAGGTGAGGCGAAGTTCCGTAAGCCGTTGTTTCAGATGGAAATCAGTAGACGATTTCAATTTTTGTTGTTTTGGAAGGAAGCCATTTCGCTTCGTGATGCCGATCCGAAAAGTCCTTTACCATACCATTCAGTTCGCTCGAACCGGCCGCAGCGGCAGGTTCCATTCAACCCACAAAGTTGGAGTGTCAGATGAACAATAAGAAGAATCGCCGGCCCCGCAGCCGGCTTGTCCTGCACGCGATGCTGGCGGCGTCCCTTCTGGGAGGATCGGGCGCGGCATTCGCGGATCGGTGGGGGATTCAGGCGGGCGGCGGTTTTTCGGATCGCCACGGGGTCGACAAGGGCGATCTCGGCGTGGTGTGGGATCCGGGCTGGAACTGGTGGGAAATGGGCGGTTGGCACTTCGCGTTCGTCGTGGAAGGGCACGCCGGCTACTGGCACACGGGCGGCAACGTTCACGGCAGCATCGGCGAATTCGGCGTGACGCCGTTGTTCCGCTTCATCAAGAGCGCCGGGGAGATTCGCCCGTTCATCGAGGCCGGCGGCGGCGTCCGGCTGCTGACGCACCCGACGATCTCGGATCATTTCTCGCTCGGGACCGCGTTCCAGTTCTCGCCGACCGCGGGGGTGGGCGTGCAGTTCGGCCAACGGCAACAGTATCAGGTCGGCTACCGTTTTGAACATGTGTCTAACGCGGGTATCAAAGAGCCGAATCCTGGTATAAATTTCCACCAGTTCTACGTGCAGTACAACTTCTGATCCGCACGCCCGCGCACGGCGTGCGCGTTGCCGAGGAGTCAGGCGATGGCGAAGGTGATCGATGCGATCCGCGCGCTCGAGCGCGATCGGTTCCGGGCGATGGTGGACGGCGACGGCGAGGCGCTCGGCGCGCTTTTGTCGGACAAGGTGTTCTTCGTGCACACCAACGGCAAACGCGAAACCAAGCAGCAGTTCATCGACGCCATCGTCGCCGGCCGCCGCCGCTATCGCCAGATCGAAATCCAGTCGCAGGACGTGCTGCCCGTCGGCGATGAAACCTGCGTCGTCACCGGGCGTGCGTTGATCGAGATGGAAACGAACAACGGCGGCCTGGTCTTCCCGATTGCGTATACCTCCGTCCACACCCACGAACAGGGCCGCTGGAGCCTGTTCGCGTGGCAGGCGACGCGGTGCGCGACCGAGACATGAGCGCGCGTGGCGCCCGTTTTCATGTCCCTCGAAGCGGCCTTCTGGGCCGCTTTTTGCTGCCTCGTGCGGCGCGGATCGCGCGGCGCACGAGCGGTCACGCACCGCTCGCTGACGTTTGAACCCTGAAACGGAACCGGCCGTCAGGCCGCCGCGCGGCGATCCGCGCAGTGCCAGGCCGAGCGGTTGATCGCGCTGACGAGCGCATCGAGCGCGGCGCCCGACGCATCGGCGTGCAGGCCGACGCCGTGCCGCAGCGGCGCATCGCCGACCCGGCAGCCCACCGATACCGCGATCCGCCCATCCGTCGTGCGCGCGTGTTCGCACGAAGCAATGTCGATCGCGACGCCGGCGGCGGCCGCGAATGCAGCGGCCAAACGTCGCACGGCATCGTCAGGCGCGATATCCGCCGCGGGCGCCGTCGCGATCTCGCGGTTCCGCCAGCGTGCGCCGTTGCCGTGGCGCGCGGCCGGGCCGTCGGTCTCGAAGAATTCGCGCGCGAACAGCGCGCAGATCGCGTCGCCCGTCACTTCCTCGCCCGACGCGTCGGCAAGCGTCTGCACCGCGTGGCTGAATTCGATCTGCACGCGCCGCGTCGGCGTGAAGCCCATCCCGCGTTCGAGCAGGAACGTCGCGCCGCCCTTGCCGGACTGGCTGTTGACGCGGATCACCGCGTCGTAGCTGCGGCCGAGGTCGGCCGGGTCGATCGGCAGGTACGGCACTTCCCACGGCGCGTCTGGGCGCTGCTGCGCGAAGCCCTTGCGGATCGCGTCCTGGTGCGAGCCTGAGAACGCGGTGAACACGAGGTCGCCCGCGTACGGGTGGCGCGGATGCACCGGAATCTGGTTGCAGCGTTCGACGACGCGGCGCACCGCGTCGATGTCGGAGAAGTCGAGGCCCGGGTCGATGCCCTGCGTGTAGAGGTTCAGCGCGAGCGTGACGAGATCGACGTTGCCGGTACGCTCGCCGTTGCCGAACAGGCAACCCTCGATGCGGTCGGCGCCCGCGAGCAGCGCAAGTTCGGCCGCCGCGACCGCCGTGCCGCGGTCGTTGTGCGGATGCACGGACAGCACGATGCTGTCGCGATACGCGAGGTTGCGGTCCATCCATTCGATCTGGTCGGCGAACACGTTCGGGCTCGCGGCTTCGACGGTGGCCGGCAGGTTGACGATCATCTTGTGGTCGCGGGTCGGGCGCCAGGTTTGCGCGACCGCGTCGCAGACCTCGCGCGCGAACGTCAGCTCGGTCATGCTGAAGGTTTCCGGCGAGTACTGGAAGGTCCACTGCGTGTCGGGGCGCGCGGCGGCGTGCTCCTTGATGATGCGCGTGCCGTCGATCGCGAGCGCCTTCACGTCGGCCTTCGACATCCCGAACACGATGCGGCGGAACGACGGGCAGACCGCGTTGTACAGGTGCACGATCGCGCGCGGCACGCCCTCGAGCGCGTCGAACGTGCGTGCGATCAGGTCCTCGCGCGCCTGCACGAGCACTTCGATCGTCACGTCGTCGGGAATCCGCTTGTCGTCGATCAGCTTGCGGACGAAATCGAAGTCGGTTTGCGACGCCGACGGAAAGCCGACTTCGATCTCCTTGAACCCGATCGCGACCAGCATCTCGAAGAATTCGAGCTTCTGCTCGATGCTCATCGGCTCGATCAGCGACTGGTTGCCGTCGCGCAGGTCGGTGCTCATCCAGACGGGCGCGCGCTCGATGGTGCGCGACGGCCATTTGCGGCCATTGAGGCGGACGGGCTCGAACGGACGGTACTTGTCTTGCGGATTGCGCTGCATCTTCTGGACCTCGGGTCTCAAGTCGCGAGCGAAGACGGGCGGCATGGGCGACGGTTGGCGCTGCCTCGCTCCGCGGCACGTGAGCGCGCTGCGGATGCGGATGATCTTCGCGAATCGGCCGACGGATAGACGGACGAATGCTGACGACTTCGGGTTGTAAAAACTGCGAGAGGGGTACTGCGAGGAACTGCTGGGAGGACCGTGCGGACAGCACACGGCGCTACGACAGCCTTAGGCTAGTCGTAGCGATAGCGGCCGCGCTAGGCGGCCGGAGGTAATTCGGAGGGTGTTCGGAAAGGAACGCATGACGGCAACTCTATGCCAGGATGCGCCCGCGTGTCAAATGCCCGGCGCGCGGGGCCGGTTCGCGGGCGTGCCGTCAGCGCGCGATGCGGGTGATCTGCACGATCGTCGCGACCTGGCGGGCGACGGTGTCGGGCACCGGCACCTCGCCGCGCAATACGGCGTCCGTCCACGCGGCCGTCGTGGCCGCATCGCGCGATTCGGGCAGGGCGACGGGGGGCGCATCGGTCGACGAGCGCTCGGCCTCGATCAGCGTGTCGCACACGCCGTCGTGCAGCCAGTCGACCTGCACCTGGCGCCGCGTGTCGGCAACGGCTTCGCCCTCGGTGCCGCGCGCCAGCAGCGCGCCGCCGAGCGCGGCGTCCGGATGGTCGCGGAACAGCTGCGCAAGGCTGTCGCGGTACGGCGGATGCGTGTAGTTGACGAGCCGCAGGCCGGCCGGTGCGAACGGCTGCAGGATCTTCACGAGCGTGTGCGTCGAATTGCGCACGCCGAGCACGCGACGCATCGACAGCAGGCGGGCGATGCGCGGCGCCAGCACCTCGATCGACGCGAACGCGACGCGGCGCTCGGCAAGCGTGTCCTCGATCGCATCGTGCGACGCCGACGGCGCGAGCGACAGCGCCGAGAAGATCTCGGCGCTCGTCACGCGGCCCGGATCCTGCTCGACACCATGCACGAGCACCGGCACGCCTTCGCGTGCGAGCAGCAGTGCGAGCAGCGGCACGAGGTTCGGCTGCTTGCGCGCGCCGTTGTAGCTCGGGATCGCGACGGGGCGGAACGCCGCGTCCTGTACGTGCACGGGCTCGAAGGACGCCTGCGCGGCGGCGAGCATCGCGGCCAGCTCGTCGGCGGATTCGCCCTTCAGCCGATAGGCGATCAGGATCGCGCCCAGTTCGACATCCGACACGCGCGCGTCGAGCATCGCGCGATAGAGCTCGAACGTGTCCTCGGCGGACAACGCGCGGGCGCCGTTCGGGCCGCGGCCGATTTCCTTGATGAAGCGGGCGCACGGGAACGGGACGGCGGCGGGATCGTGGGAAGCGGTCATCGGGGCGTGGGGCGGGCGGCCGGCATCGGGCCGCGCTGTGAGCGGTGAGGAATGCCCGAGTATCGCATGGGCACGGCCGGCGCAAGCAAGGGGGCGCATCGCGGCGCGCTACACTCTGGTTCCCGGCGGTGCGCGCGCCGGCTGCGCCGCGCCCGTGCCGTTGCCGGCCGAATACGACTACGAGAGACATCCCATGAAGCTTTACAGCTATTTCCGCAGTTCCGCGTCGTACCGCGTGCGGATCGCCCTGAACCTGAAGCAGCTGCCGTTCGACTATGTTCCCGTGCACATGCTGCGTGACGGCGGCGAGCAACTGAAGGACGCGTACCGCGCGCTGAATCCGGACGCGGTCGTGCCGACGCTGACCGACGGCGACGCGACGCTGCAGCAGTCGCTCGCGATCATCGAATATCTCGAGGAAACCCATCCGGAACCGGCGCTGCTGCCGAAGCAGCCGGTCGATCGCGCCTATGTGCGTGCGGTCGCGCTGCAGATCGCGTGCGAAATCCATCCGCTCAACAACCTGCGCGTGCTGAAGTACCTGAAGCACACGCTGAAGGTGTCCGAAGAGGCGAAGAACGCGTGGTACCGGCACTGGATCGAGGCGGGCTTCGAATCGCTCGAGACGCGTCTCGCGAGCGATCCGCGCACCGGCAAGCTGTGTTTCGGCGACTCGCCGACACTCGCCGACGTGTGCCTCGTGCCGCAGGTGTTCAACGCGAACCGCTTCTCGATCGATACGACGCGTTATCCGACGATCCAGCGGATCGTCGACCATGCGTCGACGCTCGATGCGTTCAAGGCCGCCGAGCCCGGCGCGCAGCCCGACGCCGAATGAGCGCGGTGCGCCCGGCATGCATGACCGGGCGCGCATGAAAAAGGGCGCCCGAAGGCGCCCCGTGCGATGCGTGCCGGCGGTGTTCAGCCGAGCAGCGCGTCCGCGAATTCGACCGCGCTGAACGGCTGCAGATCCTCGACCTTCTCGCCGACGCCGATGAAGTAGACCGGCACCGGGCGCTGCCGCGCGATCGCGGCGAGAATCCCGCCCTTCGCGGTGCCGTCGAGCTTCGTGACGATGAGGCCGGTGAGGCCGAGCGCGTCGTCGAATGCCTTGACCTGCGTGAGCGCGTTCTGGCCGGTGTTCGCGTCGATCACCAGCAGCACTTCGTGCGGCGCGCCGTCGTGCGCCTTCGAGATCACGCGCTTCACCTTCTTCAGCTCTTCCATCAGGTGGAGCTGCGTCGGCAGGCGGCCGGCCGTGTCGGCCATCATCACGTCGATCTTGCGCGCGCGCGCGGCGCTGACCGCGTCGAAGATCACCGCGGCCGGATCGCCGCTTTCCTGCTGCACGACCGTCACGTTGTTGCGCTCGCCCCAGACCGCCAGCTGTTCGCGCGCTGCCGCGCGGAACGTGTCGCCTGCGGCCAGCAGCACCGACTGGTCGAAGCTCTGCAGATGCTTTGCGAGCTTGCCGATGCTGGTCGTCTTGCCTGCACCGTTCACGCCGGTGATCATCATCACGAGCGGCTGCGCGCGGCCGAGCATCAGCGACTTCTCGAGCGGCGTCAGCAATTCGACGAGCAGGTCGTGCAGCGCAGCCTTCACCTGCTGCGGGTCGGTCAGGCGGCCCGCGCGCACCTTTTCGCGTAGCGCGCCGAGCAGGTACTCGGTCGCGTCGACGCCCGCGTCGGACATCAGCAGCGCGGTTTCGAGCTCCTCGTACAGATCCTCGTCGATCTTCGTGTTGACGAAGACGCCGGTGATGCTCGAGCCCGTCTTGGCGAGCCCCGTTTTCAGGCGGGCGAGCCACGATTTCTTCGCGGTGGCGTCCTGCAGCGGCGGCGGAACGATTTCGACCGTCTCGACGACTTCGTCGCGCCCGTCGTTGGTCGGCGTGACCGTCATCACGACGGCCGGCGCGGCCGGTTGCGCGGGCGCTTGCGGCACCTCGGCCGCAGGCGGGGCCTCGACCGCGGGCGCATCGGACGGTTCGTCCGTTTGCTGCGCGTCGGCCGATTGCGATTCCGCCGGATCGGGCTCCTGCGTTTTCTTGAATCGTTTGAAGAAGCTGAACATGGTCTGACGTCGGGAAGAGGGCGGGCCGCCGCCAGAAGCGGGGCACCGGACGGGCCGTCCTGCGTTCGCGCGGGCGCGGCGCACGGCGGCCGAAACCGTGCATTTTATCAGTGCGGCGTGGCGCTCGCGTCAGTGCGCGCCGCCGCTGTGGTAACGTGCGCCTGTTTGGCGGTGCGCCCCTGCGCGCGCCCGGTCCCTCCGTCGTCGATATTCCGTATGTCCCGTTCCTCTTCCGGCCGCCCGGCGGCCCCTTCCAGCCGCGGCAAGCCGCACACGATCCGCATCATCGGCGGCGACTGGAAACGTACGCCGCTCGCGGTGCTCGATCTCGACGGCCTGCGGCCGACGCCCGATCGCGTGCGCGAGACGCTGTTCAACTGGCTCGGCCAGGATCTCGAAGGCCGCCGCTGCCTCGACCTGTTCGCGGGCACGGGCGCACTCGGTTTCGAGGCCGCGTCGCGCGGCGCGGCGAGCGTCGTGATGGTCGAGCGCCATCCACGCGCCGCGCAGCAGCTGCGTACGATCAAGGACAAGCTCGGTGCGCGCGCGGTCGAGGTCGCGGAGGCGGACGCGTTGCGGCTCGCGGCCGGGCTCACGCCGGGCGCGTTCGACGTCGTGTTTCTCGATCCGCCGTTCGGCGAACCGGCGGTGCTCGATCGCGCGGTCGCGCTGGCGGCGCCGCTCGTCGCGGCGGGCGGCGCGCTGTACGTCGAAACGGGCGCGGAACTCGACCCGGCCGCGCATGATGCGCTCGCGGGCTGGGAGGTGGTGAAGCACGGCAAGGCCGGTGCGGTTCACTATCATTTGCTGCGGCGCGAAAATGATGAATAATGCGCGTTCCATACGAGGCGGCGCGCTGCAAAGGCGACGCATGCCCATCTCGGCAGTCGCGTGCGCATGGCACCGCTGCCATCCCGTTTGCGTGATGACAGGAGGAGCGACATGGTAGTCGCCGTGTATCCCGGTACGTTCGATCCGCTGACGCGCGGGCACGAAGACCTCGTGCGGCGTGCGTCGAGCATTTTTGATACGCTGGTGGTCGGTGTGGCCGACAGCCGCGCGAAAAAGCCGTTCTTCTCGCTGGAAGAACGTCTGACGATTGCGAACGAGGTGCTCGGCCATTACCCGAACGTGAAGGTGATGAGTTTCACCGGCCTCCTGAAGGACTTCGTCCGCACCAACAACGCACGCGTGATCGTGCGCGGCCTGCGTGCCGTGTCCGATTTCGAATATGAGTTCCAGATGGCGGGGATGAACCGCTATCTGTTGCCCGACGTCGAGACGATGTTCATGACGCCGTCCGACCAGTACCAGTTCATCTCGGGCACGATCGTGCGCGAAATCGCGCAGTTGGGCGGTGATGTCAGCAAGTTCGTGTTCCCGTCCGTCGAGAAGTGGCTGACCGAGAAAGTGACGGCGATGGGAGGCCCTGCCGCGTGACGCGGTGCCGGCCGGTTTCGTCGCGAAGCCGGCCGCCGGCCTGAAGAAGTGAGATCAGTATGGCTTTGATGATTACCGACGAGTGCATCAATTGCGACGTGTGCGAGCCCGAGTGCCCGAACGGCGCGATTTCGATGGGCCCGGACATCTACGTGATCGACCCGAACAAGTGCACCGAGTGCGTCGGCCATTTCGACGAACCGCAGTGCCAGCAGGTGTGTCCGGTCGAATGCATTCCGCGCGATCCGCAGCATGACGAATCGCACGCGCAATTGATGGAGAAGTATCACGCGTTGATCGCCGTGAAAGGCGACGACGCGTCGTGACCCCGTGGTGACGCGCGCGCCTGGGTTGTTCGGCACGCACGTCACGCATCCGGATCGGCGCCGCCTGGCGCCGGTTTCTTCATGTCAGGCCAGCAGCTCGCGCAATGCCGCGACGAGCGTATCGCATTCGGCATCGGTGCCGACGGTGATGCGCAGGTGCTGGTCGATTCGCGGCAGCCCGAAGTGCCGCACGAAAATTTCCCGTTCCTTCAGTTTGGCCGCGATGGCGCCCGCGTCGTGCGCGGGATGGCGTGCGAACACGAAATTCGCGGCCGACGGCACGACGTCGAAGCCGAGCGTGCCGAGCGCGTGCGTGAGCCGCGTCCGGCTGTCGATCACGCGCCGGCAGGTTGCGCTGAAATAATCGGTGTCTTCGTATGCCGCCTGCGCGGCGACTTGCGCGAGCCGGTCGAGCGGGTACGAGTTGAAGCTGTCCTTCACGCGGTTCAGCGCGTCGATCAGCGCGGCATCGCCGAATGCGAAACCAACGCGCATGCCCGCGAGCGAGCGTGCCTTCGACGTCGTGTGCACGACGAGCAGGTTCGGGTAGCGATCGATCAGCGCAATCGCGGACTGCGCGCCGAAGTCGACGTAGGCTTCGTCGATCACGACGACCGATGACGGATTCGCGGCCGCGATCCGCTCGACATCCGCGAGCGGCAGCGCGCGCCCGGTCGGCGCGTTCGGGTTCGGAAACAGCACGCCGCCGGCATCGTCGAGATAGTCGTCGACACGGATCGAGAGGTCATCCGCGAGCGGCACGACCGTCGTCTCGACGCCGTACAGGCGTGCATAGGTCGGATAGAAGCTGTACGTGATGTCGGGGAAGCGCAGCGGCCGGTCGTGCTTGAGCAACGCCTGGAATGCGTGCGCGAGCACCTCGTCGGAGCCGTTGCCGACGAACACCTGCTCGGGCTGGATGCGGTGATGGGCCGCGACCGTCTCGCGCAGTGCGCGTGCAACCGGGTCCGGATAGCGGCGCAGCGTGTCGCCGGTCGCGCCGAGTTCGCGCGCGATCGCCGCGACGACGCGCGGCGACGGCGGATAGGGATTTTCGTTGGTGTTCAGCTTGACCGGGTGTGCGAGTGCGGGCTGCTCGCCCGGCACGTAAGGCACGAGTTGCTGAACGACGTCGCTCCAGTAACGGCTCACCGCTTGGCTCCTGTCGGGCAAAGCGACCAGATTACCGCAAGTGTGCGCAGGATGGGGCGGACCGGGCCGCCCGGCGACGCCGGACGGCGCGACGGTCGTGGTGGAGCGTGCGGTCAGTTGCGATGCAGCTGCATCGTCGCGCGGTCGAGTTCGCCCTTGACGACCATCGGCATCACGGCGAGCGCGCGTTCGATCGACGCGTCGATCACGTCCTGTTCCTCGCGGCGCGGCGGCTTCAGCACGAAGTTCGCGACATCGGGCTTCGCGCCGGCGCGGGCGCTTTCCGGAATCAGGTCGCGCGGATGGCCGATGCCGATTCGCAGCCGCCAGTACTGTTGCGACGACAGGTGTGCGGTGATGTCCTTCAGGCCGTTGTGGCCGCCGCTGCCGCCGCCGAGCTTCAGCTTCACGGTGCCGGGCGGCAGGTCGAGCTCGTCGTGTGCGACGAGGATCTGGTCGGGCAGGATCTTGAAGAACTGGGCGAGCGCGACGACCGACTGGCCGGAGCGGTTCATGTAGGTTTGCGGCTCGAGCAGGTGGACTTCCTCACCGTGCAGGCGCGCTTTCGCGTAGAAGCCATGGAAGCGGCGTTCGTCGCGCAGCGTCGCGCCTGCTTCGCGGGCAAGCTGGTCAATCAGCCAGAAGCCGGCGTTGTGGCGCGTCGCGGTGTATTCCGCCCCGGGATTGCCGAGGCCGACGATCAATTTGATCATGACGTTTCGAAGGCGGCAGCCGCCGCCTGGGCGCAGAAAAAGAAAAACCCGCCGGGCAAGCCGCGGCGGGTTGCGTCGACCGTTTCGTGAAACGGATCGATGGGGCGCGTAGGCAGCCGCTTAGGCAGCCGGCGTTTCGCCTTCGGCTGCGTCCGACACGGCACCAGCCGGGACCGTCGCCGATGCGACAACCGGGTTTTCCGCATCGACGTGCGCGACCAGCGCGACGCCCTTCGGCAGTGCGATGTCCTTCGCGTGCAGCGATTGACCGGCTTCGATCTTCGACAGGTCGACTTCGAGGAACTCCGGCAGGTCAGCCGGCAGGCACTCGATTTCGATTTCCGTCGCGACGTGCGAAACGATCGCGCTCGACAGCTTCACGGCCGGGCTGATTTCAGCGTTCAGGAAGTGCAGCGGAGCCTTCGTGTGCAGCTTCTTCTTCGCGTCAACGCGCTGGAAGTCCACGTGCAGCACCAGTTGCTTGAACGGGTGGTATTGCACGTCGCGCAGCAGAACCTGTTGCGACTGGCCAGCCACTTCGAGGTCGAGGATCGACGAGTGGAAAGCTTCCTTCTTCAGGGCGTGCCACAGGGCGTTGTGATCGAGTTCGATCTTTTGCGGGGCTGCTTCGCCACCGTAAACGATACCCGTGGTCTTACCGGCGTTGCGCAGGCGGCGGCTCGCACCCGTACCTTGCTGTTGGCGCTCGAAAGCGACGACTTTCATATGATTCTCCAATGGCTGCCCGCGACCAGGCAGTAAAACGGGGCCGTCAAATGTCGGCCCCCGATGAAGCGGACGGGGTTTCGTCTATCCCGTCCGATTGTGCAAAAAGCGAAGCGTTGCCGCTTCGCTTTCTGCGCATGCTTTGTTCAGTCGATTCGCGATCAGGATTCCGCGAACAGCGACATCACCGAATCGCCGCGGCGGATCCGCGAGAACGTTTCGGCCAGCAGGCTCGCGCTCGTCAGTGCACGGATCTTCGAGCAGCCGAGCGATTCGGCGGACAGCGGGATCGTGTCGGTGACCACCAGCTCGTCGAGTGCCGATGCGGCGATGCGGTCACCGGCGCCACCCGACAGCACCGGGTGCGTCGCGTAGGCGAAAACCTGTTTCGCGCCGCGCTCCTTCAGCACTTGCGCGGCCTTGCAGAGCGTGCCTGCCGTATCGACCATGTCGTCCATGATCACGCAGGTGCGGCCTTCGACTTCACCGATGATGTTCATCACCTCGGAGACGTTCGCCTTCGGGCGACGCTTGTCGATGATCGCGAGATCGCAGTTGAGCTGCTTCGCGAGTGCCCGGGCACGCACCACGCCGCCGACGTCCGGCGACACGACGAGCAGATCCGGGTAGTTCTGCTTGCGCAGGTCACCCAGCAGGATCGGCGTTGCGTAGATGTTGTCGACCGGGATGTCGAAGAAGCCTTGAATCTGGTCGGCGTGCAGATCCATCGTGATGATCCGCTCGACGCCGGCGATTTCCAGCATGTTCGCGACGACCTTTGCCGAGATCGCAACGCGCGCCGAACGCGGGCGGCGATCCTGACGGGCGTAGCCGAAGTAGGGGATGGCTGCAGTGATCCGGCCGGCGGATGCGCGCTTGAGCGCATCGACCATGATCATCAGTTCCATCAGGTTGTCGTTCGTCGGTGCGCACGTGGATTGCAGGACGAAGACGTCCTTGCCGCGCACGTTTTCCTGGATCTCGACCTGGATCTCGCCGTCGGAGAAACGGCTGACCATTGCTTTGCCGAGGGGGATACCAAGGATATTGACGACTTCCTGGGCGAGCGCGGGATTCGCGTTGCCAGTAAAGACCATCAGGCCATCATGGCTGTGGCTGCTCATCGTGCACCTGCTTCAGGCTTGGGCGGGAAATGCGGGAAAATTTTTGGCAGGGGAGGAAGGACTCGAACCCTCGCATGCCGGAATCAAAATCCGGTGCCTTGACCAACTTGGCGACTCCCCTACACTTAACTGACTGCTTCACCGAACTCGTGTAGGCCGTTCGGCAAAGTAAAACTTCATGACGCGAAAGCGAAGAGCGGATGCTCGTTCAGGCTCTCGGCAACTTCACCCTTCCAACTGGCGGGCAGCTTGGCTTTCGCCGCTTCTGCCTCGTGCTTGCTGTGAAACGCTGCAAACACGCTTGCTCCGGAGCCGGTCATCCTCGCGGGGGTCAAATCATACAACCTTTTAACCACCTGCGCAACTTCCGCGTACTTCCTTGTTACAACTTCCTGCATGTCGTTCCGGCCGAAGCTATCTGGCCATCCCGCATCGCTGGTTTGCTGTGCAAGAAAGTCAGCAATTGTGACGGGCTTCGTATCTCTTGTCAACAACTCATCTGAAAATATTTCAGCGGTCGGGACATGAACGCTTGGCGTCACAACCAAGAACCAGCGAGTCGGCAATTGTACCTCAGCTAATTCTTCTCCGATACCCTCTGCGAACGCATTTTTTCCAAAAATAAAAAACGGAACGTCTGCGCCGAGTTTGACCGCGAGCGACTGAAGCTCGGCGCGCGGCAGGTCGAGTCGCCACAGGCGGTTCAGTGCGAGCAGCGTCGTTGCGGCGTCGGAGCTGCCGCCGCCAAGGCCGGCCCCCATCGGCAGGCACTTGTCGATCTCGATGTCGACGCCGTGCGCGGTGCCCGTATGTGCTTTCAGCAGGTTGGCCGCGCGCACGACGAGGTCGCTTTCCTCGGGCACGCCGGGCACGTCGGTGACGCGCGCGACGCGACCGTCGTCGCGCAGCGTGAAATGCAGCGTGTCGCCCCAGTTCAGCAACTGGAACACGCTCTGCAGATCGTGATAGCCGTTCGGGCGGCGGCCGGTGATGTGCAGGAACAGGTTGAGTTTCGCGGGCGCAAGGCAATTGCGCAGCGAGCGGGTCGAATCGGTCATGCGTATGTCTGGGCTGGGCCGGTGCTCACTGGTCGAGCACGAGCTTGATGTCGAGCGGCGGGGTCGCGCGCACGAGGTTGACGCGTTTGACGCCCGTGGCCGGGGCATCCGCGTAGGCGAGGTAGTCGATCGTCCAGCCGTCCTGGCGGATCTGCTTGACGCGCGTGCCGTCGGCCGGGTCGCGCACCGTCTCCGCAGGGGTCGCGGGCGCGGCCGTGGGCAGCAGCCAGTAGCGCAGGCCCGCGAGCGGCAGTTCGAAGCCGAGCGTTTTCTGCATCAGGTCGCCGACGTCCGGCGCATATTGCGTCGGACGGTTCGGCAATTCGAGCGATGCCGCCTGCGGCGTCGATTTCACGACCGCGAGCGTCTGGCCGAGCGGGCTGCGCAGCTCGAGCGACACGTCGTCGCCGTGCTCCTGCCAGTCGAAGTTGCCGTACACGTTCTGCTGCTTGCCGAGACGGTCGTCGTACTGCACCGCGAAGCGGCCATGGTAAGCGTGCGTTGCGGCGGTCTGCAGCGGTGCGCCCGTCGGCGCGCTGGCCGACGGCGGCGTGCTCGCGCAGCCGGCGAGCGCGAGCGCCGCGCCGGCTGCGGCCAGCGTGCGCTGCGCGCGGGAGGACAGGGAAAACGTCGGGAACATCTGCATCAGAGGCCGTTGATCTGGAGGCGCTTCAGCGTCTGCACGAGCGTTTCGTTGTCCGGCTCGAGCTTCTGCGCGTCACGCCACGCGGAACGCGCGTCGTCCTGCGCGCCGCTCTTCCACAGCACTTCGCCGAGATGCGCGCCGATTTCGGCGTTCGGCTGCAGTTCGTACGCGCGCCGCAGCACCTTCGCCGCGCCGGCCGTATCGCCCATCCGGTACTTCACCCAGCCGAGACTGTCCATGATGTAGGCATCGTTCGGCGCGAGCGTCATTGCCTTGTCGATCAGCTTGCTGGCTTCGGGCAGCCGCTGGTTGCGGTCGGCGAGCGAATAGCCGAGCGCGTTGTACGCCTGCGGATTGTCGGGCTGCGTGCGGATCAGCTCGCGCAACTGCTTTTCCATCGTCGTGTAGTGGCCGGTTTTTTCGGCCGCCATCGCGTAGTCGTAGCGCAGGTCGGGATCGTCCGGGAAGTCCTGGACCGCCTGCCCGAGCCGGGCCTCGGCTTCCGGATAGCGCTTCGCGGTGAACAGGATCGACGCGTCGGTGCGAGCGACCACGGCGGCATCGCGCGGATCCGTGATCGGCAGGTTGTCGAGCACCTTGCGCGCCTCGTCGGTCTTGCCCTGTTTCTGCAGCAGTTGCGCGCGCGTGATCTGCGCGGGGAGATAGTGCTGGCTCGTCTGGTCGACCTTGTCGAGCCATTGCGACGCCTGCGCGTCGTTGTTCTGGTCGATCGCGATCTGCGCGAGGTAGATGTAGCCCTGGCCGACGTCGAGGTTCGGCTGCTTGTCGCCGAGCTGCACGTACTGCTTCAGGTAGGCGGTGGCTTCGTCGAGCTTCTTCTGCTGGATCTTGATCAGCGCGAGCGCCATCAGCGGCGTCGGATCCTTCGAGTCGAGCTTGCGCATCGTCTCGAACTGCTTCTGCGCGTCGTCGAGGCGATCGTCGGCGAGATAGAGCTGCGACAGCGCGAGCCGCGCATCGCGCGACTTCGGATTCTGCTGAACATACTTCTCGAACGACGCGATGCCCGCCGCGCGTTCCGCAGGCCCCATCTGCGACAGCATCAGGGCCGCCGGCAGGTAGTCGGGGCGGATCTGCAGCGCCTGCTTCAGCGACTGCGCGGCGCCGTCCTTGTCGTCGACCGCAAGCTGCTGGCGCGCGATCGCGAGCTGAGCCTCGGGCCGGTTCAGGTCGTTCTTCAGCATGTCCTTCAGCACCGCGAGGCCGCCGACGCGGTCGGGGCCGCGCACGAGCAGCGCCTGCAGCGCGAGGATCGCCGGGCCGCGCGTCTCGCCGGTCGCCCGGGCCAGCTCGCGCGCGAGCATCGGCTGCGCGTCGGCCGGCTTGCCGGCGAGCACCAGCAGCGCGGCGTCGACTTGCGACGCCCGGTTCGATTCCGGTGCGTACTGGCGCCACAGGTTCGCGGCGGACAGCGCGTCGGCCGGGCTCTGCGCACCGAGCGCGATCTCGGTCGCGCGCTGGGCCATGCGCGGATCGCGCGTGTCGCGGGCAAGCGCGAGGTAGGTCTGGTAGGCCGGCGCGGGCTGGTTGCGCTGGAGCGCGACCTCGGCGGCGAGCACCTGGTAGACGATCTGGCTCGTCAGCGGAACGCCGGGGAGATTCTTCTGCTCGTCCGGCATCACGTGCTCGAACGCGCCCTGCGGTTCCGCGTCGTCCGATGCCGGATCCTGCGCGTGAGCCGGGAAGGCGGTGAGGGTCCAGGCGGCGAACAGCGCGGCGCCGAGCGCACGGCGGACCGGGAAGGCGCGCGCGCCGCGCACGGCGGCGGGGCGCTTCAGAAGCAGCTTCGAGGGCAGGGTCATGGAAATCCGTTCGATGTTTCAACCGATTGTAACGCGCTCGCTACAATACACGCACGATCGTGAATCCAGCCTCAGACCCGTAAAACATGCCAGAGTTGCCAGAAGTCGAAGTCACGCGCCGGGGCATCGAGCCCTTTGTCGCGGGCCGCCGCGTCGAGCGCGTCGACGTCCGTACCGAGATGTTGCGCTGGCCCGTGCCGGCAGGGCTCGCCGAGCAGTTGCGCGCGCGCGAGGTGCTCGCCGTCGAGCGTCGCGGCAAGTACCTGCTGTTCGAGGTCGACGCCGGCTGGTTCATCGTCCATCTCGGCATGACGGGCACGCTGCGCGTGCTGCCCGCCGACGGCGTGCCGGTCGCCGCCAGGCATGACCACATCGACTGGATCTTCGACGAGTTCGTGCTGCGGTTCCGCGATCCGCGCCGTTTCGGCGCGGTGCTGTGGCACCCGCGCGAAGCAGGCGACGTGCATGCACATCCGCTGCTCGCGAGCCTCGGCGTCGAGCCGTTCTCGCCGGCGTTTACCGGCGCGCTGCTGCACGCGCGCACGCGCGGCCGCACCGTGTCGGTCAAGCAGGCGCTGCTCGCGGGCGACATGGTCGTCGGCGTCGGCAACATCTATGCGTCGGAGAGCCTGTTTCGCGCGGGCATCCGGCCGACGACGGCCGCCGGCAAGGTCTCGCTGCCGCGCTACGAGCGGCTGGCCGACGCGGTGCGCGCGACGCTCGCCGACGCGATCGAGCGTGGCGGCAGCACGTTGCGCGATTTCGTCGGCAGCAACGGCGAAAGCGGTTATTTCCAGCTCGACTGCTTCGTCTACGACCGTGCCGGCCAACCCTGCCGCGCATGCGGCACACCGATTCGCCAGATCGTGCAGGGCCAACGGTCGACTTATTTTTGCCCGACCTGCCAGCGTTGAAACCTCAGCGTTGAAACCTTTTTCCCCGATCAGATAACTTGAAGCCGCCCCGCATCGCCCCCGCTCCGTTCCCCGTCACGCCGCTGCATCGCACGTTCGCCACGCGCCTGGTCGCATGGCAGCGCGAGCATGGCCGCCACGACCTGCCGTGGCAGAACACGCGCGATCCGTACCGGATCTGGCTGTCGGAAATCATGCTGCAGCAGACGCAGGTATCGACCGTCATCCCGTATTACACGCGCTTTCTCGAACGCTACCCGGACGTCGCCGCGCTCGCGGCCGCGCCGACCGACGACGTGATGGCGCTGTGGGCGGGCCTCGGTTACTACTCGCGCGCGCGCAACCTGCACCGCTGCGCGCAGGCCGTCGTCGCCGAGCACGGCGGCGCGTTTCCGGCGACGCCCGACGCGTTGGCCGAACTGCCGGGTATCGGCCGTTCGACGGCCGCGGCGATCGCGTCGTTCGCGTACGGCGCGCGCGCGACGATCCTCGACGGCAACGTGAAGCGCGTGCTTGCCCGGGTTTTCGGCGTCGAGGGCTTTCCGGGCGAGAAGCGTGTCGAGAACGACATGTGGGCGCTCGCCGAATCGCTGTTGCCCGACGCCGCGAATGCGGCCGACGTGAGCGCGTACACGCAGGGGCTGATGGATCTCGGCGCGACACTGTGCGTGCGCGGCAAGCCCGATTGCGCGCGGTGCCCGTTCGCGGGCGATTGCGTTGCGCAATCGACGGGCCGCCAGCGCGAGCTGCCGGCCGCGCGGCCGAAGAAGGCGGTGCCGACACGCAAGACCTGGATGCTCGTGCTGCGCGACGGTGACGCCGTGCTGCTCGAGCGCCGGCCGCCGACCGGCATCTGGGGCGGGCTGTGGAGCCTGCCGCAAGCGGACGGCGACGCCGCGCTTGCGGAACTCGCGCGCGGCTTCGGCGGCGGCGGCACGGTGCCGCTCGCGCCGCTCACGCACACGTTTACGCATTTCCGGCTCGAGATCGAGCCTCGGCTGAGCGACATGGCCGACGGCGGCGGCCTGCTTTCGGGCGCGCGGGACGCGGATACCGCGTGGGTCCCGCTGAGCCGGCTCGACGCGTACGGCGTGCCGGCGCCCGTGCGCAAGCTGCTCGATGCGCTGAGCGGGCCGCTGCTGTAACGAATGGGAAGGGCGCGGCGCGGGCCGGGTTCGGGAACGCGCCGGGATGCCGCTGGCGGGAAAGGTCTTCCGGCGGGTGCGACGCGCGACGGAATCGGCCGCGGTAGTTACAGCCAGCCGTGCCGGTCGAGTACGTGGTGCACGGCATCGATGCGTGCGCCGACGTCCGGAAACTCCATCAGCTTCTGCCGTGCGCGCAGGTCGAGCGGCAGCAGTTCCGCGAGGCGGTTCGACACCCAGCTCGGATCGTCGAGGCGGAACGGTTCGCCGAACGGCATTTTCTCCGGATCGGACTTCTTCAGCGCGTCGATGATGCGCTCGAGCACCTCGGCGCACGAGCCGAATTGAGCGAGCGCCTGCTCGCCTTCGAGCGGGATGTCGTCGGGCAGCGGCTCCGCGATGCCGACCAGCAGCCCGTTGCCTTCGACGCGATACGACAGCAGCTCGAAACGCTGCGTGCCGACGGCCTGCAGATAAAGCATGCCGAATTCGCCGGTATCGCACTCGGTGATGCGCGCCATGCAGCCGATGGTCTCGGGCACCGACACGGCGCCGTCCTGCGCGACTTCGGGCCCGCTCTTCAGCAGGCACACGCCGAACGGCGCGTTGTCGCGCAGGCACGCGCGGGACATGTCGAGATAACGCGCCTCGAACACCTTGAGCGGGAGCAGCCCCCCCGGAAACAGCACCGTGTGCAGCGGAAACAGCGGCAGGTCGATCAGGGTGGTCGATAGGGAGGACATGGCGCGCGGGCGTTGGGGCGTGCGTCGCTAGGGTCGGTCGACCTCTGAGACGAGCCGCGACGACGCGTCGACATCCACTGGCGCGTCACGATGCCGCACGATCACGTTCGCCTCGCGCGCAAGGCGCGCGGCAAGCGTTTCCGCGATGAACACCGAACGATGCTGCCCGCCCGTGCAGCCGATGGCGACGGTCAGGTAGCTGCGGTTGTCATCGCGGAAGTGCGGCAGCCATTTCATCAGGAACGCATGGATGTCGTCGATCATCTGGTGGACGATCGGCAGTGCGTCGAGAAAGGCGATGACCGGTTGGTCGAGCCCGGTGAGCGGGCGCAACTCGTGGTCGTAGTACGGGTTCGGCAGCGCGCGCACGTCGAACATCAGGTCGGCGTCGAGCGGCACGCCGCGCTTGAAACCGAACGATTCGAACATCACCATCAGGTCGTTGTTCTTCTGCTCGATGAAGCGCTTGACCCACGTACGCAGCGCGTTCGCGCGCAGCGTGCTCGTGTCGATCTGGTGGCCGAATTCGGCGAGCGGCGCGACGAGGTGGCGTTCGCGCTCGATCGCTTCCTCGAGCGACGACAGCAGGCCGACGTCCGCATCGTGCGACAGCGAGCCGGACAGCGGATGACGGCGGCGCGTTTCGGAGAAGCGCTGGATCAGCGACTGGGTGCTCGCGTTGAGGAACAGCACGCGGACGTCATGCTCGCGCGACAGCTCGCGAATCAGGCCGGGCATTTCGTCGAGCGATGCGCTCGAGCGCGCGTCGATCGCGACCGCGAGCCGGTGCTGACCGTCCTCCGCGAGGTAGCGGGCAAGTTCGGGGAGCACGTGCGGCGGCAGGTTGTCGACGCAGTAATAGCCTGCGTCTTCGAGCGCGTTCAGCGCGACGGACTTGCCTGAGCCGGAGATGCCGGTGATGAGGACGATGCGCATGGGAAGCAGAGAATCCTGACGTTTCATCATAGCACCGGCTCGACGCGTCGGCGTTGCGTGGCCGGCGCGTGCGGGTTACACCAGTTTGCCGGGGAATTGACTGTCGGGATCTTGCATCGCGAGTCGTTGCCGATCCATGAAATCGCGCAACGTGTCGATTCCGCGCAACTGCAGGATCGTGTTCCGGACGGCTGCCTCGACGAGCACCGCGAGGTTGCGGCCGGCTGCAACCTGGATCGTGACCTTGCTGATCGGCAAACCGAGCACGTCGACGGTCTGGCTTTCGAGCGGCAAGCGCTGGAATTCGCCGTCGGGGCGCCGCACGAGCTGCACGATCAGCTTCAGCTTCATTTTCCGCCGCACGGCGGTTTCACCGAAGATCGTCTTGATGTCGAGCAGGCCGAGGCCGCGCACTTCGAGCAGGTTCTGCAGCAGCGGCGGGCAGCGCCCTTCGACGAAATCGGGGCCAAGTCGGACGAAATCGACCGCGTCGTCGGCGACGAGGCCGTGGCCGCGGCTGATCAGCTCGAGGCCGAGTTCGCTCTTGCCGAGGCCCGAATCGCCGGTCAGCAGCACGCCCATCCCGAGGATGTCGATGAACACGCCGTGCAGCGTCGCGCGCGGCGCGAGGATCCGCGACATGTAGAGCCGCAGGCTGTCGATCACCGCGGCGGCCGACATCGGCGTCGTGAACAGCGGGGTCGACGAGCGCGTACAGCGCAGCACGAGTTCGGGCGGGGCGGCGGCGCCGCCTGCGACGACGAGGAACGGCGGTTCGAGGGCGATCAGTTCGGCCATGTGGCGCGAGCGGTCTTCGTCGGTCTGCCGCTGGTAGTAGTCGATTTCGGCTTCGCCGAGCACCTGGATCCGGTTCGGGTGGATCAGGTTCAGGTGGCCGACGAGGTCGGCGCTCGAGGTGGCATTGCCGACGGTGTCGGCCGAAAAGCCGCGTTCCCAGCCTTCATGCCCCGTCAGCCAGCTCAGTTTCAGCGTGGCCGCGTTGTCGTCGAAGATGCTCTGGGCGTTGATGCTGGACGTATCCATGACTGCTCCGTCACTCCAATGGGCCGGTGCATGCGCGCGGCGACGGACGTCGCCATGCCGGGCCGGCGCCGGGCGGCCCTGGACGGCGGCATGTGCCGCCTCGTACGGGAAAATAATCCGCCCGGATCAACTCAAGGTTGCCACTGAGTGAGCAGGCGATGCAACTCGGCGATATCCGTTTCGTTGTGCAGACGCTCGCGCGCGTCGCGATCGGACAGCAGTTGCGCGATTTCCGACAGGATCTCGAGGTGTTGCTGGGTGGCTTGCTCGGGCACGAGCAGGAAGATCAGGAGGCCGACCGGCTGGCCGTCGGGGGCTTCGAACGGGATCGCATCGGCGAGCCGGACGAACGCGGCGAGCGGGTGCTTGAGACCCTTGATGCGCCCGTGCGGAATCGCGACGCCCTCGCCGAGCCCGGTCGAGCCGAGGCGCTCGCGCGCGAACAGGTTGTCCGTGACGGTGCTGCGGGCGATGCCGTTCTGATTCTCGAACATCAGCCCGGCTTGTTCGAACACGCGTTTCTTGCTGGTGACTGAGAGGTCGATGACGACGTTCTCTATGGGCAGGATTTTGGCTAGGCGATTCATGTTGGCAGGCGATTGGGCGGCCTGGGGTCTCCTTGCGGCGGCAGACTGATCATCCATGTTCGGCGATATCAAGGCGTTCTGCATCGGCAATCTGCAAGGCAGCTACCGCATCCAGCGCCCCCCGGCGATAACCGGAACATTATAGAGCACAGCTGCGTGCGTGGCGCAGCGTGGACGGACCGGTTGCACCACCGCGCGGAGTCGCAAAAAAAACGCCCGGCGAGCCGGGCGACGTGTGTGTTGCGGTGAAGGTTACTGCGGCGGCAGTTCGATCTGGTCGATCGACGGTTGAAGCTTGATCGGGTCGTGCGCGTGCGTTTGCAGGCGCTCCATGTGCTTGACGACCTGACGGTCCAGCTTGTCGATCAGCAGGTCGATCGCCGCATACAGGTTACCGTTCGCGCTTTCGACGAAGATGTCCTTGCCCTTCAGGTGCAGATTGATTTCCGCGCGCTGCTGCTTGTCCTTTTCCTTGTGATTGTCGACCGAGAGGATCACAGTGCCATCGATCACCTGATCGCTATGCCGTAGCACCCGGTCCAGCTTGGTGATCACGTATTCGCGAATTGCAGGCGTGACTTCGAGATGATGTCCACTGATCTTCAGGTTCATAGTGCTTCTCCAAGCGAGTGACCACCCGGCCGCATCGAGGCGGCGCTCCGGTCGACTTGCCCATGCCGCACGAGGCGGCGTATCGCGGACAGGTCGCCCGGCCTGTTCCCCGTGTGCGCGGTGGCCGGAACACGCCCGCCGCCGGGCAGGCAGCAGGCTTAAAGAGACTTGCGCAGATTCACTGCCGGGATCTTGAGGGCTTCGCGATACTTCGCAACCGTGCGGCGCGCGACCACGAACCCCTGTTCTGCCAGCAGCTCGGCAATGCGGCTGTCCGAAAGTGGCGATTTTGGGTCTTCAGCTCCTATCAGTTGCTTGATGAGGGCTCGGATGGCGGTCGACGAGGCGGCGCCACCGGTGTCGGTCGAGACGTGAGATCCGAAGAAGTACTTAAATTCAAGCGTCCCGAACGGGGTCAGCATGTACTTCCCGGTTGTCACACGGCTGACAGTCGACTCGTGTAGGCCCAGCGTATCAGCTATTTCCCGCAAAACCAAGGGGCGCATGGCAATTTCACCGTGCGCAAAGAAGTTCTTTTGACGCTCGACAATCGCCTGCGCGACACGCAGGATCGTGTCGAATCGCTGCTGGATGTTCTTGATCAGCCAGCGTGCTTCCTGGAGCTGCTGCTTGAGCGAGCCGGCCGACGGATCGCCGCGGCTGTTGCGCAGGATGTTCGCGTAGAGGTTGTTGATCCGCAGGCGCGGCACGACCTCCGGATTGAGCTCCGCGAGCCATCCCTGGCCGGCCTTCTTCACGATGATGTCGGGCACGACGTAGTCGGCCTCGGCCTTGCCGTATGCGGCGCCGGGAAACGGCTCCAGCGAGCGGATCAGCGTGTGCGCGTCGCGCAGCGCGTCGTCGCTCGCCTTCAGGTGCTTGCGCAGCCGCGTGAAGTCGCGGGCGGCGAGCAGTTCGAGATGCTGCGACACGATCTCGAGTGCGAGCGTGCGTGTCGGGGACGGATCGAGGCGCAGCAACTGCAGCTTCAGGCATTCGGATGCCGAGCGGGCGCCGACCCCGGCCGGGTCGAAGCTGTGCAGCAGCGCGAGCGCCGCGTTCAGTTCGTCGCAGTCGATTTCCAGCTCGGGCGGCAGGTCGGCGAGCACTTCGTCGAGCGTGGCGGTCAGGTAGCCGTCGTCGTCGAGCGATTCGATCAGGAACATCACGAGCGCGCGATCGCGCGGGCTGGCCTGCGTGACGCGCAATTGCGCGGACAGGTGGTCGCGCAGCGACGTCGCCGCTTCCTGCACCTGCAGCGGCGGGAGGTCGTCGTCGTCGGACGCGCCGCTCGCGCGGCCGAATTCGTCGAGGTTCCACTGCGGGCCGTCGTTGCCGTCGCCGGACGCGTAACCGTCGTATTCGTCCGCGCCGGCCGGTTCGTCGCGCTCGGCGCGCTCGCTCGACGAACTGCCACTGTTTGTCGCAGCGGGCTCGGTGTTCTGGGCGGGAGGCGTCTGCGCGATCAACGATCCGTCCGCTGCGACACGCAGCGGGCTCGCGATCCATTCGTCGTCGTTCTCGAGCAGCGGGTTCTGCGCGACGGCCATCGCGACTTCCTGCTGCAATTCGAGCGTCGACAACTGCAGGAGCCGGATCGACTGCTGTAGCTGGGGCGTCAGCGCCAGATGTTGCGACAGGCGGAGTTGAAGGCTGGCTTTCATGGCGAGGAGGGAGTCATACCGGCAGTTTGCCACGACCCAGGCGCGTTGAGCCATCCGCGATTACGCGCGGCGCGCCGCCCGGCCGCGGGCACGGCCGCGGGCGTGGTTGCAAAGCAGGGCGCGGCCCCGCGCGGCGATGCCGGGCGGGGTGCAGCCAGCCACGAAGGGGAGTTACATCCGGAAGTGTTCGCCGAGGTACACGCGGCGCACGCTTTCGTTTTCGATGATTTCGCTCGGCGCACCGGCGGCGAGCACCGAACCGTCGCTGATGATGTATGCGTGGTCGCAGATGCCGAGCGTTTCGCGGACGTTGTGATCGGTAATCAGCACGCCGATGTTGCGCTGCTTCAGGAACTTGACGATCTTCTGGATCTCGAGCACCGCGATCGGGTCGACGCCGGCGAACGGTTCGTCGAGCAGGATGAAGTTCGGGTTGGTCGCGAGCGCGCGCGCGATTTCGACCCGGCGCCGCTCGCCGCCCGACAGCGACAGCGCGGGGTTCTCGCGCAGGTGGCCGATCTGCAGCTCGTCGAGCAGCGCTTCGGTGCGCGACGCGATCGCGTCCTTCGACAGCCGCTTGCCGTCTTCGCCGTGCTGCAACTCGAGCACCGCGCGGATGTTTTCCTCGACGGTCAGCTTGCGGAACACCGACGCTTCCTGCGGCAGGTACGACAGGCCGAGCGACGCGCGCTTGTGGATCGGCAGCAGGCTGATCGAGCTGCCGTTCAGCGAGATCTCGCCCGCATCGAGCGGCACGAGGCCGACGATCATGTAGAACGACGTGGTCTTGCCGGCACCGTTCGGGCCGAGCAGGCCGACGACTTCGCCGCTCTTCACGTCGAGCGACACGTCCTTGACGACCGTGCGCGAGCCGTAGCGCTTCTTCAGGTTGCGGACCACGAGCGAACTCGTGGTGCCGGCCGGCTGGCGGTTCGGTAGTGCGTTCATTGGCCCGGCGCCCCCTGGATCGTGGTCGACGGCGACAGCTTCGCCGGCGCGCCGTTCAGCGGCGCGGGGCCGCCGTTCTTCGGCGACAGCATCGCGCGCACGCGGCCGTTCGGGTTGCCCGGCGCGGCGACGTCCTTGCCGCCCTTCGCGGTGTAGAAGTCGCGCTGGCCGTCGTACGTGATCACGCTGCCGTGCACGGTATCGGCGACGGTCGACGTGCCCTGCAGGCGGCGCACGGTCGCGGCGGTGGTCAGCGTGGTCAGGTCCTGCTTGCCGTCGTAGTCGATGCGCTCGGCGTCGCCGTCGATGTACTCGTCGAGGCCTTCGCGCTTCTGGCGGAACGTCGCGTGCTTCTTGCCGCTGCCGAACGAGGTGGCGTACTGATAGCCTTCCGGGTCCTGGCGCACTTCGACGCGATCGCCCTTGATGATGATCGTGCCCTTCGTGATCACGACGTTGCCGGTCGCGACCGTGACCTGCTTCAGGTCGTCATAGGTCAGGTTGTCGGCCTCGACGTTGATCGGCTTGTTCTGGTCGGCCTTCTCGGCATGGGCGAGCGGCGCCAGCCCGGCCAGCGGGAGCGCCACGAGCGCCGCGGCAAGCGCGGCGCGGACGGCGCGCGCAGCGCCGCCGGAATTCTGTCGAGGGAACGGTTCGTTCATGCAGTCACGTGAGGGATGCGTCACTTGGGTTGACCTTTCGAGCCGCCGGACGTGTCCGCCGCGGCGATCGTGCCGCGCACGTTGCCGTAAAGCTCGATGACCCGGGTGACGTTGTTGTACTTCATGCCGTCGGTCGCGTTGACGAGCGACAGGCCGCGCTGAAGTTTAACCGGCTTTTCGGTCTGGATCACATCGTCATTGACGAAGATCCGGAAATGCTGGGAATCGGCCTGCATCTGCGGATCGCCGCCGCCGGCCGCGCGCAGGATGCGCGCGTCGTCGTACAAGTCGACGATCGACACGTCGCCGTTGACGATGCCGCGCTTCGCGGTGGTCGTCACGACCGGCTTGCCGGGCTGGAACGCGCGCATCGCCGGATCGGTCAGGTCGCTGTTTTCGGTGTCTTCGTAGTGGATCAGCTTCGCGGCCGTGAGCCGGTACTGGGTCGAGCCGGACTGGTCGAGCTCGGTGACCGAGAAGTTGTCCGCGAAATAGTCGGGCGTGTGGCGCTTCGGCTGCGCGGTGCCCTCGCCGGGCGGCGGCAGCGTGGCCTGCAGCAGCCACCAGGTGATGCCCGCGAGCGCGGCGACCGCGACGAGCGGCAGCAGCTGGGTCCAGCGGAAATGCGTGTTCATCCGTCAGGCTCCGCAGGCGGCCGCGAGCAGCGCGTCGTAGCGGCGCTGCGCGCGCAGGATCGCGTCGCAGACTTCGCGTACGGCGCCGTGGCCGCCACGGGCCTCGGCCACCCAGTGCGCGCGGGCGATCACCTCGGGGTGCGCATTCGCGGGGGCGGTCGCGAAGCCGCAGCGCAGCATCACGGGCAGGTCGGGCCAGTCGTCGCCCATGTAGCCGCATTGGTCGGCGGCGAGGCCGAGCGATGCGATGAGATCGGCGAACACGGCAAGCTTGTTCTCGACGCCCTGGAACAGGTGCGCGATCTTCATTTCCTTCGCGCGTGCCGCGACGATTTCCGAGCGGCGGCCCGTGATGATCGCGGTTGCGATGCCGGCTTCGCCGAGCAGCTTCACGCCGTGGCCGTCGAGGGAATTGAACGACTTCATCGTGTCGCCGGCCGCTGTAAACAGCAGGCCGCCGTCGGTCAGCACGCCGTCCACGTCGAAAATCATCAGCTTCACGCGGCTCGCGCGTTCGGCCGCAGTCAGCGCTGCGCTCATCAGATCACCTTCTTCGAAAACAGGTCGTGCATGTTCAGCGCGCCGATCAGCGTGCCGTCGGCATCGACCACCAGCATCTGGTTGATCCGGTGGCGCTCCATCAGTTCCACGGCCTCGACCGCCAGGTGATCCGGTGCGATCGTGCGCGGGTCGCGCGTCATCACGTCGGTGATCGACAACGTGCGGAAGTCGCCGTCGCGCGCGAGCACGCGGCGCAGGTCGCCGTCGGTGAAGATGCCGGCGACCTTGCCGTCGGCGTCGACCACGGCGGTCATGCCGAGGCGCTTCGCGGTGATCTGGAACAGCGCGTCCGACAGCGTCGCGTTGAGCCCGACGGACGGGACGTCGTCGCCCGAGCGCATCACGTCGCGCACGTAGGTGAGCAGGCGCCGGCCGAGCGCGCCGCCCGGGTGCGAGCGCGCGAAATCTTCCGAACCGAAGCCGCGCGCGTCGAGCACCGCAACGGCGAGCGCGTCGCCGAGCGCGAGCGCGGCGGTCGTGCTCGCGGTGGGCGCGAGGTTCAGCGGGCAGGCCTCTTTCGAGACCGCGGCGTTCAGGTTCACGTCGGCGAGCGTGCCGAGGCTCGATCCCGCGCGGCCCGTGATCGCGATCAGTTTCGCGCCGATCCGCTTCACGAGCGGCAGGATCGCGACGAGTTCTTCCGATTCGCCGGAATAGGAGATGCCGATGAAGACGTCGTCGGAGGTGACCATCCCGAGGTCGCCGTGGCTGGCCTCGGCGGGGTGGACGAAGAAGGCCGGCGTGCCGGTGCTGGCCAGCGTGGCCGCGATCTTGCGGGCGATATGCCCCGATTTGCCGATACCGGACACCACCACGCGGCCGCGGCAGCCGAGCAGCAGCGCGACGGCCTGGACGAAGCCGCCGTCGAGCTGGTCGCGCAGCGCGCGCACGGCGTCCGCCTCGATGTCGAGCACGTCGCGGGCGAGCGCGAGCGCCCGATCATCATTGATTTTCGCTATCATGCGCGGAGTATAGCAAAGGCGTTTGTTCGCCGCGCCGGGCCTTCGGACTCGTCCGATGTCGCCTGTCCACCGCCACCCTGCCGCGCCCGCTTTCCCGTGGCCCCGACGAACGAGGACGCTTTGCCCGTGATTTCCCCGCTCGAAATGACGCTCCTGCTGCTGCTGGCATCGGTGGTGGGCGTCGTCGTATTCCGCTCGCTGAACCTGCCGCCGATGCTCGGCTACCTGACCGTCGGCATCCTGGTCGGCCCGCACGCCTTCGGCATCGCGGCCGACCTCGAGCGCGCGGAGCATCTCGCGGAATTCGGCGTGGTGTTCCTGATGTTTTCGATCGGCCTCGAGTTCTCGCTGGCGAAGCTGAGGGCGATGCAGCGGCTCGTGTTCGGGCTCGGGCTGCTGCAGGTCGTCGCGACACTCGTGCTCGCGCTCGTGCTCGGCATGCTGTTCGAGCACTGGGTACACATCACGTGGCAGGGCAGCATCGCGCTCGGCGGCGCGCTCGCGATGTCGTCGACGGCGATCGTGTCGAAAATGCTCGCCGAGCGGCTCGAGATCGAGACCGAACACGGCCGCAACATCTTCGGCGTGCTGCTGTTCCAGGATCTCGCGGTGGTGCCGCTGCTGATCGTGATCGCCGCGTTCGGCGCCGAATCGTCGAAGGACCTCGCGCTCACGCTCGGCTTCGCGGCCGTCAAGATCGTGATCGCGCTCACGCTGCTGCTGGTCATCGGCCAGCGCTTCATGACGCGCTGGCTCAACGTCGTCGCGCGGCGCCGCTCGCAGGAGCTGTTCGTGCTGAACCTGCTGCTCGTCACGCTCGGCGCCGCGTTCATCACCGACCGCTTCGGCCTGTCGCTCGCGCTCGGCGCGTTCATCGCGGGGATGCTCATTTCCGAGACGCCGTTCCGCCATCAGGTGGAAGAGGACATCAAGCCGTTCCGCGACGTGCTGCTCGGCCTGTTCTTCGTGACGACGGGGATGCTGCTCGATCCGCGCGTGATCTGGGAGCATCCGTTCCTCGTGCTCGGTTTCTTCGTCGGGCAGATCCTGTTCAAGGGGACGATGATCGCCGGGCTCGCACGGCTGTTCGGCGCGACGCCGGGTGTCGCGATGCGCACCGGCATCGGGCTCGCGCAGGCCGGGGAATTCGGCTTCGTGCTGCTGAACCTGATCCTCGACCGGCATCTCGTCGATTCGACGCTGCTGCAGGCGATCCTCGCGTCGATGCTGCTGTCGATGCTCGCCGCGCCGTTCCTGATCCAGAACGCCGACCGGATCGTGATGCGGCTTTCGTCTATGGAATGGATGCAGCAGTCGCTGCAGATGACGCGGATCGCGACGCAAAGCCTCAAGCAGCGCGGCCACGTGATCATCTGCGGTTATGGTCGCGCGGGCCAGAACCTCGCGCGGATGCTCGAACAGGAAGGCATTTCGTACGTCGCGCTCGACCTCGACCCCGATCGTGTGAGCGCGGCCGCGGCGGCCGGCGAATCGGTCGTGTTCGGCGACGCGGCGCGCCGCGAGTCGCTGCTCGCGGCCGGTATCCATCGCGCGGCGGCGGTGGCGATCACCTATGCGAACACGCCGTCCGCGCTGCGCGTGCTTCACCACGTACACGAACTCGAGCCGACGCTGCCCGCGATCGTGCGCACCGTCGACGACGCCGATCTCGAGAAGCTGCTCGCGGCCGGTGCGACCGAGGTGATTCCGGAGATCGTCGAGGGCAGCCTGATGCTCGCGTCGCACACGCTGGTGCTGGTGGGCGTGCCGATGCGCAAGGTCGTGCGGCGCGTCGAGGAAATGCGCGACGAGCGCTACAGCCTGCTGCGCGGCTATTTCCGCGGCGCGGACGATGCGGACGACGACGACCACGAGCAGGTGCGGCTACAATCGGTGCCGGTCGATGCGCGCGCGGACGCGGTCGGGCGTTCGCTGGAAGAACTCGGGCTGTATGCACTCGGGCTCGAAGTCACGGCGATCCGCCGGCACGGCATCCGCGGCGTCGAACCCGATCCGCAGACCAAGCTGCGCGCGAGCGACATCGTCGTGCTGCGCGGGCTGCCCGAGGCCCTCGCGCTCGCGGAGGAGCGGCTGTCGCGCCATCGGCGCGATCCGCCGGCCGCGGCAGCCTGAGCCGCGCATGGATTGATAACCTGACCCGTATTTATTCGAAACGGTGCCCGATCTTCGCGCACCGTTTTTTTCGGAGAGTTTCATGCCGCATTCGTCGTCGGGCGCACCGCTCGATCCGGTCGCCTTCATCCACAGCCAGATCCGCACGGTGCCCGACTGGCCGCAGCCGGGCGTGATGTTCCGCGACATCACGACGCTGCTGCAGAGCCCGAAGGCGCTGCGCATCCTCGTCGACCTGTTCGTCGAGCGTTATGTCGATGCGAAGCTCGACTATGTCGCGGGCCTCGACGCGCGCGGCTTCATCATCGCGCCGATCGTCGCGTACGAGCTGAGCGTCGGCTTCGTGCCGATCCGCAAGGTCGGCAAGCTGCCGTACAAGACGCGCTCGGAATCGTACGACCTCGAATACGGCAGCGCGACGGTCGAGATCCATGAAGACGCGTGCCGCCCCGGCGACCGCGTGATCATCATGGACGACCTGATCGCGACCGGCGGCACGATGATGGCGGGGCGCAACCTGCTGCAGCGGCTCGGCGCGGAGGTCGTCGAAGGCGCGGCGATCATCGACCTGCCCGATCTCGGCGGCTCGGCGCTGCTGCGCAACGCGGGATTGCCGGTTTATACCGTCACCGAATTCGCCGGCCACTGATCGCCGGCACGCCTGATTCCACGTTACACAGCGAGGTCTCGATGCCCAACTTCATGCTGTTTCTCGCCACGTCGATCGCGATTACGTTCGCGCCGGGTCCCGACAACCTGCAGGTGCTCGCACGCGGCATCTCGCAGGGCCGCGCGGCCGGTTTCGTCGCCGCGCTCGGCTTCACCGCCGGGATCCTGTTCCACACGACGCTCGCGGCGCTCGGCGTCGCGGCCGTGCTGCGTTCGTCGCCGGTCGCGTTCGAGATCCTGAAGCTCGCGGGCGCCGCGTACCTCGTGTGGATCGGCATCAAGGCGCTGCGCAGCCAGGGCCTCGCGAACGCGCACGAGCGGCCGCCGCAGCCGCTTGGCACGATCTTCCGGCAGAGCGTGATCGGCAACCTGATGAACCCGAAGGTCACGCTGTTCTTCGTCGTGTTCCTGCCGCAGTTCGTCGATCCGCACGGCGGGCAGGGCGTGACGCTGCAGATGTTCGAACTCGGCGCGCTGTTCATGCTGCAGACGGCCGTGGTTTTCTCGCTGTTCGGCGTCGGCGCGGGCATGATCGGCGCGTGGCTGAAGCGCCGCCCGAAGGCCGGCGTATGGCTCGACCGGATCGCCGGTGCGACGTTCATCGCGATCGGCATCCGCGTGGCGCTGAAGGACTGACGACGATGACGTTTCCGTGCATTGCGGCCGCGCGCCGTTTCGACCCGGCTGCGCACCTGCGTTTCGAGATGGCCGGCCAGGCGGTCGGCTGGGTGCGCCGCCAGGATGTCGCGATGCTCGCCCGCTGGCCCGACGTGTTCGAGCTGACTGACGAGCGCGTCGTGCTGTCGTCGCGCTACGACTCGGTCGACGCACGCAGCATGGCGCTGGCGAGCGCCATCGGCGCGCTCGCGGCCGATGGCGCGATTCCCGGTTGGCGCGACGAGATCTACGCGATCCGCAACCGCTTCGACGATCCGCCGCTCGCGTACATCGAGCGCGCCGCGTCGCGCTTCTTCGGCACGCAGACTTACGCGGTGCATCTGAACGGCATCGTAGAATATGCGGTTGCGCCGGGCGAGCCGCCCGCCGCGGCCGTCCCGCAGATGTGGCTCGGCCGCCGCAGCGAGACCAAGGCAACCGACCCCGGCATGCTCGACAACGTCGTCGCGGGCGGGATCGGCTGGGGCCTGGGCGTTCACGAGACGCTCGCGAAGGAATGCTGGGAAGAAGCCGGCATTCCCGCCGAACTGGCCGCGCGCGCGATCGCGGGCCGCGCGGTGCAGGTGCTGTGCTCGCTGCCGGAAGGCACGCAGTCCGAACTGATCTTCGTGTACGACCTGCCGCTGCCGCGCGACTTCGCGCCGCGCAACCAGGACGGCGAAGTGGCCGAGCACCTGCTGGCCGGCGTGCCCGAGGTGATCGGCTGGCTGCGCGCCGGCCGCGCGACGATGGATGCGAGCCTCGCGACGCTCGACACGCTGCTGCGCCACCGCTGGATCCCGGCGGCCGACGCGGCGGGCATCGACGCCCTGTTCGCACCGGCCGCGTGACGCGTGCCGCGCACGCAGTCCGGCGGCGCGAACGGGCAATTTGACGAATACGGAAACGAAGGGAGTAGCGGTCATGCCGACCGATCACAGCTTTATCTTGAAACTGTCGTGCCCCGACCGGCACGGCATTGTCCATGCGGTCTCGGGCTTCCTGTTCGAGCGCAGCAACAACATCCTCGATTCGGCGCAGTTCGGCGACAGCCGCACCAGCGAATTCTTCATGCGCGTGCACTTCGAGCAGGACGGCGGCGGTGCGGATGCCGCGACGGCGCTCGACACGCTTCGCAAGGAATTCGCGCCGCTCGCCGAGCAGTTCTCGATGCGCTGGGAACTGCATGACGCGGCCGTGAAGCCGCGCGTCGTGATCATGGTGTCGAAGATCGGCCACTGCCTGAACGACCTGCTGTTCCGCTATCGCACCGGCCAGCTGCCGATCGAGATCCCGGCGATCGTGTCGAACCACAAGGAGTTCTACCAGCTCGCCGCGAGCTATAACATCCCGTTCCATCACTTTCCGCTGATCGGCGGCTCGTCCGATGCCGCGAAGGCCGCGCAGGAAGCGCGTGTGCTGGAAGTGATCGACGAGCACCAGGCCGATCTCGTCGTGCTCGCGCGCTACATGCAGATCCTGTCGCCGAACATGTGCGAACAGCTCGCCGGGCGTGCGATCAACATCCACCATTCGTTCCTGCCGAGCTTCAAGGGGGCGAAGCCTTATTACCAGGCGTTCGATCGCGGCGTGAAGCTGATCGGCGCGACCGCGCACTACGTGACGACCGATCTCGACGAAGGCCCGATCATCGAGCAGGAAGTCGAGCGCGTCGACCACAGCATGACGCCCGACCAGCTGACCGCGATCGGCCGCGACGTCGAGTGCGTGACGCTCGCGCGTGCGGTGAAGTGGCACGTCGAGCACCGGATCGTGCTGAACGGGACGAAGACGGTCGTGTTCCGCTGATTCGCCGGCGCAGGCCCGTACAAGCAAAAACGCCGCACCCTTTACGGGGTGCGGCGTTTTTTGTTGCTTGAGCGCGCCGGCTGCTTCAGATCAGCCGCAGCAGGTACAACTCCCGCTTCAGGTACGCATAGAAGATCGGCGCGGCGATCACGCCGGGCAGCCCGAACGCGGCTTCCATGATCAGCATCGCGAGCAGCAGCTCCCACGCGCGCGACTCGATCTGGCCGCCGATGATCTTCGCGTTCAGGAAGTACTCGAGCTTGTGGATGACCACGAGGAACGCAAGCGACGCGATCGCGGTGCCCATGCTGACCGACAGCGACACGGCGACGATCAGCGTGTTCGAGATCAGGTTGCCGATCACGGGCAGCAGGCCGACGATGAACGTGACGAGCACGAGTGTTTTCGACAGCGGCAGCCGCTGGTGGAAGATCGGCAGCGCGACGAGCAGGTAGATGCCGGTGAACACCGCGTTGATCGCCGAGATCTTGATCTGCGCGAACACGATCCGGCGGAATGCGTCGGCGAAGCGCGACACGCGCGTGACGAGCGCGGTGGACAGCGGCCGGCGCACCTTGCCGTGCTCGACGCCGATCGCGATCATCGCGCCGATGATCATCCCGAACAGCACGTGGCCGAAGCCGCGCGCAACGCTCTTGCCGCTTTGCTGAAGCTGGTCCATGTGCGAGTGCATCAGCACGGCGGCCTTCGTCTTCATCTGCTCGACGTCGACGGGCAGCAGGTTCGCGATCCAGGCCGGCGTGCGCGCGCGGGTCTGCTCGACGATCTGCATCAGCTGGTCGAGCAGGCTCTGCAGGTTCGGCACCGTGCGTTCGAAGTGTTCGATGATGCCGATCGTCAGGCCCGTCAGCGCGCCGACGATCGCGATGGCCAGCAGCACGACGGCGACCCAGCGCGCGCGCATGCTTGTGGTGTGACGTTCGATCACGGGGGCGATCGTGTGGATCAGCTGGTAGACGAGCAGGCCGGCCAGCAGCCCGCCGAGCAGCTTGAGCTCGATCACGAGCCACATCGCGAGGATCGCAAACACATAGCTGCCGATCTCGAGTGCCGACAGTTTCGGCAGGCTGAAGTCGCTCGTCAGCCGCACGCTGCGCAGGTGCGGTTCGCGATTCTGCGTATCGCGAGACGAGTCTGGTTGCTTCTCCATCGTGGATTCCTGTCGTTCGTGTGTCATGCCGCGGAATGCGCGGCAGAGCCGTGTTCGCCCGGCGCCGCACCGGATTGGTGCGTACGGCGAACCTTACGACCGTAAAGTATAGCCGCCATTATGGGCCGCAACGGGGCCGTTTGGCGCATGGTGTAAACGCAGAAGGGAAAACGAGAGGAGGCCGGTTGCGCGGTGCGCAGAAGCGCGCGCGGCCGGGCGGCCGCGCGCGGGACGGGCAGGGCGGCGCGAAGCGTCAGCCCGCCGCGACCTTGCGGGTCGGGCGCTTGAGCAGCGGTGCGAGGTACTTGCCGGTAAAGCTCGCTTTCGTCTTCGCGACCTGCTCGGGCGTGCCCTGCGCGATGATCTGGCCGCCGCCGGCACCGCCTTCGGGGCCGAGGTCGATCACCCAGTCGGCCGTCTTGATCACGTCGAGGTTGTGCTCGATGATCACGACCGTGTTGCCCTGGTCGCGCAGCCGGTGGATCACTTCCAGCAGCAGCGCGATGTCGTGGAAGTGCAGGCCGGTGGTCGGCTCGTCGAGGATGTACAGCGTGCGGCCGGTGTCGCGCTTGGAGAGTTCGAGCGACAGCTTCACGCGCTGCGCCTCGCCGCCCGACAGCGTGGTGGCCGACTGGCCGAGGCGGATGTAGCCGAGGCCGACGTCGAGCAGCGTCTTCAGCTTGCGCGCAATGACCGGCACCGCGCTGAAGAACGCATACGCGTGCTCGACGGTCATGTCGAGCACTTCGCTGATGTTCTTGCCCTTGTACTGCACTTCGAGCGTTTCGCGGTTGTAGCGCTTGCCGTGGCACACGTCGCACGGCACGTAGACGTCCGGCAGGAAGTGCATCTCGACCTTCAGCACGCCGTCGCCCTGGCACGATTCGCAGCGGCCGCCCTTCACGTTGAACGAGAAGCGGCCCGGATCGTAGCCGCGTTCCTTCGAGGTCGGCACGCCCGAGAACAGCTCGCGGATCGGCGTGAACAGGCCGGTATAGGTGGCCGGGTTCGAGCGCGGCGTGCGGCCGATCGGCGACTGGTCGACGTTGATCACCTTGTCGAAGTGCTCGAGGCCCTCGATCGCCTCGTGCGGCGCCGGTTCGGCCGACGAGCCGTACAGGTGGCGCGCGACCGCGTGATACAGCGTGTCGTTGATCAGCGTCGACTTGCCGGAGCCCGACACGCCGGTGATGCAGGTCAGCAGGCCGACCGGCAGCTCGAGATCGACGTGCTTCAGGTTGTTGCCTTGCGCGTCGACGATGCGCAGCATCCGCTCGGGATCGGGCGCAAGCCGCTCGTCCGGGTACTCGATCGTGCGCTTGCCGATCAGGTACTGGCCGGTGAGCGACTGCGGGTTCGACTGCACCTGCTTCGGCGTGCCTTCGGCCACGATCACGCCGCCGTGCTCGCCGGCGCCCGGGCCCATGTCGACGACGTAGTCGGCCGTGCGGATCATGTCCTCGTCGTGCTCGACGACGATCACCGAGTTGCCGAGGTCGCGCAGGTGCTTGAGCGTCGCGATCAGGCGGTCGTTGTCGCGCTGGTGCAGGCCGATCGACGGCTCGTCGAGCACATACATCACGCCCGTCAGGCCCGAGCCGATCTGCGACGCGAGCCGGATGCGCTGCGCCTCGCCGCCCGACAGGGTCTCGGCGCTGCGCTCGAGCGACAGGTAGTCGAGGCCGACGTTGTTCAGGAAAGTCAGGCGCGCGACGATTTCCTTGATCACCTTGTCGGCGATCTCGCGCTTCGCGCCTTCGAGCGTCAGGCCGTCGAAATAGCCGAGCGCGTCGCGCAGCGGCCAGCCGCTGATTTCATAGATGCCGCGCGCGTGGTCGCCGGTGCCGATGCGCACGTGGCGCGCTTCGCGGCGCAGGCGCGTGCCTTCGCACGCCGGGCACGGCTGGTTGTTCTGGTACTTCGACAGCTCTTCGCGCACCGCGACCGAGTCGGTCTCGCGGTAGCGGCGCTCGAGGTTCGGGATGATCCCTTCGAACACGTGCTCGCGGATCGTCGTGCGGCCGCGCTCGTTGATGTACGAGAACGGGATCGTCTGCTTGCCCGAGCCGAACAGCAGCACCTTCCGGATCTTTTCCGGCAGGTCCTCGAACGCGGCGTCGATGTCGAATTCATAGAAAGCCGCGAGACTCTGCAGCATCTGGAAGTAGAACTGGTTGCGGCGGTCCCAGCCTTTCACGGCACCGGCCGCGAGCGACAGCGACGGGTGCGCGACGACCCGCTTCGGGTCGAAGAACGTGATCTGGCCGAGGCCGTCGCATTCCGGGCACGCGCCCATCGGGTTGTTGAACGAGAACAGGCGCGGCTCGAGCTCCTGGAGGGAGTACGAGCAGATCGGGCACGCGAACTTCGAGCTGAACAGGTGTTCCTTGTCGGTATCCATCTCCAGCGCGATCGCGCGGCCGTCGGCGAGGCGCAGCGCCGTCTCGAACGATTCGGCGAGGCGCTGCTTCATGTCCGGGCGCACCTTGAGGCGATCGACGACGACGTCGATCGTGTGCTTGTCGTTCTTCTTCAGCTTCGGCAGCGATTCGACTTCGTAGATCTTCCCGACGCCTTCGTTCGCGGTGCCGCCGCCCGAACGGACGCGAAAGCGCACGAAACCCTGCGCCTGCATGTCCTCGAACAGCTCGGCGTGCTCGCCCTTGCGGTCGGCGACGACGGGCGCGAGGATCATCAGCTTGGTTTCCTCGGGCAGCGCGAGCGCCGCGTCGACCATCTGCGACACGCTCTGCGCCTCGAGCGGGATCTCGTGGTCGGGGCAGTACGGCGTGCCGACACGTGCGTACAAAAGTCGCAGGTAGTCGTGGATTTCCGTGACCGTGCCGACGGTCGAACGCGGGTTGTGGGACGTCGCCTTCTGCTCGATCGAGATCGCGGGCGACAGACCCTCGATCAGGTCGACGTCGGGTTTCTCCATCAGCTGCAGGAACTGGCGGGCATACGCGGACAGGCTTTCGACGTAGCGGCGCTGGCCCTCGGCATAAAGGGTGTCGAACGCGAGCGACGACTTGCCCGACCCGGACAACCCGGTAATCACGATCAGCTTGTGGCGCGGCAGGTCGAGATTGACGTTTTTCAGGTTGTGGGTACGTGCCCCACGGATACGGATCTGTTCCATGAACCTGGCGAAAATGGAGGGAACCAAACCTGCTACTATAACGGCTTTTCGAGGCCGTCGTTTGGGGCCCCCGGCCTTGGCCGCAGGTGGCAGCAAGGCGGCGCCTGCGCCGGGAAAGCGGCCGCGCCGCGCGGTTCCGGGTGGCCCGCGGGCTGCCTGAATCCTGCCCCGACGTGTCGCCCGCCAAGCCTCCCGGCCGCTGGTCCTGATCTTCCGCCGCCCGGTGTCGGGCGGTCATCCCGATCATTCGAAATTCATTCCCGATGTCCAATCCGTCTGCCACGTCTTCCCGCATGACTGCGCCCGAATTGCGCGCGACCACGTCGCTCGCGGCGATCTTCGCGCTGCGCATGCTCGGCCTGTTCATGATCATGCCGGTGTTCTCGGTCTACGCGAAAACCATCCCGGGCGGCGACAACGTGCTGCTCGTCGGCCTCGCGCTCGGGGCCTACGGCGTCACGCAGTCGCTGTTCTATATCTTCTACGGCTGGGCGTCCGACAAGTTCGGCCGCAAGCCGGTGATCGCCACGGGCCTCGTGATCTTCGCGATCGGCAGCTTCGTCGCCGCGTCCGCGCACGACATCACGTGGATCATCGTCGGCCGCGTGATCCAGGGGATGGGCGCGGTGTCGTCCGCGGTGCTCGCGTTCATCGCCGACCTGACCTCCGAGCAGAACCGCACGAAGGCGATGGCGATGGTCGGCGGGTCGATCGGCGTATCGTTCGCGGTCGCGATCGTCGGCGCGCCGATCGTATTCCACTGGGTCGGGATGAGCGGGTTGTTCGCGATCGTCGGCGTGCTGTCGATCCTCGCGATCGGCGTCGTGCTGTGGATCGTGCCCGATGCGGCGAAACCCGTGCACGTGCCCGCGCCGTTCGCCGAGGTGCTGCACAACGTCGAGCTGCTGCGCCTGAACTTCGGCGTGCTGGTGCTGCACGCGACGCAGACGGCGCTGTTCCTCGTCGTGCCGCGCCTGCTGGTCGACGGCGGGCTGCCGGTCGCCGCGCACTGGAAGGTCTACCTGCCGGTGATGGGGCTCGCGTTCGTGATGATGGTCCCGGCGATCATCGTCGCGGAAAAACGGGGCAAGATGAAACCGGTGCTGCTCGGCGGCATTCTGGCTATCCTGATCGGCCAATTGCTGCTGGGCAGCGCGCCGCATACCATCCTGATTGTGGCGGCGATCCTGTTCGTCTACTTCCTCGGTTTCAACATCCTGGAAGCGTCGCAGCCGTCGCTCGTGTCGAAGCTCGCGCCCGGTTCGCGCAAGGGCGCGGCCACGGGTGTCTACAACACCACGCAGTCGATTGGGCTCGCGCTCGGCGGCATCGTGGGCGGCTGGCTGCTGAAGCACGGGGGCGCCAACACGGTGTTCTACACGTGCTCGGGGCTCGTTGCCGCGTGGCTTATAATCGCGGCCAGCATGAAAGCGCCGCCGCGCAAGGCCTGAACTTACTTCGGGCAGGCACCGGCGGCGTTCGCCGGCTTGCCCGGCGGGCCGCACCGGCAGCGTGAGCGGGCGGCCCGGCATCGAATTTACTGGAGAAACACATGGCATCCGTCAACAAGGTCATCCTCGTCGGCAATCTCGGCGCCGATCCTGAAGTCCGTTACCTGCCGAGCGGCGACGCGGTTGCGAACATCCGTCTCGCGACGACCGACCGCTACAAGGACAAGGCCAGCGGCGATTTCAAGGAAATGACCGAGTGGCATCGCGTCGCGTTCTTCGGCCGTCTGGCGGAAATCGTCAGCGAATACCTGAAGAAGGGTTCGTCGGTCTATATCGAAGGCCGCATCCGCACGCGCAAGTGGCAGGGCCAGGACGGCCAGGATCGTTACTCGACCGAAATCGTCGCTGACCAGATGCAGATGCTCGGCGGCCGCGGCGGTGCGGGCGGCGGCGGTGGCGGCGGTGACGAAGGCGGTTACGGCGGCGGCTACGGTGGTGGCGGCGGCGGTGGTCGCGGCGAACAGATGGAACGTGGCGGTGGCGGCGGCGGTCGTGCCGGCGGCGCGGCGCGTGGCGGTGCTGGCGGCGGCGCGCAAAGCCGTCCGAGCGCACCGGCAGGTGGCGGCTTCGACGAAATGGACGACGATATCCCGTTCTGATTTCCCGTATCCGAGAAATGTAAAGATCAACCCCGCCCTCTGGTGGGGTTTTTCTTTTGTATTCGCGATTCCGCGAATTTTCCTTCCCCGCAAGACGGAAGCCGAGACCAGGCCGGCAGGAACCAAGGGGGGTCTACGAACCCCCGAACCCGACAGCTGGCTCGATTTTTGAGCCTGCATCGTGAGCGGTGCGGTTCAGCGATTTCGTTGTGGATTTCTTCATTCCCGTGAGAAATTCCATATTTATCGAGACAGCTCCCGCGGATAGAGTGCGTTGTCGGCGCTGAATGTGATCGCAGATGCAGCCGGCCCAAGTCAACTTTTATCAGGATACCGAATCGATGCATGAGCTCAAATGAAGCGACCTGAAACAGGTCAGTGGCGCTTTTTCGTGTCAACTTGATCCGGCAGCCATCAATTGGGCGGCGGTTGGTGGGGCAGCCCTGGTGGGCGCCGCCCGTGGCCCGCAAGCAGCACTTCTGAGTGGCGCGGGCGCGTTCCTCGGACAGGCCTGGATCTGCAAGTTCTGAATATCGACGGGCAGTTTTGCCTGTCCGTAGGGTGTGTGCGAGCATTTCGATGCTCGCACGCCTGTCGTGTTCGATGTATTGAAATGTCGGGAGTCGTCATGCATTTTCGTGATTTGCGAAGCCCGGTCAGGAAGTTCTTGAGGTACGGCCTTTATCCCGAGCGCTTCAGCAAGGAGTTCGGCGATGGATGGTTTGCCGTCTTGCTGGGTGCGTTCGGCAGAACGCTTCCGATGTCGGTCGGGGTGGCCGCGTTGAGCAGTGTCGTGGCGCCGGGCGTGCTCACGACGGGGCGTCTGGCATTGACGTCGGCAATCCTGTTCGGACACAGCGCCTACCTGGAGTGGCATTTGATTCGCCGGTCCCGACGCGAAGAGGACTAGGATGTGTTCGCGCTAACGAAGGGCTTCGACGATCAAGGCGAAGTTGATAAAGGCAGTGAACATCAGATCGAGTTTGTCGACGCGGGAAGATGCGACGAAAGCCCTTCAATCGACGGAACGGCCGCCCGACTTCGTTGCGACGTTTGTACAACTCCCGGTCGCACTCCCAAGGCTCAACGTGCGTGCCCAACGGAGGAACGACGGGGGTGAAGCCGAGATCGAGCGCGAGTTGTCGGGCTTCGTTGCCTTCGTACGCCTTGTCCATCAGCAGGTGCAGCGGCCGATTCGGCGCTTCCAGACGTTCGAGCAGTGCTCGTCCGTGCGGCGCGTCGCCGGCCGAGCGCCTGGTTCCTTTTCATTGATGTCCTTGTCCCTCGCAATCCAGACGAACCGTGGCTGACGAACTTCCCGACCTCATCGCTCCGCATCTCGACGTGTTGTTCTGCGGGATCAATCCCGGCCTGACCGCTGCGGCAACAGGTCATCACTTCGCCGGGAGAAGCAACCGCTTCTGGCGCGTGATCCATCTCGCAGGCTTCACGCCGGCGGAAATTTCGCCGCAGGACGATCGCGCGATACTCGGCCATGGCTGCGGCCTGACGGCGGTGGTGAAGCGGCCGACCGCAAGCGCCGATCAGCTTTCGCGCGCGGAATTCATCGCCGCGGCCGCGGGGTTCGAGCAAAAGGTGGCGCGTTATCGGCCGCGCTTCGTTGCCTTTCTCGGCAAGGCGGCGTACTCGGCGCTTTCCGGCCAGCGTGAGGTCGGGTGGGGATTGCAGCCGGCCCGCATGCAGGGGGCAAGTGTCTGGGTGCTGCCCAATCCCAGCGGGAGAAATCTCGCGTTCGGCCTCGACGATCTGGTCGACGCCTACCGTCAACTGCGTCTGCACGCGAAGGCCGGTTCCGGTCTTCAACCGGAGAGGCGGGATGCGGCGCGGTGAACCCGCGCCTGCGTGGCCGGGCGCCGTGCTGCCCCGCGCGTTCTTCGACCGCGTGGCCACCGACGTCGCGCCGCAACTGCTCAACAAGATCCTCGCGGCCGCGGACGGGCGGGCAGGGCGGATCGTCGAAGTGGAAGCCTATGCCGGCGCGATCGACCCGGCCGCGCATACCTATCGCGGCAAGACGCCGCGCAACGCGACGATGTTCGGGCCGCCGGGGCACCTGTACGTCTATTTCACCTACGGCATGCACTGGTGCTGCAACTGCGTGTGCGGCCCGGACGGCACGGGGACGGGCGTGCTGATCCGTGCGCTCGAGCCGCTGTACGGGATCGAACGGATGCGTGCGGCCCGGCCGCCGCAGACGCGCGATCGCGACCTGTGCCGCGGGCCGGCGCGGCTGACGCAGGCGATGGGCATCAGTGGTGCGCAGGATGGCGTCGATCTCGTCGCTGCGCGCGAAGGGTTCGCGATCGTCGACGACGGTGCGGCACCGCCCGCGAATCTGGCGGGCGGCCCGCGCATCGGCATTCGCGTCGGCATGGACTTCCCGTGGCGGTGGTGCGTGCCCGGCAGCCGGTACGTGTCGGGGGCGCTTCCGCGCACCTGATGCGTGCCGTACACAAGTCGCACGCAATTCGACCTGCGTCACGCGGTCGCCATTATTGACCGGCTAAGCTGCTCTTTTCGACGTTCGATCGAGGGGGCACCATGCGGCGGGTCGTATTCAACCAGAAGGGCGGCGTGGGCAAGTCGACGATCGTCTGCAACCTGGCGGCGATCAGCGCGAGCGAAGGATTGCGCACGCTCGTCATCGACCTCGACGCACAGGCGAACTCCACGCGCTACCTGCTCGGCGACGCCGCGGCCGACGCGCAGCCGGGTGTCGCCGATTTCTTCGAAACCGCGTTGACCTTCAACTTCCGTCCGGTCGACGTCGCATCGTTCATCCATCCGACCCCGTTCGAAGGGCTCGACGTGATGCCCGCGCATCCGGATCTCGACACGCTGCACGGCAAGCTCGAATCGCGTTACAAGATCTACAAGCTGCGCGACGCGCTGAACGAGCTCGATGCCTACGACGCCGTGTACATCGACACGCCGCCCGCGCTGAATTTCTATACGCGCTCGGCGCTGATCGCGGTCGAGCGCTGCCTGATCCCGTTCGACTGCGACGATTTTTCACGTCGCGCGCTGTACACGCTGCTCGAGAACGTGAAGGAGATCCAGCAGGACCACAACGCGACGCTCGAGGTGGAAGGGATCGTGATCAACCAGTTCCAGCCGCGAGCGAGCCTGCCGCAGCGGCTCGTCGACGAACTCGTCGAAGAAGGGCTGCCGGTGCTCGCGTCGAAGCTGTCGGCCTCGGTGAAGATCCGCGAGTCGCATCAGCAGTCCAGGCCGGTGATCCATCTGGAGCCCGGGCACAAGCTCGCGCAGGAGTTCCTCGCGCTGCATCGCGAACTGGCCGGCTGATCTTCCGCGCCTGCCTGACCCGCACGCGGCCGCATCATGCGGCCGTTTTTTTATTGCGACCCGCAATTCGTCCGATCATTGATTTCGTCATTAATAATCCCGAAAACGATTTCATAATAAATCCGGAAAAAACGATTACATAAGCGACTGCTCCATTTTCAATGTGCGCCGGTTTTCTAATAAACGGAATAATGAATTGGTAAATGTTGCGCGACGTCATGATCGGCTATCCTGTAAAAAGGTAAAAATGCATTGCGGGACAGAGTGAAGCGCCGTCCCGTCTGCGATGTCGGCGCATCACGGGTTCCAGCGGTCGCCCGGGATTAGATTAGGGGTTTACACCTAGCATTAATGCCATTTAATTGACAATTAATCGATCTAGAATGGGCTCCTTCAACCTCCCGTACTCAAACGAGTGGCGGGTTGTCAATAAGGAAGTCTGCTATCGAACCGGCTTCCGATTTTCCTTACGTCGTCTCTCGCATTGCCAACAGGAGCGTGCCCGATGTCCGTATTTGCCCCCGAAAAACTCAACGCCGATTATCAGTCCGGTATCGCCGCGTGGTTTGCGATCGCCCGTCCGGCTATCCAAGGTTTCGAGGCTGTCGTCGAACTCAACCTGCAAGCGGCCCGGACGGCGCTCGAGGAATATGAGGACAAGCTGAAGAACGCGTTCAACAGCAGCAATCCGGCCGCGGGCTTCGCGCAACAGATCGCCGTGCCGCAGGAAGCGGCCGGCAAGGCCGTGTCCTACGGCCGCCACCTGTTCGACATCGCGGTGTCGACGCAATCCGAATGGGCAAAGGTCGCGCAAGCCCAATACGAACAGAACGACAAGCGCCTGAAGGACGTGCTGGGCGAGCTGTCGAAGCACGCGCCGGCCGGCTCGGCGCCGGTGGTGGCCGCGCTGAACTCGGCGTTGTCCGCGGCGACCGCCGCGGCCGACTCCGTACGCGCAGCGACGGGGCAGGCGATCGAAGCCGCCCAGAGCGGCTTCGACGCGGTCAGCGAAACGGCAACGCGTGGTGCGAAGCAAACGGCGGCCGCAGCGCGCAAGGACGTCGCGGCCGCCCGCGAATCGGCTGCGTGATCGCGTAGCCGCGCAAGCATGTGTCGCGCACGGGCGCGACACGATTGATCGGCGCCGGATGGCGCCGGACGCCGCGTGTGCCGCGCGGTGTACGGCTCGCGTCCGGTCTGCCGCAACGCGCCGGTGACCCGGCGAGCCGTGCTGGTGTGCCGCCCGTGCGAACGGGTGCGGTTCGCCGTACGGAGGCATGCGACCGCTACCGCGCCGGATGGCCCGGGGGCGCGTTCGCCGGCCGAGACCGGCTCGCACCGGCGTCGGAACGACGAACTGATTTCAATGCAGGAACTGGACATGACGGACGTAGTAATCGTATCGGCCGCGCGGACCGCGGTCGGCAAATTCGGCGGTTCGCTTGCGAAGATTGCGGCGCCCGAACTGGGCGCGACGGTGATCCGCGCGGTGCTGGAGCGCGCGGGCGTGAAGCCCGAGCAGGTGAGCGAAGTGATCATGGGCCAGGTGTTGACGGCCGGCTCGGGCCAGAACCCGGCGCGGCAGTCGCTGATCAAGGCCGGGCTGCCGACGGCAGTACCGGGGATGACGATCAACAAGGTGTGCGGCTCGGGCCTGAAGGCCGTGATGCTGGCGGCGAACGCGATCGTCGCGGGCGACGCGGACATCGTGATCGCGGGCGGCCAGGAGAACATGAGCGCGTCG